>DDBP01000137.1:0-7964 GCA_002332795.1 Anaerolineales bacterium UBA2029 | reverse complement strand
CTTCCTGGAGGAGATCGCCAAGTTCCGCGCGGCGCGGCGACTGTGGGCGCGCATCATGCGCGAGCGCTTCGGCGCGCAGGACTCGCGTAGCTGGCAGCTCAAGTTCCACACGCAGACGGGCGGTAGCACCCTCACCGCGCAGCAGCCGGAGAACAACGTCGTGCGCGTGACGTTGCAGGCGCTGGCGGCGGTGCTCGGCGGGACGCAGAGTCTGCACACCAACAGCATGGACGAGGCGCTGGCCCTGCCGACCGAAGCAGCGGTGCAGGTGGCGCTGCGCACGCAGCAGATCATCGCCTATGAGTCCGGCGTGGCCGACACGGTAGACCCGCTGGCGGGCAGCTACGCCATCGAAGCGCTCACCGACGAGATCGAGCGCCGCGCTGCCGAATACATCGCGCGCATAGACGCCATGGGCGGGGCACTGGCCGCCATCGAAGCGGGCTATATCCAGAACGAGATCAACGAGGCGGCCTATGCCACGCAGCGAGCCATCGAGCGCGGCGAGCAGCTCGTCGTCGGCGTGAATGCGTTCAAGGCCGAGGGCGAAGAGACCGCAGCGCTGGACATCCTGCGCGTGGACCCGGCCATCGAGGCGGCGCAGCGCGAACGGCTGGCCCGTCTGCGGGCGGAACGCGACAACGCCAGGGTGCGCGAGTTGCTGGCACACCTGGAGACGGCGGCGCGTGGAACAGACAACCTGATGCCGCTGTTCATCACCTGCGTGGAAAACGACGTAACGCTCGGCGAAATCTGCGGCGTGCTGCGCGGCGTCTTCGGCGAATACCGGCCCAGCATCACGTTGTAGCGTTCACCACAGAGAGCGCGGAGAATACAGAGGAAACATAGCGGGCGAGAAGAAATCTCACTCGCCATCGCTGGGTAACCGCTGCGCCCTCTGTGTTCTCCGTGATGAAGCGGCTCTCTGCCTGGCAGATACGCCTGTCGCGAGAACCCATTCCCGTCCCGAATGGTCTATAATAGGGATAAGCTGACCCGTCCGGCAGCCGACCCGTCGTGGTTCATGCGGTCTGACTGGCGTGACGCATATGCGCCGCGCCCCCTGGTATCGAAGGCAGCACGCACGGAGATAGAAGGGAGCACACGATGAACACACGAGGTATCTATTCCCGCGATGGTGAAATGCTCGGCTATGTGGAAGGCACCCGCATCTACGATCTGCAGGGCAATCAGACGGGCGTGGTGCAGGGGCAGGTCGTCTACGATCTGCACGGCAAACGGCAATGGACGATCGATCGGGATGCGCTGCTGGACGTGCACGGCCAGGTGATCGGCTATCTGGGCGAGCCGGTCTCGCGCGATTTGTTGTGACGCGCCACAAGGGAGAAACCGCATGAGCGCACAGAAGGTTGAGAAGCTGAACTCGATGCGCCTGCTCGAAGCGCAGGGCGTGGCTTACCAGGTACACACCTATGACGAGAAGATCACCGATGGGGTAGGGGCGGCCCAGGCTATGGGCTTCCCGCCGTCACAGGTCTACAAGACGCTGGTCGTTCAGTTGAAAGACGGCTACGCGCTGGTGATGATCGCCGCTGATCAGACGCTCGATCTCAAGCGCTTCGCCAAGGCTATCGGGCAGAAAAAGGTGAGTATGCCCACCAAACGCGGCGCGGAGATGGTCACCGGGCTGAAGACGGGCGGCATCGGCGCGCTGGCTCTCACGCACAAGCGCTGGGAAGTCTACCTGGACGAGGCGGCGCGGCAGCACGAGACCATCCTGGTCAATGCCGGGCAGCGCGGCGTCAACCTGGAGGTGAAAGTAGATGACCTGGTGCGCGTGCTCAACGCCAAAGTGCTCAGGCTGACCGGCGCAGTGACGGACACGGCAGAGGAAAAGCAGGCCTAGCGGACGGCGTACTTTTCGGATACACAGGCCCCGACGGGCAACTCTGCTTGCCGGGGCCTGCTGTTTGCCTGGCTGCGGCTACTTGCCGGAGGGCAGGTACGAGCGCAGTTTCTCGGCCAGGTTGCTGAGGGGCATGGTCTGCAGCCACACCTTGCCCGGCCCGGTGATAGTCGCCAGGAACAGCCCTTCGCCGCCGCCCAGCCAGTTCATCACCCCTTTGATCATGGTGATATCGTAGTCGCAGGTCGGTTCGTACATGGCGATGTGCCCCGGATCGATCTTGAGCCGCTCGCCCGCCTTCAGTTCGATCATCTGCACCTCGCCCGCGATCTCCACGAACGCCGTGCCCGGCCCGGTGAGCTTCTGCAGGATGAAGCCTTCGCCACCGAACAGCCCCGTGCCCAGGCGCTTGCGGAAGTGCATCTCCAGTTCGACGCTTTCTTCGGCGCACATGAAGGCGTCTTTCTGGCAGATCATGCTGTAACCGGCTTTGAGGGTGAGGGGAATCACCTTGCCCGGACTTTCCGGCGTGAAGGTGATCATCCCCGCGGGCGCCGTGCAGGTGTAGGTGGTCAGGAACAGGCTTTCGCCTGCCAGCATCCGCCCCAGCGCTTTGCCCAGACCCCCGCGCCCGCTGGTCTTCATCTCGATGCCGTCGCTCATCCAGGCCATGCCACCGGATTCGGTGTAGATGGATTCACCCTGCTGCAGGCGAATTTCCAGCGATTGCATCACTGTGCCGTGAATGGTGTATTCCATGCTCGTCACTCCTGTGCTCCGAATGGGGATCGTCGTCATGCAGATTCTACTCCAAATACGCGGGCAGCACCGGAAACGTTGTGAAGGACGGCAGGTCTGCGGTTCCGATTTCGTTGCGGGCGCGCAGACGCCCCAAAAAAGCGGAAAAAAAGCGGAGAGCAACCCTGTAAAGGCTGCTCCCCGCCTTTCGTCTCAAGGGAGAGTGAACCTGGCGGACTACATCAGGAACATCGGCATGCCGAAGACGTGACGCACCTTGGGCCGGTATTCTTCCACGTCGTACAGCTCGGCCACGTTGACGCGCTTGACGCCCTGCATGATCGTGCTCAGGTTGATGTCGGTGTACAGACCACGCTGCAAGGCCACCATCCGGCCAAAACGCCCCTGTTCGACCAGGCTCATGGCCATCTGCGCATAGTTGGCCGCCACCATCAGGTCGAGCGAGTCTGGCGCGCCGGAGCGCATCAGGTAGGCCACCTGCTGATAGATGATATTCTGCTTGGTGATATCCTTCAGCAGGCTGCCGACCACCGCGCCGATGCCACCCAGCTTTTTGTGCCCATAAGCATCCGCCTCGCCGCGCTCGATGATCTCACCTTCGATCATGCGCGCGCCCTCGGAGATGGTGAGCATGGCGTAGTTGCTGGGGTTCTCGCGCTTGTCCTTGAGGATCAACTCGGCCAGGCGATGGACATCGAAGGGCACCTCGGAGATGATGGCGCGATCCACACCGGCCAGGTAGGCGGCGATCAGCGAAGTCTCGCCAGAGTTGCGCCCGAACAGTTCGATCACGGCGATACGTTCGTGCGAACCGGCGCTGGTGCGCAGGTTGTGAATGAACTCCACCGAGCGGGTGACCGCCGTCGAGAAGCCGATGCAGTAGTCCGTGCCGTAGACATCGTTGTCCATCGTCTTGGGGATGGCCACCACCTTGACGCCCTCGCGGTGCAGGCGCTCGCCATAGGACAGCGTGTCGTCGCCGCCGATGGGGATCAGCACGTCAATGCCCAGGTGCTCCAGCACCTTCAGCACGTGCTCGGTGTAGTCGTACACCACGCGCCCGTGCTTGTCTTTGTGCTGCGGAGCAGAGACGCCCTTCAGATGCTCCGGAATGCTGTCTTCCAGCACGTTGGCCGGGTTGGTGCGCGACGTGTGCAGGAAGGTGCCGCCGGTGCGGTCTACCGTGCGCACGCGCTGCTTGTTGAGCGGGATGACCCAGTGCAGCTTTTCTTCCTCGCTGGCGTCGGGGTTGTAGTTCAGCAAACCGGCCCAGCCACGCCGGATGCCGACGATCTCGTGACCGGCGTCTTCTGCGCGGTACACGATCTGCTTGATGCACGGGTTGAGGCCGGGGACATCACCACCACCCGTGAGCACACCAATACGCAACATGTAAGTCTCCTCCAGTCTGCAATAGCGGTTTTACTCGTCCAGGCGGCTGCCGGGGAGAGCAGCGCCTGCTGTCCACGATCGAAGGTGCGCGGATACGCACACCGCCTCGATTATACCGACTTCGGGGCCGATTGCTCTAGACAAAACTCATAAATCGGGGTGCAGGTGCGCATCATTCAGATAGACAAAGCGGACCGTTCCCCAGCCTGCTGCGAAACGGTCCGCTCCGGATGTGCCGGTGCCGGGGTTCTCACCGGGCCAGAATCTCCGCCATCTGAATGTATTCTTCGGAGACAGAGCGCTGTTTGGTGGTGGCGTCTTCCAGGCTGACAGTGCCGATCTCGCGGCCATGCAGGCCCACCATCACGCCCCGCTCGCCCGCCAGCAGCAACTCGACGGCCTTCACGCCCAGGCGCGTGGCCAGCAGACGGTCGAAAGCGCTGGGACTGCCGCCGCGCACCACGTGCCCCAGCACAGTCACGCGCACCTCGAAGCCGATCTCGTGCTGTTGCAGGTATTCGGCCACTTCGTGGATTTTGGGCGTGGCCCCCTCGGCGATGACGCCCATGGCGTGACTCTTGCCCTTCATGTAGGCGTTTTCCAGCACTTTGCCGATCGCTTCGAGCGTGGTCGGGTGCTCCGGGATCATGACGAATTCTGCGCCGCCCAGGATGCCGCCCATCAGCGCCAGATAACCGCAGTTGCGCCCCATCACTTCCAGCAGAAAGCAGCGCTCGTGACTGGCCGCCGTGTCGCGCAGCTTGTCAATGGCGTCGAGAATGGTGTTGAGCGCCGTGTCGGTGCCGATGGCCATGTTGGTGCCCCAAATGTCGTTGTCAATGGTGCCAGGGACGCCGATCACGGGGAAGCCCAGGTTGTGCAGCGCCAGTGCGCCTCGCAGGCTACCGTCGCCGCCGATGACGATCAGGCCCTCGATGCCGTGCTCGTTGAGCCGCCGCAGGCCGCGCTTCTGGCCCTGAATGGTCATGAATTCCTGGTTGCGGGCGGTCTGCAGGATAGTGCCGCCGCGCCCGATGATGCCGCTCACGTCGCGCGAGGTCAGGCGCTCGAAGTCGCCTGCCAGCAGGCCCGTATACGCCTGACGGATGCCGTACACTTCCACTCCCGCTGCTGCCGCCGTGCGGACGACAGCGCGGATCGCCGGGTTCATGCCCGGCGCATCACCACCGCCGGTCAGGACGGCGATGCGTCTCATGCTCGGTATGCTTGCCATAGATAGTCGTCGCTCCTGTTCCTCAGCCAGGTGTTCGGGGCACGGCACGCGCTGTTCCCTGGCCGCGCCCAAACGACCGGCCATTATACCACTCGCAGGTGGCCCTGGGGGTTAGAGTCTCTTTATTTTCACCGAGGCGATGAGGGCGTCAATATCGTCTTTGTAATGATTGACCAAATCCGCCGGTAGTTCCAGCGTCCAGGTCAGGCCAGTCTTGTCATCGAGCGGCGTCACGAAGGTGATGACGGTCTGTTGCGTGGGCGCGGTGATGCTTTTGAGCAGCAGGCGCAAGGGCATAGGCCTGGTCTCATCAGCCTGACGGTAGCCGCACAGCCCGCCTTCGTAGTCATAGACGGTGGCGTATTGACTGCTGTTCTGGTGTACGGTACCGCAATCAAAGTCGCCCTGCACCCTCTCGCTTGTTTTGACGCGCAGCACCGTCGGCCCGCCGACGCCGTCGCTGGGCGCGCCGCTGAGCACGATCGGGTCTACTTCGACGATGACGAATTCGTCAGCCGTGCTCTCGAAGCTCTTCCAGGACATCGTTTCGTCTACGAAGGGGATGCCCTGGTCGAGGAGGTCGCGCCAGACCTTCCACATCTCGTTGTTGGCGTCGGCCAGGTACCAGCTACGCGGTGTCCTCAGCGAAATCTCGTAGCCGCTGGTTTCCAGTTGGATGGTCTTGCGGCCCAGATCGTTGGGCAGCCAGGCGGCGGGCACGTCGAGCGGCCCCAGGCTGACCGGCGCGAGACTGAGCGCGCCGCAGGCGATCGCCGGTAACACGATCAACAGGATGAGGGCCACCAGGCAACTTTGCCAGCAGCCGCACCCCATGCAGCCGAAGCACCCCGGCAGACCGCAGCCGAACGGACCGCGCCGCTTCTTTTCGACGTATTCGACGCGCACCTGCGCTTCGGGCGGCGTCATGGGCTGACCCATCACCGGCGGAGGAGTGTAGGCGGGCGCGTAGCGCGGTGGTTCCTGAGAGGGCATACCCACATAGACGCCCTCATAGGCCGAGGGAGGAGGCGGCGTGGACGGCGCAACGACGCCGGGCGTAGGAATGCCGGGCGTCGCGGCGGGGCGAGCGTACTGCTGCCGGAACTGATCGAGCAGGGCGCGTGCCTGCTGATTGGCCGGGTTGATGCGCAGCACTTCGGTCAGGGCGCGCTCGTACTCGGCCTGATCGGCGGCGACGGACGCCAGCCACAGCCACGCGACCTCGGTGTTGGGCGAGGTCTGCAAATACTGCCATAGCAGACGGCGCGCTTCTTCGCGCTGACCGGCCTGTGCGAGTTCGACTGCCTGGTGAAGGATTGAGGTCATCTCGTTCTGCCTCCTGCCGCGCCCTGCGCAGCCCGCCAAAGACTCTTTCATGGGATTGCCTGACGCAGAGGATTATGCTCCGATTCTCGCTGCGCACCAAGTTGTCGGTTGCCCTGGCGCAGAGCGCCAGTCTACATCCGGCGCTATACTCAGGCATAGTATTTCGAAGGAAAACGGGGAGGCGCATCATGTACCGCCGGATTGGATACGCGCTGATTCTTGTGACCGTCATGGTGCTGCTCGCTGCACCCGTGCCTGCGCGCGCGGCCAATGCCATGGGGCCACGGGCCATGCTCTATGCGTACTACAACCTGATCAACGCCCGCAATTACTGGGCGGCGTATCAGCAATGGGTCAATCCGCCGCAGACTTACGCCGGGTTCGTGGCGGGCTATGGCGACACCGCCTCGGTGACGGCATATTTCGGCGGTTTCCAGCCCGGCGCGATCAACGGCGTCGAAGGGCGCGTGCCGGGCGTGCTCATCGGCTACCGGACCAATGGCACAGTGGCCGCCTTCAGCGGCTGCTATCAGGTGCGCTACAACCCCGGCGGTGTGGGGATGGCCCAATGGCTGATCACTGGCGCGAACTTCCGGCAGCTTCCCGCCGTGCCCGATCAGGCGACCGTCTGGCAGCAGACGCTCGACATGTGGTGCTACGGCGCGCCGTACTCCGAGAGCTACGCCAGCGTGCAGCAGATGTTGCTGGACTATATCGAGGCGATCAACCGCGGCGACTACGCCGATGCCTATGCCCTGTGGCTCGCTCCGCCGCAGACGTATCAGCAGTTCGTCAGTGGCTGGGCCGATACCAGCGAAACGGTGTTGTTCTACGGGAGCTACCAGTACAGCGGTCTAATCAGCGGGGCGGAGACGGGGCGGGTGCCGGTGGTGATGCTCGGCTATCACACGGACGGGAGCCTGGTAGCGTATCAGGGATGCCTGGGGGTGAACTACAATCCAGCCCTGGCGCGGCGCTGGAATCTGTATCGCGTCTATCTGCGCCCGCTGCCTTTCGTGGAGACGCCCGACACCTACAGCGTCTTCAGCGCGCTGGCGGCGTCGTGCTATTGAGAGTGAGAAGTCCTGCTCGGCAGGTTTACCTCACCCCTAAATCCCCTCTCCACACGCGGTTCAGGGGCGGACAGGGCCAGAGCAAGCGTTAAGGCTGGCTCGCTTCGGTTTACCTCACCCCCGCCTCGCTTCGCTCGGCTTGCTCCCTCTCCAGCCTAGACTGGAGAGGGGGCAGGGAGGCGCGCTAGCGCCGAGCGGGGGTGAGGTAAAGTTAAGGACAGCTTCCTGTTCATGATGTGCTCAACGGCTGTCCGTCCCTGAACCCTCGCGACTGCGTCGCGGGGCGAGGGGAAGCCGCCCCTTCGTCCGCCGC
>DDBP01000386.1 GCA_002332795.1 Anaerolineales bacterium UBA2029 | reverse complement strand
GCGGGGGTGAGGTAAAGTTGAGGGCAGCCTCCTGTTCGAGAGGCGCTCAATGACTGTCCGCCCCTGACCGGCAACAGGAGGAGGCGGCGGGGCTTTGTCAGTGGCCCGCGCGCCCGAACAGCAGACGTAGCCCGTTGAGCACCACGACCACCGTGCTGCCCTCGTGACCGATCACCCCCAGCGGGAGCGGCAGGCTGACGGCAAAGGTGCCGATCACCAGCACGCCGATCACCCCCAGCGCAAAGACGATGTTCTGCCAGACTACGCGCCGAGCCTGGCGGCTGAGCCGGATGGTGTAGGGGATGGCTTCGAGCTGATCGCCCATCAGCACCACGTCCGCCGTTTCCAGCGCCACGTCGGTGCCCGCCGCGCCCATGGCAATACCCACCGTTGCTGCGGCCAGGGCGGGCGCGTCGTTGACGCCATCGCCCACCATTGCCACCGGCCCGTAGGTGCGTTCGAGTTCGGTCATGATGGCTGCTTTCTCGTCCGGCATCAGTTCCGCGCGAATTTCGTCAACGCCGGTCTGTTCGGCGATGCGGCGGGCCACCACCTCGTTGTCGCCGGTGAGCATGACGACGTGCTCGACTCCCACGCGGTGCAGTTCCGCCACGATCTGCGCCGATTGCGGACGCAGCCGGTCGGCTACGGCCAGCGTGCCCATCCAGCTATCGTTGTAGCACACGAACAGCACCGTCTTGCCCTCGTCGCGCAGACGGTCGTGCACGGCCAGCAGGTCGGCGGGCGGCTGCCCCGCGCACTCGGTGATATAGCGCAGCCGTCCGACGCGCACCAGGGCATCTCCCACCAGCCCGGCTACTCCCTGCCCGGTGTCGGCGTAGAATTCGGTCACGGCTTCCAGCGGCAGGCCACGCGCGGCGGCTGCTGCACAGACAGCCTGCGCCAGAGGATGACCGGAGCGCGCTTCTAGCGATGCCGCTATTCTCAACAGATCATCGGCGTTGTAGTCGCCATAGGGCAGGATATCGGTCACAGCGGGACGGCCTTCGGTCAGCGTGCCGGTCTTGTCGAAGGCTACTACCTTGATGGTGCTCATCTGCTCCAGGTGCGCGCCGCCTTTGAAGATGACACCGTGTCGCGCCCCCGCCGCGATGGCCGACAGGAACGCCGCCGGCACCGAGATCACCAGGGCGCAGGGCGAGGCCACCACCAGCAAGACCATGGCGCGGTAGAAGCTGTCGTGGAAATCCCAGCCCAGGAACAGCCAGGGTAGCATAGCTACCGCTGCGGCAGCGGCAATGACGATCAGCGCATAGCGCCTCTCGAACTCGTCCAGGAAGCGCTGTGTGGGCGCTTTGCGCGCCTGCGCCTCTTCCACCATGGCGATGATGCGCGCCAGGGTGGACTGCGCGGCTTGTCGGGTGACGCGCACGTCCAGCGAGCCGTTCTGGTTGAGCGTGCCCGCGAAGACTTTGTCCCCCGGCCCTTTGTCCACCGGCAGCGATTCGCCGGTGATCGTCGCCTGATCCACCGCACTCTGACCGGCAACGACCTCGCCGTCGGTGGGGATGCGTTCGCCGGGCTGAATGAGCACCACCTGCCCGACTTCCAGATCGTTGACTGGCACGGTCTTCGTGCCGGTAGGCGTGTGCACGCGCGCCTCTTCCGGGTAGAGCTTGAAGAGCGCCTGAATGGCCCGGCGGCTGCGCCCCATGGCGTAGTCCTGCAGGACATTGCTCAAAGAGAACAGGAACAGCAGGACGGCCCCGTCGCGCCATTCGCCCACCAGCGCAGCGCCCACTGCGGCCAGCACCATCAGGAAGTCAATGTTCAGTTCCCGCGCCAGCAGACTCCTGACGCCTTCCTGGAAGCCGTAAAAGCCCCCCGCCACATAGGCGATCACGCCCAGGGCGGTCACCTGAGAGTCGCTCAGGCCGAGCCGTCCAGCGACCAGGCTGAGCAGGATGGCACCGAGAGTGACGAGCACGAAGGTGGGTTCCAGCAACCGCCGCTGCCACCAACGCGGCGCGCGCCACAACGGGCGCGCTACTTTCATAGAAGGGGATTCCTGGGCGGTCAGGTGAGACATGGTGTGTGTGCCTCCTTGTCTGCTCGATGGACACCATGTGCCGAACGGCCCGGCTTTATGTGCCTGCGGCCCATCCGGTGACAGCCTGGAGCGCGGCGCGCTCGTCGTCGGAAAGCTGTTGCAGCGCCTCAGCGGGAAGCCGCGAGAAGATGCGGTGCGCGAACAGTTCCATCCACACGAATTGCCGGCTGATGCGCACCATGTTGTTGTTGGCAGTGATGGTCGCCGTGTACTCGGTGCCCTGCGTGCTGGCGATCAGCACCTCGCGCTCGTCGGTCACCACTACCAGACTGTCGGTCAGATTGTGCAAGGCGGTTTCGTGCGGCGGGTGATGGATGGTGATGCCCACTTCGAGCGGCGCTTCGCCCGTCAGCAGCGCGCCGATGTAGACATTGCGCTCGTCCGCGGCGACAATGGCCGCGTGCAGGTGACGCAGGTGAGCATCATTCAGCACCAGCATCACCTCGCGCTCGGCGTGCTCCAGCATGTGCTCGGCATAGTTGAGGACGCGCTCCTCGCCCCGCAGCATCCACAAATGCCCTACTTCCTGGCTCAGGTAGATGGCGTTGAGGTCGCGGCGCAGCGCGTCCAACAGGCGGGCATAGCCCTGCTCCAGGCGGTTGAGCAATACATCGGGCGGCAGGGGCCGGTATAGAGTGACCCTGGCTTCCTCGGCCTTGAGCACCGCGCCGCGCACTTCCAGCCGCCCCAGAGCCTCATACACCATCGAGCGCGGGATTCCAGCCTGCTTGCTGAGTTGATAGCCGGTAGCGGGATATTCTTTGAGCAGGGCCAGGTATACCTTGGCTTCGTATTCGGTGAAGCCGATGGCGCTGAGATTCTCCAGAAGCGACATGATCACCCGCCTAGTAGTTCTGAATCGAAACGGTATTGTGATTGTAAACTACTCTCAGCCGGATGCCAATGGCTGCGGGCGTGCCGATGGCTCACGCTGGAGCAGCTCGACATGGGCGTCCAGCCATTGCACGACACGGGCCAGCACCTGCTCGCGTTCTGGCTCGTTGTGGACTTCGTGATACAACCCTTCGAAGATATGCACCGTGGTATCGGCAGACCCCGATCGTGCGCGGATCAGCGCCGCGCCTTCTGGCAGGGTGAGCGGGTCTGCGCCCCCGTGCAACGCCAGATAGGGCAGGCGCAGTTCGCCCAGGCGTTCCGCGCAGGTGCGACTGGCCCGCAGCAGAGCAATGGCCATGCCCAGGCGCATGGGGCCGCGGTAGACCAGCGGATCGTGCACGTACTGCTCGACGACCGTCAGATCGCGGCTGATGCCCGCTGCATCCAGCGGCGGGATCAGCGCCCAGTTGGGCCGCCACTGACTCAGCAGCCTGGCGGCTGGCACCATCCAGGCCCTGACTCCGCCCAGGCGCAGCGCCGTACCAGTCGTGATCAGCCCGGTCAACTCGTCCTGCCAGCGCAGCGCAAAGAGCAGCGCGATCAGCGACCCCATGCTGTGCCCATAGAGGAAGATCGGCAGGTCTGGATGACGGGTGCGGACGTGCTCGAAGCAGGTGCGCAGATCGGCCACGAACTCCGCGAAATCGCGCACCTGCACGCGCGCCCCGCCCGACCGTCCATGTCCGCGATGATCCAGGGCGTAGACAGCATACCCGCGTTCGACCAGGTAGGCGGCCACGTGCGCGTAGCGTCCGCTGTGCTCGGCGTAGCCGTGCGCGATGATCACGACGGCCCGCGGCGCGCCTTCGTCTGGCAACCAGCGCTGAGTGAAGATTTCGACGCCATTCAGCCCGGCGAAAGTACCCGCCTCGTGACGCATGTCTTTTTCCCCCTGCCAACGGCGTAAGCCTTTTTCTTCTATGCTCTCACTGCTGCGCTCGTGCCTGAAGTGAGCTTTGGCACTTTGAGACGGGGGAGGGTGTCATTATAATCGGAAGTACCAGATGGCGGTAAACGGTTACTGATCGGTGCAGGGTATCTGTGGAAAGGAGCATGCCGAATAATCGCCCCGCCGCCCGTTCCGCCACACAGTTATTGTCCGAAACCTGTTTTTGAGGAGGAATTCTCAAGATGAGCTTGCGTCGTCTTTTACCTCTGGTGCTGATCCTGGCCCTGGCGAGCGCGGCGGGAGCGATGCCGCTACGTGCTCCGGCAGCGGCGCAGGAAGAGATCACCCTGGTGGTGTGGGACAACTGGACGCGCGACGCCGAGCAGGAGATGATCGAGATTCTCAACGACGAGTTCGAAGCGGCGCACCCCGGCGTGACCATCAAACGCGCCACCTACGCCACCGACGACCTGACCAACATCCTGCCGCTGGAACTGGCCAGCGACTCCGGCCCCGACGTGACCATGATCAACCAGGGCTATAGCGGCATGGGCGCGCTGGTGCAGGCCGGGCTGTTGCTGCCGCTCAACGACTATGCCGACAAGTATGGCTGGTGGGATCGCTATGCGATGGGCCTGCACAGCCGCAACAGCTTCAGCGCCGACGGCAAGCAGTTTGGCGTGGGCAACCTGTACGGCGTCTCCAACACGGCGGAAGTGGTCGGCGTGTACTATCACCGCGACATCTTCCAGGAACAGGGGCTGGAAGTCCCCAAGACTCTGGCCGAGATGGAAGCGCTGATGGACAAGCTGCTCGAAGCGGGCATCACGCCGATCGTCTTCGGCAGCCTGGACGGCTGGCCCGCCATTCACGAGTTTAGCGTGCTGCAGGGCGTCTATATCACCCTGGAGGAGCTGGACGCCTTCATGTACCGGCTGGAAGGCGGCACCTTCGACACCGAGGCCAACCTGAAAGCCGCCCAGAAGCTGGTAGAGTGGGTGGACAAGGGTTACTTCTCGCCCGGCTTCGCCGGTATGGACTACGACGGGGCCACCTTCGGCGCATTCCTCAACAAGGAAGGCGCGATGTGGATCACCGGCAACTGGATGACCGGCAGCATCATCGAGGAACTGGGCGACGAGGCAGTGGGCTTCTTCGCCTTCCCGTCGGAGCAGGAAGGCGTGCCCGCCATCGTGCCGGGCGGCGTGGGCCTGGCCTATGGCATTCGCGCGGGCAGCAAGTACCCCGACCTGGCCGCCGAGTATATTGACCTGGTGACTGGCCCGCGCGCTGCCGAATTGCTCTTCGAGCGAGGCTTCTTCCCGGCGACTGCGCTCGACCCGTCGCTGCTGACGCCGGGCACGCTCACTGCCGACGTGTTCGATGTGTGGCAGGCGGTCAACCAGGCCAACGCGGTCGGGCACTGGCTGGACTGGACGGCTCCCAACATCGCCGCCAACATCCAGGAGTTGATGGGCAAGCAGGTTACGCCCGAAGAATTCGTGGCCGATGTCGAGGCGGAATATCGCGGCGGCTAGGCCGCGCTGAGCGCACCTCGCGGCAAGGGGATGGTCTGGGGCCATCCCCTTTGCACGTTCATGAGCGGACAAGGTTGGAGCAAACGTTAAGGTTGGCTTGCTTCGGTTTACCTCACCCCCGCCT
>DDBP01000327.1 GCA_002332795.1 Anaerolineales bacterium UBA2029 | reverse complement strand
CGGTGGCTCCGACCGGGGCGGCGACCGCGGCGGGCGGCGCTAACCTCTATCAAGACCCGCGATAAAAACGACGGGGCGTGTGATGAGCACGCCCCGCGTCTTTCCTCGGCAGATACGTCTTCGCTCTATTATGGCCTCCGGTCGAGGCTCAGGCGGCTGATGAAGTCGTTGATCGAAATCGTCGGCATGGTCAGCGGCTTGAGATGCCCGCGCGCGATCAGTTCCATGCTCACGCGAGCGATCGTCTCGTTGTCCGGCGCTTCGATCACGTGCACGAAGTCGAACTGTCCGAGTGTGGCGTACTGCTCCAGCACCCTCACGCCCAGCGTCTCGATATCCAGGCTGATCTGACGCAGGCAATCCGGTTCTTCGACGATGCGCGATACGCCGTGCTCGGTGAGCGTGCTCAGCAAAATGTAAATGGGCATGGCTGGTCACTCCGCAACAGGGCACAGACTCTCTCAATCCGCCATTTGCAATTCGCCATCCGCAATTTCAATACGCTTTGGCGAAATAAGCCATCTCGCGAGCCGGCTGACCGCAGATGATGCACTTCCCCTGCTCGCCAGGATGCGGCTGCTCCAGCGGGAAGTTGCGGCTGACGGCCTGCGCATCCTCTTTGACGCGCTCCTCACAGGCGGCGCTTTCACAGAACCACGCCAGCGCCCATTCGCCGCCACGCACGACCTCGATGAAGTCCTGGTAGTTGCTGGTTACTTCGTGCAGATGGCTGTCGCGGAATTCGGTCGCCTGGCGCAGCAGACTGGCCTGAATGTCATCCAGCAGGTCGCGCACCGTGCCCACCAGCCCATCCTGACTCACGAAACGCTTGCCCTCTTTGCCGGGCACATCGCGGCGGGCGAGCGCCACTGTGTTGTTGGCCACGTCCTTGGGGCCGATCTCCAGGCGCAGCGGCACGCCGCGCATCTCCCAGTCGTTGAACTTGTAGCCGGGCGAGAAGTTGTCGCGGTCGTCCAGGTGCACGCGCAGACCCGCCTCGTGCAGCATGGCCTTGATCCGCGCGGCGGCGGCCATCACCGAGGCGCGCTGCGACTCCTCGCGGAAGATGGGCACGATCACCACCTGGATGGGGGCGAGTTTAGGCGGCAGGCGCAAGCCCTGATCGTCGCCATGCGCCATGACGATCGCGCCCACCATGCGCGTGCTGACGCCCCAGGAAGTCGTCCAGCAATATTGCAGGTCGTTGTTCTCGTCGGTGAATTGAATCTCGAACGCTTTGGCGAAATTCTGGCCCAGGTCATGGCTGGTACCTGCCTGCAACGCCTTGCCGTCGCGCATCATGGCCTCGATGCTGTAGCTGGCGACCGCTCCGGCGAAGCGCTCCTGATTGCTCTTGCGCCCCGGAATGACCGGAATGGCCGCATCGTTGACGGCGAAATCGGTGTAGACGCCCAGCATCCGCATCGTCTCGGCCAGAGCGTCTTCGTGCGTGGCGTGCGCGGTGTGCCCCTCCTGCCACAGAAACTCCATCGTGCGCAGGAACAGGCGCGTGCGCAGTTCCCAGCGCACCACGTTCGCCCATTGGTTGATCAGCAGGGGCAGGTCGCGGTAGGACTGAATCCACTTCTGGAAAGCCCAGCCGATGATCGTTTCGGACGTGGGGCGCACGACGAGCGGCTCTTCCAGGGGCTTGCCGCCACCAATGGTCACCACGGCCAGTTCGGGCGAGAAGCCCTCGACATGCTCGGCTTCTTTCTTCAGGAAACTTTCCGGGATGAACAGCGGGAAGTAGGCGTTCTTGTGACCGGTCTCCTTGAAACGCCGATCCAGGCCGGCCTTGACTGCTTCCCACAGTTCGTAGCCGTAAGGTTTGATGATCATACAACCGCGCACCGGCGAATAGTCGGCCAGGTCGGCCTTTTGCACGACATCGGTGTACCAGCGCGAGAAGTCTTCGGATTGCGGCGTGACGCCCTGCTGTGCCACAGTCACCTGCTCCTTGAGTCGGTCGAAATGGGTCGGTGTGCGTACTGGCTGCGCGCCAGCGGCATGATTGTACCGCATTTGAGGTAAACGTCTATCGGCGTCTTGCAGAGGGGTGCATTTCAGCTTTGGGGCAATGGTTTTGAACCGCAGAGACGCGGAGGGCGCAGAGGAGAAAGACTTCAAGAACTCTGTGCCATCCTCTGCGGACTCTGTGCTCTCTGTGGTGAACTCCGCCCCAGACTAGAAATGCCCCCCTTGCAGACAGTGCGTGCAGAACGTGTGGCAGTTTGCTGCGGTTTGCTGCCCCTCCCCCCAAATCCCCTCTCCCTCGCGACCGCGTCGCAGGACGAGGGGGCTTGTAGGGGTGGATTTCGAAACCCGCCCCTACCTGATCGGCGGGATCGTAGAGGCGCATCGCAATGTGCCCCTACACAGCCGCCCATGCCATCGAGCATGGCGAGGCCATACGCCCCTACTGTGCCTTTCTCTGCGCCTTCTGTGTCCCCTGTGGTGAGTTCGTTCCAGTCCAGGGGCAAGAACTGGCACTTTGTGAAGCGCGGAACACTGTCAAAACCTATCAGGTTCGCGCTCTGGTAGCTTTTGAGAGAGCAAGACGTGTATATCTATGCGCAAGTGCATGGCTCGTGACGAAACGCACACGGGTCAGCCTGCATCAGCGATCGTACTGGATACCGGGAAATGAGGTAGGCTATGGACATCACTCGCAACTGGAGACTCAAGATCAGCCGCAGCCAACTGCTGGCCACTCGCTGCCCTCACACTGGCGCAGTGATGCTCCCGCAGCAGACACCTTCCGCCACGCGGAACAACCTCCTGCGCTATGAATTCGCCCTCGAGGATGCGCCCATCGCGCAGACCGAAGACGCGGTGGATTACGTGCGCGCGGCGCGTTAGGAACGGTTATGAACGCCGAGAACCCCGGAACAATCCGCGCGCGCATGGCGCATCAGCTCGCCTACTGGGATCAGGTGCGCCGTGCCCAACCGCTCGAAGGTGACGAGGGGGTCGAGCTATTCCCACTGTCGGGCAAGGGCACGGTCTACAGCTACACCACCGTCACCGCGCCCGCCGAGCCTTTCGAGCCATACGCGCCCTATGTGCTGGCGCTGGTACAACTGGACGAAGGGCCGCTGGTCACCGCGCAGCTCACCGACCTGGACGGCGAACCGCAGATCGGGATGCGCGTGGAGATGGTGATCCGCAAGCTGCGCACCGATGGGCCGCGCGGCATCATCGTCTACGGCCCCAAGTTCCGCCCCCTGCTCCAGTCCGCGCAGGGATAAATAGCGCAAAGACGCAGAGAACACGCAAAGAAGAGCACCTTCCCTCTGCTCTTCTCCGCGCTCTCTGCGTCTTTGCGGTGAATTGCTCCCCGCTCATGGCGGGCAGGCTGGCCCGGCTATCAACCGCCTCAGGTCAGCGTCCGGCGGCACGCGCAACCACCCTTCGGTCCGCCCACCCTCTTCGGCAAAGGCAATATGCAGCCAGCGCTCCTCCGCGCCGCCCCCCGCGACGACCGTCTTGCTCTCGATCACTTCGGCCAGCAAGGGCGCTTGCGCCAGCAGTTGGCGGTCGCCCGCATAGGGGCCGCTGAAGACCGGCAGGCTCAGAGCATCGCGGTTGACCAGCACACAGGTCGCCCGGCTCAGCAGCTCCGCAGCCAGAGCGACGGCAGTCGCGGACACATCCGGCGTTGGCGAAGGCGTCAGCGTCGGCGAGGGGGTCGGCGTGGCGGTGAAGGCAGCCGCCGTGCGCGTCAGATCGGCGGCAAAAGCGGCGACGATGGCCTCGCGCGTGGCCGTCGCATTGGGCGTGGCCGAGGGTGTCTGCGTCGGCGAGGGGGTCGCGCTGGGCTGATGGGTGCGCGTCATCTCCGCGTCGAGCGTGCGCTGCATGGCCGTTTCCAGCGCGGCTATCTGCGTGGCGCGTTCGGCTGCCTGCGTGGCAACCTCCTGCGTCGCGGCGATGAACTCCTCCGGCAGGGGCGTGGGTGTGCGGGTGGCGTTGGCGCTCTGATAGACACGTAGCCCGCCGATGCCCAATGCTGCCCCCACCAACAATGCTACCAGCGCCGCCCCGATGATCACCGGCGCGAACGAACGCGCCGACGGCGCAGCAAACGCGGCGGGCGGCGTGACGACCGACGACACCGTCACCGGCGCGCTCCATTCGCTGGCCGTGAGCGGGTCACTGGTCTGACGCAGAGCGCGCACCCGATAGGTGGCAGGCGCGCGCGATACCGCGCTGCCCGGCTCGCTGACGTTCACCTCCTCGCCCTGCCGCTCGGCCAGGCCCTGCGGGACGATCTGCAACTGATAGCTCTGCGCACCGGCAACTGGCGTCCAGGCCAGCCGCTCGTGCGTCACTTCCGTGAAGACCGGCGTATCCAGACGGGCCGGAGCCTGCACCGCCTCGCTCCATGGCGAAGGTGTAGCCGGCGCGTAGAGCGTATTGATTGAGCGAACGCGGTAGAAATGCCCCGGCGGAGTGCCCAGCGGCAACCGGCATTCGGGCCGCTCCCCGCGGTAGACAATGGTCGTCTCGCCCGCCTCGAAGCGCTCGCCTGGCGCGGCCTGCACTTCGTAGCCGTTCGCCTGAGGAACCGGCGTCCACTTGAGCAGATAGCCGCCATCCGCAGCCCAGCGCACTGGCCCCAGCACCGGCGCGACCAGCGTCAGCGGCAGCGGGCAAACCGGCGCGCTGGCCGGGCCGGCGTTGCCCTGGTTCAGCGGCACGACGCGGACATAAAGACGCTGTTCGGGCAGAGGCGAGAAGAGGTAACGAATCTGCCGCCCGTCGGTCAACTCGGCCAGCAAATCCGGCGCGGCAAAATCGGGCGCGGCGGAAGTCTCCAGCCGGTAGCCAGTGACATTGGGCACGGGATTCCAGCGCAGCTCAACCAGGTCGGGCGCAATCCAGCGGCAGGAGAGCGTCACCGCGGACGGCATCGC
This sequence comes from Anaerolineales bacterium UBA2029, assembly GCA_002332795.1. Lineage (GTDB taxonomy): Bacteria > Chloroflexota > Anaerolineae > Aggregatilineales > Aggregatilineaceae > UBA2029. The sequence goes on along the minus strand of DDBP01000327.1, from coordinate 1,698 downwards.
CAGTACCGGAGCCAGCCGCACATCGAGCGCGATCAGGTCACCGGAAGCCTCCCCGCGCCAGTCTTGCAGCGCTTCCTGCAATTGCGCGTGCGTCAGGTCGGGCAGGTCGTCAGCCAGTCGCAGCGCCCCCGGCGACAGCAACAGCAACCGTTCCATGCCGAATAGACTGCTGCGATAGCCCCCCAGGGCGGTGAGATCGGGCACGACGCCCCGCCCCGCCGACCAGTGCGCCTCTGGCACCTGCTCGCGCGCGCCCAGGTCAACTGGTGCCAGTGCGCGATCCAGCAGGCGGGCGGGCGGCAGCCCCAGCCAGGCCAGGCTCAGGAAACTGACGGGAGGTTGCCGGTCTATGCGTCCCGCCACGAAACGCACGGCCCCAGCGGGTAAGTCTGTCCATCGCGAACCTTCGTCCAGCCAGGTTATCAGCGGCGCGGGCCAGTCGTCCACCGCGTCCAGCGTCCACAGCGCCTCACCGAGTCGTCCGGCGAAATCGAGCGCGGCGGGGCCTTCGGCCAGCACGAAGATCAGGCGGGCTGCATCCAGGGTCAGGGCGAGCGTGGCGGGCACCGCCGAGGCAGCCGCCCGCGCATAACCGGCCCGCCAGCGCCCGTGCACGCTCTGTCCGCGCTCGAAAGCGAAATCGCTGCTGCCCAGGATCAACTGTCGCAGGGGAGTCATAGGTGCCATCCGTCGCTGTCGCACTGCCAACGGCTAGTGTAATGCCAGGCGACGCGATCGGGCAAGTGCAGCGGCGAAGGAGGCATTTCCGGCCTGGGGCAGAATTCACCACAAAGAGCACCAGCGGACACAGCGGAAGCGCCAGCGCAGCGGTGCGCCCCGGCGCTCTGACCCTCAGCGGCGACTCTGGCGCAAGGAGGGCGCAGCCTCGTCGTCTTCGTCGGCGGGGAGGGCTTCGGCTTCGTCGGTCCACCGAGCGGGCAAGGGGAGATTGTCCGCGTCGGACAGGGGGAATTCACCGTCATAGAGCGGCTGCCCACGCTTGCGCTTGAGCTTCACGTCGGGTTGGCGCGCCGGGCGGTCTGGCGGGAGCAATGCTGCCAGGAGCGCGCTCAGGCCGAACAGGACGAATATGCCCGGCCAGATCAGGTCAGTAGCGATGAGCCAGGGCAACCCCAGCAGGTAAAGCCCCATCTGCGCCAGAATCCACAAGCCCTTCCACCAGCCTTCTTCGGCCAGGATGGCTGGCGCGGCGGTCAGCCAGATCAGCAGCAGGATGCCCGGCCAGAACAGGTCCAGGTAGAACAACACCGCCAGCCCGATGAGGAAGACCGCTCCGCTGAGCGCGCCCATCCGGTCGCTCAATTCGCCGCCTTCGTCGCCCATTGCTATCCCCTGTGCGTTCGCTCTGAAGTCTATACGCAGGCCAGACCCTGCAGGTTTCCGCCAGAAAGCGCCCCCGCCCGGCCTCACCCGACAGCCTGATTGTACCGCGCCCCCGAAAGCCAGGATAGCCCTGGCCTGGCGAAACCCAGGGGGTGCGTGCAAAGGTTGTCAGTGACTTTGGTGCACCAGATGGCCCTCATTCCCCGTCCCCTTGTCCCACGCGGTTCAAGGGCGGGCAGTCCTTGAGCGCATCTCGAACAGGGGGCTGTCCTTAACTTTACCTCACCCCCGCTCGGCGCTAGCGCGCCTCCCTGCCCCCTCTCCAGTCTAGGCTGGAGAGGGAGCAAGCCGAGC
>DDBP01000354.1:1334-4052 GCA_002332795.1 Anaerolineales bacterium UBA2029 | reverse complement strand
AACGCTTGCTCTGGCCCTGTCCGCTCCTGAAGTCGCGAGGGCGAGGGGAAGCTGCCCGCTTGCCTGGACACGCCTGAGGAGTCTGGAGTCTAGAGTCTGGAGTCTGGAGTTGGGGGAGGCTACCTGCCTGCCTGGACACTCGCCCCCGGCAGACCCCTTCTCGCCCGTCACTTCTTTCAATGTTATGATTCAGGGAGAAGACTGATGGAGGCGGGAAGACGATGCGGGCATTCTGGCAGGCTCTCTGGCTTGGCTGGCGCTGGTTAGACAGCCGCCGCGGGGGAGACTGGTTTCCGCTGGTGGTGCTGGCGGCAGCGCTGACGTTGCTGTGCTTCCTGGTCTATGCCCTGATCGCCGCTCTGCTCTTCGGCGAACCGGCGGAAGTCCAGGTAGTGCCCTATGGCTGGAATGCGCCCACGGCCACCGTCCCCCTGCCAACCGCGCCCGCCGGATTGCCCACCCTGGTAACGCCAGCCCCGACGCAAGCGCCGCTGGTTTCGCCGATAGCTCTGCCGACGGCGACTCCTGCCCTGGCCGATGGGCAGGGCGGCGGGGACGTGTGCGCCCTGACTGTGCGCGCGCAGACAGTCAGTCTGTACGCCGGGCCGGACGAAAGGGCGCAGGTCGTGGGAGCGCTGAGCGGCGGACAGGTCGTGGTGGCCGATGGCTGGGACACCGGCGCAGACGGCTACACCTGGTGGCGACTGGGCGCGGCTGGCTGGGCGCGCGGCGATGCCTTCGTGGATGCGCTCAACCCCAACCTGCCGGATGCCTGCTGGCTGCTGGCGCAGGTGAGCACGAGCGCCGTCCCCGCGGGGACAAGCCCGACTCCCATCGCTACGCTCCCGCTCGCCAGCGGCTCGGCCTGTATCCTGACGGTGCGCTGGTCCCAGGCCAATATCCGCCAGGGGCCGGGCACGTCGTTCGCCATCACGGGCACGCTCAGCCAGGGGCAGACGGTGCAGGCGGTCGGCTGGGCGACGGGGGCGGATGGTTTCACCTGGTGGCAACTGGCGACCGGCGGCTGGGCACGCGGTGATATCTTCCTGGATACCGCCAATCCTCAGGTGCCCGCCGAGTGTCTGACGTTGCCCGCTACTGGTTGAGCGTTTGTTGCAGTCGAGAGAGGAGTTTCAATATGGCACAGGTCGTTCGCTGGGGTGTTCTGGGTACATCGCGTCACGCGGCAACGACGGTCATCCCCGCGCTGAAAGCCGCATCGAGCGGGCAGGTGCTGGCCATTGCCAGCCGCGACGCCTACCGCGCGCGCAGCTACGCCGAAGAACACGCCATCCCGCGCAGCTACGGCAGTTATGAGGCCTTGCTCAGCGACCCGGAAATTGACGCCGTTTATATCCCCCTGCCCAACAGCCTGCACCGCGAATGGACCATCCGCGCGGCAGAGGCAGGTAAGCATGTGCTCTGCGAAAAGCCGCTGGCGCTCAATGCCGCCGAAGCGCAGGAGATGGTAGATGCCTGTCGGCAGGCGGGCGTCAAACTGGCCGAGGCCTTCCAATGGCGACACCATCCGCAGGCGCACCGCGCCCGTGAACTCCTGCGGCAGGGAGCGATTGGCGACCTGAAGCTCATTGACGCGGGCTTCACCTTCCCGCTCAGCCGCCCCAACGACATCCGCCTGCGTCCGGAAGTGGGGGGCGGAGCGCTCTATGACGTGGGTTGCTACCCGATTGCCGTGGCGCGTTTTATGACCGGTGCGGAACCGCTGACGGTGACAGCGCAGGCTACCTGGACGCCGGAAGGGGTGGACGAAACGCTGGTGGCGACGCTGACCTTCCCCAACGGCGTGCTGGCGCACATCAACTGCTCGCTGCGGCTGCCCCTGCGCCGCTACTATGAGCTGGTGGGTACCCAAGGCGTGTTGCGCGTCACCCGTGCCTACAACCCCAAGGACGAAGCGCCCGGCGAAGTACTGCAACTGAGCGACGACCTGGCCCCCGTCGCCACCCACACGACCGAGCGCCTCAATTCCTATGTGCTGATGGCCGAGGACTTCAACCGCGCCGTGCTGAATGGCACCGACGTGCCCTTCCCCGCCGAAGATGCGGTGCTGAACATGCGCGTCATAGATGCGGTCTTCAAAGCGGCCCGCAGTGGCAATATGGTGGTTGTATGAGAGTGACCCAACAGGAAACATGAGCGAGTCAACTTTGCCTTCTGCTGATCCCCTGGCGGGCAAACATGTCGTCGTGCTGGGTGTGGCCCGCCAGGGCCAGGCGTTGGGACGCTGGCTGCCGACCGTCGGCGCGCGCGTCACTCTTTCCGATCAGCGTCCGGCGGAGCAACTGAGCGAGGTCGTGGCGGCGCTGGCGGGCGAGCGCGTCTCGTTTGCGCTGGGCGGCCACCCCCTGGAACTGCTGGACGACTGCGATCTGCTCTGTGTGAGCGGCGGCGTGCCGCTGACCCTGCCTATCGTCCAGGAAGCGCGGCGGCGCGGCATCCCGGTGACCAATGACGCGCAGCTTTTCCTGGAGCGCTGCCCGGCCCTGGTGATCGGCATCACCGGTAGCGCGGGCAAGACGACCACCACCGCCCTGACCGGCGAGATGGGACGTTTCGCCGGGCGCAGGACATTCGTGGGCGGCAATATCGGCGACGTCTTGCTCGACGATCTGCCCTCCATCACCCCCGCCGACCTGGTGGTGATGGAGCTGAGCAGCTTTCAGCTTGAGCTGATGACGGTCAGCCCGCCGGTAGCGG
>DDBP01000354.1:0-1226 GCA_002332795.1 Anaerolineales bacterium UBA2029 | reverse complement strand
CCGCCGGTAGCGGGGGTGCTCAACGTGACGCCCAATCACCTGGACCGTCACGGGACGATGGAAGCGTATATCGCCGCCAAGTCGCACATCTTCGCGCATCAGGGCACGCACGACATCGCCATCTTTGGCCGCGACGATCCGGTCGCCCGGCAGATGAGTCGCAGCGCGCCAGGGCGCATGGGCGAGTTCTCCATGCGCGAGCGCGTGCCCAGCGGCGCTTTCCTGGAAAGTGATCAGGTGCTGGTGACCATCGGCGACAGCGCGCCGGGGGCGGCCTACGAGGTGGTCTGTCACCGCTCGGCGATCCGGCTGCGCGGCGATCACAATGTGCTCAATACCCTGGCCGCCTGCGCCCTGAGCGGGGCGGCGCACCTGCCCGTAGAGGCCATGCGTCACGCCATCGAGTCCTTCACCGGCGTGGAGCACCGCCTGGAGACGGTGGCCGTGGTGGACGGCGTGACCTGGGTCAACGACAGCATCGCCACCGCGCCAGAGCGGGTGATCGCCGCGCTACGCAGCTACAGCGAACCGGTGATCCTGCTGGCGGGCGGGCGCGACAAGGCGCTGCCCTGGGAAGAACTGGCAGAACTGGCCGCGCTGCGTTGCCGGGCAGTGATCTGTTTCGGCGAGTTCGGGCCGCGCGTGGCGGAAACCATGGAGCGAGCGCGGCGCCGGCAGCCGAGAGCCTTGCTGGAGCGCGTGGAGATCGTGCTCGACCTGCCCGCTGCTGTCGCGCGGGCGCGGGCGCTGGCTCAGCCGGGCGACGTGGTGCTGCTCAGCCCCGGCGGCACGTCCTACGACGCCTACCGCGACTTCGCCGAGCGCGGACAGCACTTCCGGGCGCTGGTGCGGGCGTTCAGCGAGTAGCGCTCAACGTTTAGCGATCGGCGCGAACCAACAGGGAGACAGCAACCGTGAAGTCATCGCAGAGACCGCGCCCAAAACGGCGGGCAGAAGGGCGCTCGCCCGAAGTAGCCGGGCGGGGTGCGCTGGCGGCCATGCTGATGCTGACCGCGCTGATCGCCATCTTCGTGCTGGCCGCGGACTTTCTCGGCACGACAGCTCGATCGATCATTTTGATCGGCTGGATGATGGTCATGCTGGCCGTGCTGCGGCGCACGCAGTGAGCCAATCGCGCCTCCGAACCTGGGTATTGCAGGGCAGCTTGCCGCGGTCCGCTGCCCCTCACCCCCTCAGTCCGCGAGTCAGGGGCGGACAGGGCTAGA
>DDBP01000152.1 GCA_002332795.1 Anaerolineales bacterium UBA2029 | reverse complement strand
GCGAGCCAACCTTAACACTTGCTCTGGCCCTGTCCGCTCCTGGAGTCGCGAGGGAGAGGGGATTGAGGGGCGAGTGGCATATGCTGCACCAAAGTTCATAACACGCTCTAGGCAGTCCCTGTGTCGGGCTGCGAGTCTTTGACCAGCGCCGTAAAGCGCATGAAGGCCTTCTCCTGTGGGCTGAGGTCAGGCGGATAAATTGTGTCGTCGTAAGTCTCCAGGATGCGGTAGCCCTCTTTGACGTAACTGCGCACGGTGTGCGGGCTGATGCCCATCTCGTCGGCAGCCAGTTCGGCGGACATGCCCTCGACGACGCACAGTTGCAACGCCTGACGCACGCGCGGCGTCAGGTCGGGGTATTCGCGCCGCTCCGGGACGACCATGGCCCGGCACAGCCGCCCCTCGGACTCATGCTTCAGCGCATCCCTGACCCCTTCTGTAATCACGAAATCGTGTTCCTGCGCCCAGACGATGGCCGACGCAATGCGAATGCGCAACTCATTTCGCAGCAGGTAGCCGTTGACGTTCGCCTGAGCGCAGGCGCGCAGCGTATCCAGGTTGAGGCTGCGGTCGAGCACCAGGGTCATGACGTTGGGGATCGTCTCTTCGATCTCGCGCACCAGGCGCGCCAGTTCGTCGGGTGTCGCGGCAGCCTGCGCGTCCAGCAGCACCACGTCCGGCCATTCCGAGCGATCCACGGCGCGCACGTATTCGCGCACCGAGTCCAGCGTATCGGCCAGGTGCACTACGCGCGTGCGACGATCCCAGGCCAGATAGCTGTTGATCGCCTGACGGGCATAGAAATCGGTTTCCAGGACGAGCACTTTCAGGTTGCTCTTGCCAGCCATTTCCGCGACCTTTCCCCGGCTATGGCATCTCTGGCGGAGGCTCGCCTACAACGGTACGAATTCGAATGCCAGCGGGCGATAGGGCACGCCCCGCAGCGCATCTTGCAGCTCGGTATCGGAGGCGAAGACGCCCTTGTTCACCGGTCGGGCCTCGATCCACACCGTCAGCGGCCCGTCGAGGGGGAACGGATCGAGCGCCATTCCCCGCAGACCGTCGGCGGCCACACGCAACGTCGCCCGTGTGCCACGATCCACCGGCACGTCCTCCAAAGCCTGCTCGTGCACACTGCCCATACACACCAGCAGCGACAGATAGTCCCACACCTGCAACAGGCGCAGGTTCTCTTCCAGCGCATCGGGCGTGACCGCCCGGCTGTAGAGCGGGTGATCGCGCAGCGCGGCGATCAACGCTTCCTGCCAGGCGTGACGCTCGTCCAGGAAGGCTTCGATGCGCCGCTTGTCGGCGGGCGGATCGTCCAGGTAGCGCAGGCGCAGGGCATAGAGCGCGGAACAATGCAGGCTGGTGAGCAGCCCAGCATAGCGGCTCTGAGCGAACACGGACTCGATGCTGGCCCGCCAGATGGCGAAATGCTCGTCCAGGTCCATTTCGGTGAAGGTGCGCGGCTGTCCCTGCCCGTTGACGCGCGGGGTGCGCTCGGCAGCATACCAGCCCGCGTCGTGAAAGGTGGCGGCGATCAGCAGATCGTCGCGCGGGACGAGCGCCATGCCCCCTGTCCCGACCCAGTGTGCAGCGAGCTTGCCCGCGATATAAGCGTGCGCGGCCTGATGAATCAACCATGTCACACCAGCTTCTGTGCGGCGGATCACGGGCCTTTCACCTCCCACGAGATTATCGGCACCATGTAGTCTGCGATGCGTTTCAAGTATAGCAGAAGCGGGCGGGCACGGAGCGGCTCTTTCTGCGCATCGGGCGAGCCAGGCACAAGCAGAATGCACCACAGAGAGTCCCTGGCCCGCGTTATCGGCTGGCGGGGATGGTGTGTTACAATCAAGTATCAGCAGGACACGCAAACGGCGACGTTCGGCGCAGTTTCCAGAAAGGCTCCGGCGGTGTCCCTCAGACGTTCCCTGATCGCTCTTGTCACTGCGCTGGTGTTGGGACTGATGGCAGCGTGTTCGGTGCCTCAAGCTCCGGTGCCACGCTCGCCGTCCCGACCCTATGCGCCCGCCCCCAGTCCGACGCCTTCGCCCAGGGGAACGTCGCCCGCGCTGATGACGCCCGCCCTGATCGCGGGCGGGCCGATGGGCACGTTGACCGCGATCGCCGCGCTGTTCCCCACCGCCACGCCCGAACCCCCCTACGAGATCGTCAACCGGGGCAGACCACACTTCATCGAGTTTCACGCCTGGTGGTGAAGTACCTGCAACGCGATGCGCCCGTCCGTGCGACGGGTCGAGGAACAGTATCGGGACCGGGTGGACTTCCACATCCTCAGTGTGGATCGCGCGTCCTCACAAGCGCTGGTGCAGCAGTATCAGGCGTATGCCATCCCCCTGATCATCCTGCTGGACGCCGACGGGCACCTGGTACGCCGCCTGTCGGGCTATCAGACAGAAGAGCAACTCGTCGCCGCGCTCGAAGCGCTGCTGGCGACTTCGTCTTCTTCCGCGCAGTGACCGCGTCCGCACCCCGCTGTGCGTTGACCTTTGGAAGTCGGTCTCCGCAACAGGTAGAATCTGGCGTGTGACGTTCTGAGCTGTCTGCAACGTTCAAACGGAGTTCCCTTGGCCGACCAACCTTCCTTTTCCGGTTTCGTCTGTCCCCTGCCGCTGCGCGACTATCCGCAGATCGTGCTGGGGCACGGCAGCGGCGGACGACTGACCGCCGACCTGATCCGTCATCTCTTTGTGCCACTCTTCGACAATCCGGCGCTGTCTGCGCTCAACGATCAGGCGGTGCTGGAGATCAACGGGGCGCGGCTGGCTTTCACCACGGATTCGTTTGTGATCAGCCCGTTGTTCTTCCCCGGCGGGGATATTGGCAGCCTGGCTGTGCACGGCACGATCAACGATCTGGCTGTGAGCGGGGCACAGCCGCTGTATCTGTCGGCGGGCTTCATCCTGGAAGAGGGCCTGCCGATGGATGACCTGGGGCGCATCGTCACCTCGATGGCCGACGCCTGTCGCGCGACGGGCGTGCAGTTGGTGACGGGCGATACCAAGGTAGTCAACAAGGGCAAGGGCGACGGTGTCTTCATCAACACAGCGGGGATTGGGCTGGTGCCACCCGGCGTGCACATCGCCGCCGACCGCGCCCGCCCTGGCGATGTCATCCTGGTCAGCGGCACCATCGGCGATCACGGCATGGCTATCATGTCGGTGCGCGAGGGGCTGAGCTTCGAGACGACGCTGGTCAGCGACAGCGCGCCGCTGCACACCCTGGTCGCCGCCATGCTGCAGGTGACGCCAGATATCCATTGCCTGCGCGATGCCACGCGCGGCGGTGTGGCAGCCGTGCTCAATGAGCTGGCCGGGCAGTCGCGGGTGGGGTTTGCCATCGAGGAGGCGGCGATCCCTGTGCAACCGGCGGTGATGGCCGCTTGCGAGATGCTGGGCATGGACCCGCTCTACGTCGCCAACGAGGGCAAGCTGGTGGCCGTCGTGCCGCGCGAGCACGCCGAGGCCCTGCTGGAGGCCATGCGCCGTCACCCGCTTGGTGCACAGGCGGCGATCATCGGCGAAGTCGTCGCCGAGCACCCCGGCCTGGTAGTCGCCCGCACGGCCATTGGCGGACGGCGCGTGGTAGACCTGCCGCTGGGCGAGATACTCCCGCGCATCTGCTAGGGGGTGTCATGCGCTTTTCGCCTCCATCCCCCGACCCCTTCGCCCGCGCGGTTCAAGGGCGTACAGCCATTGAGCGCATCTCAAATCAGGAGGCTGTCCTTAACTTTACCTCACCCCCGCTCGGTGCTGGCACGCCTCGCTGCCCCCTCTTCAGTCTAGGCTGGAGAGGGGGCGAGCCGAGCGAAGCGAGGCTGGGGGTGAGGTAATGTTAAGTGTCCGAGATGCGTTCAATAGCTATCCGCCCCTGAACATGAGCGCCGGGGCGGCCAGTACCGCTTTCCCCTCAGC
>DDBP01000086.1:3435-3669 GCA_002332795.1 Anaerolineales bacterium UBA2029 | reverse complement strand
ACCGGAGGGTTGTAGGTTCGAATCCTACCTGAGGAGCACGCAAAACCCCGGCGCGACACCGGGGTTTTCTGTTTGCCCTGCGCTGACGGCATTCAGCCGACCAGGAACTGCCCGTCCTTGTAGAACAGCGTCCCGTCCACCACGATCTCGCCGCCCTGGCGCATGTCGCAGATCATGTCCCAGTGCACCTCGGACGTGTTGACGCTGCCCGTCTCGCCGTAGCCCTGCCCGACA
>DDBP01000086.1:0-3303 GCA_002332795.1 Anaerolineales bacterium UBA2029 | reverse complement strand
GCCGCCGATCTTCTCGTCGAAGAGGATCGAGCCGGTGAACTGCTGAATGTCCCAGTTGGTGCCGATGGCGAACTCGCCCAGGCGACGCGCGCCGGGATCGCGATCCAGCACACTGAGCAGGAAGGCTTCGTTGGATTCGGCGCGCGCCTTCACCACCAGCCCGTCGCGGAATTCCAGCTCGACGCCTTTCACCTCGTTGCCGTTGTAGTAGGCGGGATAGGTGAAGCGCACCCAGCCGTTGACGCTGTCCTCCACCGGGCCGGTGAAGATTTCGCCGTCCGGGAAATTCTCCTTGCCGCCCGCGTTCTTGAAGACGCGCCCTTCAATGCTCATCTGCAGGTCAATATTGTCACCGCGCACGTGCACGCGCTTCTTGCCCTTCAGCCAGGCGACCAGCCGCTCCTGCGCCTCATAGAAGCCCTTCCAGGCCGCGACAGGATCGTCCAGATCGAGCTTGCAGGCACGGAACAGGAAATCCTCATACTGGCGCAGCGACATCCCCGCGTTCTGCGCATAGCCAAAGGTGGGGAACTGCGTGGTACAGCGCCGCAACTCACCGGCGGCTTCGCGCCGCATCTGAATCTTCATCAGCGCGGCCAGGGCTTTGGCGCGGGCGTTTTGTTTTTCGAGCGGGTAGGCGTTGCGGTCGCGGGTGTTCTCCTCCGCCTCGATGCGGATGATCACCGGCGCTTCCTCATACATCTGCTGGAGCATGGGGTTGACATCGGCCAGCAGGGCCAGGTCGTCGGTGGCTTCCAGCGCCAGAGCGTTCTCCTGGCTCATGTGGATATAGACGACAGGCCGCGCACCCATGCGCAGCGCCTCCTCATAGAGCGCCTGGCAGAGCGGCTCACCGGCGGGGCTGGTGCTGCGGATCAGCACACGCTCGCCGGGCTGCGTGGCCGTCGAATAGTGGAGCAAGACGTGAGCCATCTTGCGAATGCGGTTATCCATGGAAGTAGGTAAGTCCTTTCCTGCCAACGATCATCGTCGTTCGAGTTGTGCCGAACTTGCATCACGACGCGGGGATTCTACCCCCTCAACGCTGGCGCGGCCAGAGCAATTGCAACCCTGTCCGCGCTTCGACCAGCGCCAGCAGCCCCTGCCAGTAGGGAAACGCCTGCGCCAGAAAGCGCTCGCGTTGCTCTGCCCGCAACGTAGACAGGCTGCGGGCCACCCGCGCCAGCAGGCGCAGGGCGCTGAACACCTCCCAGAAGGGCAGATCGGGTAGCGGGCCGGCGGCTGCCTGATAGGCTTCCAGGAACTGATCGCTGAGCGGCACGCCATACGCGCCGAGCATGGCGCTGGCGAAGCCGACATCGAAGCGCGGGTCGGCGATGACCGTGTGCTCCCACCCCTCGACAGCCACGATCTGTGGCGGCTGCGCGACAACGCTCTCCAGCGAATAGCTGCCGTGCACGATGACGCGCGGCAATTCCTCGATGCGGTCGAGATGCCCTTCCAGCCAGTCGAGAATCTCCTGCAGTTCCCACGTCTCCAGGCGGCGCACCAGGCGAGCTAGCTCGCTGAAGGCGTAGCGCAGGGGGGTCATCGGCAGGTCTTGCAGCGCGTCCCAGGGCAGGGCGTGCAGCCGGGCCAGAGTATAGGCGAAGTCTTCGCCCACCCGCGCAAAGAAGGCGTAGGGCTGCCCGGCAACCCGCCTGCCCGCCACCCATTCCGCCAGCAACAGAGTGTCTCCGCCGTGCCCATGCCAGCCCAGGTAATACACCTGGGGCACGGGGAAGCGCAGCGCTCGCAGGGCGCGCATCACGTGGAAAGCGCGCAGCGCCTGCGCCTGACGGGCTGGCAGATAGCGGCGCAGAATCACCTGCGCGGGGGTGTGCAGACCGTGCAGGGCGAAGACCTGGCCGGTGTCGCTCGCGCCTGCCACGACCGGCACTGGCGTGGCGCGGACCGGTTCGCCGAAGGCCAGGCGCAGCACCAGCGTCAGGATCGGGTCGGGAGTCAGTTCACTCACCGGTCCCTGTCCCCCGACTGACGGGCCAGCGCCGCATCTATGCGGGCGATCAGGTCGTCCAGGTACGGGATCGGCGTGGGCGAGTCGCGCAGGAAAGCCAGTCCGCTGCGCACCGTCTCCAGCATCCCCGGTTCCGCGCCCTGATCCAGCACCCGCGCGAAGTGCTGAAAAGCCAGCTCGTGCTGACCGAGCACCAGGTACGCCTGGGCCAGGTCGCAGCGCGTCCAGTTGTCGCGCGGGTCGTCGTCGAGTTGCCACAGCGCGCGCTGCACCACTTCGCGGAAGTAGGCTTCCGCTTCGGCGTCGTTGCCCAGGCGCTTGTGCAGCGAAGCCAGGTTGATCAGCGGGTACGACGAATGCGGCGTGACCTGATGGGCGCGCTCGTAAGCGTCGAGCGCCGCATACAGGCGATTCTGGCGGCGGTACAGCCCGCCCAGCGTCCCGTAGTACGATTCTCCTTCGGCATCGGTCAGGCGCGGGTCGCGGGCCAGCGCTTCTTTCAGGCGGGCCTCGGCCCCTTCCCACAGGCGCTGACGCTCGGCTTCCTGACCGGGTGCGCTCATGCCGTCACCTTTGCGGCGCAAGGCCAGCCCCAGCGCGGCGATGGCCGGTGTGAAATCCGGTTCCTTGTCCAGGGCGCGCTGCAGGTGCTCGATGGCCAGGTCAAGCTCTTTGCGCTGCGTGTAGAGATAGCCGAGCAGGTAGTTGGTGGCGTGATCGGTCTCGTCAATGGTCAGCGCCCGTTGCAGGGTGGCGATGGCCGTGTCGTTGTTGTGGGCGCGCACCTGCTGTTCGGCCAGCAGTTGCAATGAGAGCACGGCTACTTCGCGCTCTACGGTGGCCTGCAACGCGGCGAAGCGCGTCTCATAGTCGGTCAGCGTGGCTTCGATGCGCTGACTGAGCGCGCGCGACTCTTCGATCTGATCGAGGATCATGCTGCGCAGCATCCACGCCCCGACGACCAGGGCCAGGCTGATCGCCGCCATGGAGACTTCCAGAAAGCTCAACAGGTTGCCGCTGAAGGCGGTGGCATCGTTGGCCCGCTCCAGGATCAATGTGGCTTCGGCAGCGGTTACCCCATCGCTGAGGTCGAGGGTCGGAGCCTGGCCGGATTCGTCACGGTGCGCGGCGTAGAGCGCATAGAGTGCCAGGGCCAGCGCGGCCACGGCCAGCAGGGTGGTGAGGCCCACAAAGGGCCGCCGTTTGGTGCGGTTGGCAGCGTTCTCGGACACAGTCTCCCCCTTTCAGGCCCTCAAGGGCAAACAGGGATGGAGACAGCACAGAAGTTGGTCTGCCCGGTTTACCTCACCCCCAGCCTCGCTTCG
>DDBP01000401.1 GCA_002332795.1 Anaerolineales bacterium UBA2029 | reverse complement strand
AATCTTTGCATGCACCCGCACAAGCAGCGCGCCCTGGTCATCACGGCGACAGGCGGCAGATATCTGGTCAGGGTTGCCCCCAGCGTTTGAAGCGAGCATTGCACTCGTCCAGAGGGAGGCGCGCGCCACTGGCCAGCATCTGACGCAGGCTGGCGGCCAGGGCACGAGTGCTCAGCAGTCCGGCGGATTCCAATTCGTCCAGGACCCACAGTACGCCATGCACCGGGACTCCCTGTTGTTGAGCCAGTCTGCGCAACCCTGAGTCACCAGTCAGCAAGACAGTGTGTGTGGCGCGTGCAGCGACTAACGCTGTGCAATCGCCTAACGAGAGACCACGGTGCTCTGCGCTCAGCAAAGCCGCCTGGACAAGCTGTTCTGTAGACAGGGCTATGCGTTGCAATCCCATCTGCTGCAGGCGTTCTCGATCTGGTTCCTGGAGTTCGTCCAGCACACCGTCGGGCGCAGCAAAAACATAAGGCAAAGCAAACAACCAGACAAGCAGATTGCCCCGATGGAGATCAATAAGAATATTGGTGTCAATAACGCACTGCACGGGACTCCTCGTGCGGAGGTGCGAAGAGCGAAACGCGCTGCCCCATCAATTCTGCTGCTCGCGCTTCCGAGATGATTCCCTCGGCCACCAGACGCCGCACCAGGCGGAACATACGACGGGGAGTTTCGGCAGGAAGCTCGATCGGCTCTTGCTTGCGCCAGCCGCGTGCACTCATTTGTCGCCACAGAGAGCGAGTCGCCCTGCCGCGCAGGATGCCCAGGTCTTGCGCCCGCCGTATCCAGGCAGCCATACTCATACCGTACTTCTCTTTAAGTTCCTTCAGCTCCAGCAGGTCGAGATGGCTGCGGCTATAGCCCAATTCTCTGAACACCACTTCAGCAGGTACCAGAAACGCCGCGGCAAAACGGTGAGCGGCTTTTTCCTCGTCGAGGCTCTCGTCCACGCGCATCATGAGATGCCCTAGCTCGTGTGCCAAATCGAAACGTTGCCGGTCAACGGGGCGGTGACGGTTGACGACGATCACTGGCGTATGACCATCGTAGAGGAAAGTGCAGGCGTCAAAATCATCCGTGCCTTCTATCAGCCCAACCTTGATCCCCCTGTCTTCCAGTAGCTCAGTGAGACTATCAATAGGGTCATTGCCAAGTTCCCAGGCTGCACGCAAGGCCATCGCCGCTCTCTCGACATCGTCGAGCGTCTGGACACAATATGGGAAACCTGCGGGGAGCCATTCGTTATCAGGCTCATCCGGCAACATAGATTCGGCCAGCAGGTAGCGTTCCAGCCAGTCCTGGATTCGCGCCCTGAGCGCCTGTTCGGTTTTGGCGCTCATGCGCCTGTGACGGCGGAAGACGGGATCAATCTGCACCGCGGGAGCCTGGCGCAGCAAGAACTCGATGCGTACGTTGAGCACCTGAGCCAGTCTGGATAACGTCTCAGGGGCGGGCATCATCCTGTTGTCCTCATATTTCGAGATAGACATGGCCGTCACGCCGACGCGCTCGGCCAGGTCGCGCTGACTCATGCCCGCCATCAGGCGTGCTAACTTGAGTCGTTCTCCGATCGGGAACATGGATGCCCTCTCTACGTCACTTCATGGCAATGTTGTGTTTATATTTTGCGATATTTTTGTCATTTTGTAAACAAAATCCGTTCCCCCTCACGGCGACAGGCGGCGCAGCGTCTCATAAAGCGGGCGCAGACGTCCGTACAGGCGGCGGTAGACCTCGTTGTACAGCGCATCGTAGGTGGCGTGCGTGGCCGGGTTCGGCTCGAAGACGCGCTCGATGCGCGTCATGGCGCGGATCGCCGTGCTGAAGTCCGGGTGCAGCCCCAACCCGACCGCAGCATCAATGGCCGCGCCCAGGCCTGAAGTCTCGTAGGTGTGCGGGCGGGCGGCGGGCAGGCCGAAGACATCGGCAGTGAGTTGCATGGCCGCGTCACTCTGCGATCCGCCGCCGGAGACGCGCAGTTCGGTGATGGGCACGCCGCTGCGTTTTTCGGTGCGCTCTTTCCCTTCGCGCAGGGCATAGGCCAGCCCTTCCAGGATGGCGCGGTAGAGATGAGCGCGGGTGTGCACGTCGCTGAAGCCGATCACCGCCCCGCGGGCCTCCGGCCCTGGCACGCGCACCCCCGGCGACCAGTAGGGCTGCAACACCAGCCCCTGCGACCCCGGCGGGGCCTGCGCCAGCAATTCGTCGAGCAGCGTCTCTGGCTCGACGCCGTTCTGTTCGGCCAGCGCCACTTCTCGATGACCGAACTCCTGCTTGAACCAGCTCACCATCCAGAAGCCGCGGTAAATCTGAATCTCCAGGCTGTAGGCACCGGGCACTGCCGACGGATAGGGCGGGATGAGGGGGATGACCTCGATATAGCGGCGGTGCGTGGTGTTGATCGTCGCTGTCGTGCCGTAGCTCAGGCAACCGATGTGCGGTTCCAGGCAGCCGGAGCCGATCACCTCGCAGGCTTTGTCGGCGGCGGCGGCGATCACTGGCAATCCGGCGGGGATGCCCGTCTCCTGAGCGGCGCGCGAACTGACGTTGCCCAGCGGAGCGGCGGGCGGCACCAGTTCCGGCAATTGCTCCGGGCGAACAGCCAGCGCCTGCCACTTCCAGTCCCAGGGACGCGCCCAGGTCTGACGCTTGTAATCGAACGGCAGATAGCCCACCTGACAGCCCACCGAATCCACCAGCCGACCCGTCAGGCGATAGGTGAGATAGCCGGAAAGCAGCACATACTTGTGCGTCCGCGCCCACAGATCGGGCTGCTCGATGGCGATCCAGTTAGCTTCGGCCTCGGCCTGCAGATAGGCGACCGTGTCGCGCAGCCGCGCCAGGCGGAAAGCCAGCCCCCACGCCCCGCCCACGGGCCGCACGCCGACCGCCCGCCGCTGATCGGGCCAGACGATGGCCGGTCGCAGGGGCTGCCCGGCGCTGTCCAGATTGATCACCGTGCCGCGCTGTGTGGTCAGCGCCACGCCACGCACCGCCTCTTTGGGCACATCCGCCCGCGCCCAGAGCTGACGGCACGCCTCGCACAGCTTTTCCCAGAAGTATTCGGGGCGTTGCTCGGCCCAGCCGGGGCGCGGTGACACATACGGCTCGATGAGCACGCGCGATTTGGCGATCAACCGCCCTTGCAGGTCGAAAAGCAGGGCGCGCACGCTCTGCGTCCCGTTGTCTATGGCCAGGATGAGATCGTCGGGCATGGCTTCTCCGCGATATTCGCTGCAAGTGCTGCGCTAAACGTGTTCGCGCCCGCGATGGAGGTACATCTCCAGCAGCTTGACGGCCATGGACAAAGACAGCGTCAGCACCAGATAGGTCAGGGCAACCACGTTGTACGCCTGGAAGAAGGTGAAGGTGCTGGCGGCGTAGGTCTGCCCCTGGCGCGTGATGTCTTCGACGCCCAAAATGGAGACCAGCGAGCTTTCCTTCAGCATGGCGATGAAGTCGTTGGCCAGGGGCGGGATCACCACGCGGATGGCCTGCGGCAGCACCACCAGGCGCATGATCTGCCAGCGGGTCATGCCCAGGCTCTCGGCAGCCTCGCGCTGACCCTTGCCGATGCTGTCAATGCCCGCGCGGAAGACTTCGGACAGGAAGGCGCTATAGGAGATCGCCAGGCCGATGATCGCGCGGTAGGCGTTGGGGAACTGCCGCGTGTTGAACTCCGCCAGGCTGGTGCCAATACCCTGGAACGTCAGGTGATAGACGGCGTCGTCGCTGAGCACGATGGTGATCTTCAACCACGACAGCCATTCGCCCAGTTCGTTGCCCAGCGTGATCAGTTGAGGGATGGCCGCCAGCGCCATGTAGTAGACCAACACCAGCGTCGGAATGCCGCGCACGCCCTCCACGTAGAAGGTGCTCAGTTGATAGATGATCATGTTGTTCGAGCGGCGCAGCAGTGCCACCAGCAATCCCAGCACCACGGCGATGCTGTAGGCCACCAGCGATACCCAGATGGTCGTCCAGATGCCCTGGCGCACAGCACGCCAGATGATGGGATAGGGATGGCGATCGTTCACGCTCAGCGCGAACAGGATGACCATCAGCGCCATCAGCAGCAACCACCAGGGGGCGCGCGCCAGGCGGCGAATCAGGATGTTCTTTTTCTGCGGGTTGGGTCGGGCTGTTACAGGCGTGGCATAGACGACGGTCATGGAACACTTCCAGGTAAGCTCGTCAGAGGGGCGAGCAGAGGCCTTCGCTGCGCCCTCTGCGGGGGCGCAATGCCCTAATGATACTGAGCGCCCGCCGGAACTACAACCGCGTGCTGGCAAGGGGTGCGTGCAAAGGTTATCAGCGCCCTGCTTGACAGGGGAACATTCACCTCACCCCCAGCCTGGCTCCGCTCGGCTCGCCCCCTTTCCAACCTGGCCTGGCTGAGGGGACAGCAAGGCGCATCAGCGCCG
>DDBP01000322.1 GCA_002332795.1 Anaerolineales bacterium UBA2029 | reverse complement strand
GAGGTAAAGTTAAGTGTTCGAGATGCGCTCAATGGCTGTCCGCCCTTGAAGGCGCGGGAGAAAGGGCCGGGGGATGAGGGGCATCCAGCGCACCAAAGTCACTGCCAACCTTTGCCCGCACCCTGCCCTTTGAACTCCCGCCGCACTGGGATAGAATCTGTAGCGCTGAGGAATGTCCCGAATGGAACGCACCATGCCACGTGACTACTACGAAATCCTGGGCGTGCCGCGCAGCGCGTCAAAGGAAGACATCCGGCGCGCTTTTCGGCAGCTTGCCCGGCAATATCACCCCGATGTGAGCGACGCGCCCGACGCCGAGGAGCGCTTCAAGGAGATCAACGAAGCCTATCAGGTGCTCTCCGACGACGAGCGCCGCGCGGCCTACGATCGCTTCGGGCACGCGGGCCTCAACGGGATGCCCGGTGGTGGTTTCACGGGCGGCATCCCCACCATGGAGGAGATTCTCGAAGAGTTCTTCGGGGGGCTGGGCGGCTTCGGCTTTGGCGGCTTTGGCACGGGGCGACGGCGGCGCGCGCCGGTGCAGGGTCGTGACCTGCGCCAGGAAGTGCGTCTGAGCTTCGAGCAGGCCGTCTTCGGGGCGGAGATAGACCTGGACGTGAGCCGGCGCGAGACGTGCCGCGTCTGCGGTGGCAACGGGGCCGAGCCGGGCACACAGCCGCGTACCTGCCCGGAGTGCAACGGCACCGGTCAGGTGCGGCGGGTGCAGCAGACCTTCGGCTTCAGCATGGTCAACGTCACCGACTGCCCGCGCTGCAAGGGACGCGGCCAGGTGGTGGAGACGCCGTGTCATGAATGCCGCGGGCAGGGAGTGGTGCACCGCACGCGCACTCTCACCGTCAAAGTCCCGCCCGGCGTGGACGATGGGATGCAAATCCGGCTGGCGGGCGAGGGCGAACCCAGCCCCAACGGCGGGCCGCCCGGTGACCTGTACGTGGTGTTGACCGTTGACCGGCATCAGTTCTTCGAGCGCCGCAACAACGACATCATCCTGGAGGTGTCCATCAACGTGGCGCAGGCGGCGCTGGGCGATGTCATCAAGGTGCCGACGGTAGACGGCGAGACCGAACTGACCATTCCAGCGGGCACGCAGTCCGGCGATGTCATCCGGTTGCGCGGGATGGGCGTGCCCAAGTTGCGGCGCGACGGCACCACGTCGGGGCGCGGCGATCAGTTGGTGGTGATCAATGTGGAAGTGCCGACCAAGCTCACCAAGGAACAGCGCCGCCTGTTCGAGGAACTGGGGCGGACGCTGGGGCACGAGGTGACGCCACAGAAAGCGCGCGGCCTGCGCGATCGCCTGGCCGATTTCTTCGCAGGCAACTGAGAGTGAACCAGCGCACAGACAGAGAAACGGGCCTCCGGCGGGAAGCCCGTTTCTCTTGCGCGTATCACTTTGAGGAGGAGGACGGGGCCTTCTTGGTCACGATGGGGCTACGATTTGGGTTCAGCACGCTTCAATGGTGACCCCGTCATCTTCATCATAGCACGATTTTCGAGATAAGCAACATTACAATCATAACAAATACGACTTTTTTACTAAATATTTACAATTCCGCTCAGGCTGGGGTACCGCCTGTTCTCAGAGTTTGCCGCGAGGTGTGTTGTGGACTGGATCGAAGTCTCTCTGGAAGTGGACGGCGAGGCCGCCGAAGCGGTGGCCGACCTGCTGGCACGCTATGGGCATCAGGGGGTGGCCATCGAGCAGGCGGGCTTTCCCGTCGAGGTGTGGCCCGACGAGATCCCGCCCGCCGATCGCCTGATCGTGCGCGCCTATTTCCCCGCCGACGAACGCGCCGAGGCTGCCAAACAGCAGTTGCGCGAGGCGCTGTGGCACATGGGACAGCTCTACCCCATGCCAGAGCCGTCTTTTTCCGTAGTGCGGGAGGAGGACTGGGCCGAGGCGTGGAAGCAGCACTATCATCCGCTGCGGCTGGGGCGGCGGCTGTACGTCTGTCCGCAGTGGGTCACTCCCGCCGACCTGCGCCCCGACGACGTGCTGTTGTTGCTCGACCCCGGCATGGCCTTCGGCACGGGCACGCACCCTACCACGCAGCTTTGTCTGATCGCGCTCGAAGAGATGCTGGCCGAACGCCCCGCCCTGGACGTGCTCGACCTGGGCTGTGGATCGGGTATCCTGGGCATTGCGGCGCTCAAGCTGGGCGCGGCACATGTGTTGGCGCTGGACACCGACCCGCTGGCCGTCGAGGCGACGCTGGAGAATGCCGCCTACAACCAGGTGAGCGATCGGATCGCCGTGCAGCAGGGCAGCCTGGACGTGCTGCGTTCGTCAGCGCATCATTTCGACCTGCTGCTGGTCAATATCCTGGCCAAAGTGATCATCGCCCTGTGCGCGGAAGGGCTGGGCGACGTATTGCGGGCTGGCGGGACGGGCATCTTCAGCGGCATCATTCAGGAGCAAGCGGACGAGGTCGAGGCGGCGCTGCGCGGAGCCGGTCTGGAACCATACCGACGGCGGACGCTTGGTGATTGGGTTGCCATCGAGGTGCGCAAGCCAGCCCGGTGAGGAGCCGTTTTGCGAAATTCGGATTGCGAATGGCGAAATGGGAGAAGCGTTCCCCCCACTCCAGCGCCACGCTCAATAATGCGGGGCGGTGAAGAGCGATACGTCGTCCGGCGGCCAGTAGCGCAGGCGGGCGATGCCCTTGATGGCGCTGCGGGGCACCGGCCCGAAGGTGTGACTGTCCAGGCTATGGCTGCGGTTGTCGCCCAGCACGAAGTATTCGTCCGGCCCCAGTTCCCAGGTGCCGTCGCAGGAGGGATAGGTGCAGAATTCCTGCACGTAGGGTTCTTCGAGCAGTTCGCCGTCAATGTAGACGCGCCCGCCGCGCAGGGTCACCGTTTCGCCGGGCAGCCCGATGACGCGCTTGATCAGCAGTTCGTCCTGGCGCGGCGAGTCCAGCACCACGACGTCGCCGCGGGCCGGGCCGCCCAGCAACAGGCTCAGGCGATCCACGATCACGCGCTCGTTGGTGGAGAGGGTCGGCTCCATGCTCGCGCCGTCCACCACGTAGCGGGGCAGCAGGGTATCCATCGCCAGGCGCACCAGCAATACCACCAGCACAAGCTGAATGATTTCGCGCGCGGCAATCTTCAGGCGCGACGGTTCGCGCGTCGCTGGCTCTTCTGAGCATGACGGTTCAACAGGCGGCCAGGTATTCACTGCCAGCCACTCCCTGAGGGTACAAGTCGCTTCACGTCTCCCATTGTACAGCGCAATGGCGCTCAGCGGACAGCTTTTCAGGGAACTCTAATATACGGCGCTCTTCCTGTCTCCACACTCTCTATGTCTTGGGTCGCCCGCTGTTCCAGCAAAGAAACGCCCCCGTGAAGGTGTTCAGAGGCGGACAGCCATTGAGCGCATCTCGAACACTTAACTTTACCTC
>DDBP01000071.1 GCA_002332795.1 Anaerolineales bacterium UBA2029 | reverse complement strand
CTCGGCTCGCCCCCCTCTCCATGCATGGAGAAGGGGCACCGAGGCGCGTTAGCGCCGAGCGGGGGTGAGGTAAAGTTAAGGACGGCCTCCCTGTTCGAGAGGCGCTCAATGGCTGTCCGCCCTTGAAGGTTGAGGGGCGGAGGATTGGACGCAGGGCGTTTTGATGCAGCTTGACAAACTGCGCGGATGCGGTGAATTCGCTCTTTCCCGCCCGCGTCCCGCGCACAGGAGAGATGTTCGCGCATGACCGTTCGCCGCTGGCTGGCTGTCATCCTGCTGGTGACCGTCCTGGGACGGGTTGCCTTCATCCTGCTGTTCGATCACACCCTCTCGCTGCAAACGTCCGGCTACGACACCTACGCCGTGAACGTGATCGAGGGCCGCGGCTACACCCGCTTCGACGATCGCAGTGGCGACTCCGACCTGCCGCCACTCTATCCCTTCTTTCTGATCGGCGTCTACAAAACCCTGGGGCGCGATCCGATCGCCGTCGCCGCCGTGCAGATCGGGCTGGACGTGCTGACCGTGCTGCTGCTGTTCTGGATCGGGCGACGGGTGGCCGGTGAGGCGGTCGGCCTGCTGGCGGCGGCCTTCTACGGCGTATACCCCTACCTGCTCTACCAGAACCTGACGCTCAACGACACCTGTCTGTTCATCTTCCTGCTCACCGCCGGCATCGCCGCGGCGTACCGGGCACGCGATACGCGCGGCCTGGGCTGGGCAGTGGCGCTGGGCATCGCCTTTGGTCTGGGCGCGCTGACCAAGACGCTGGTAGTGCTGGTGCTGCCCCTGCTGGCGCTGTGGTGGTGGCGGGCGCTGGGCCTGCGCCGGGCCATTGCGCTGAGCGCGGCGAGCGGAGTCGCGCTGGCGCTGGTGATCGCGCCCTGGGCGGTGCGCAACACGCGCCTGCACGGGGAGCTGGTGTTGATCAGCACCAACGCTGGCAGTAACCTGCATCAGGGCAACAACGCCTGCGTGGCCGACTATCTATCGCGTGGCTGGGACGCGCAGTGGGTCAACTGCATCGAACGCGCCCCGGCGGACCTGAGCGAGACCGAGGCCGATCGCTGGCACCGGCAGCAGGCGCTGACCTATCTGCGCGAGCACCCCGAATTGATCACCAACGGCACGCCGCTGGCCTATCAGCGCTGTCAGATCACCCTGGGGCAAATTGTGCAACGCTACCATCAGATCGCCCCCCTGCGCGACGATACCCTGCTGCTGGCCTGGCAGGCCCCTTCCGGCACGACCTATACCATCAGCCCTCAGGGCATCGAGTGTCACCGCGGCTCGACGGAAGCGATTCCCGCTGCCATCTTACCCTGGGGAGAGATCGGCGGGGTAGGAGTGCGAATGCAGCCCGGTTTCAGTTTCGCCGACCGCGATCGCGACGGCGCAACCGATCACGTCTACACTTCGTCCTACACCTTCGCCCTGATCATCGTCCCTTTCCAGGGACCGACGCTGAGCATCCCCATCCCCACCGACGACCGCGACGACGCGGTGAACTTCGCCGCTCATCTGCTGGCCCTGGCCGAAGTCAAACAAAAGCGCATCAACGTTTTCGGCTTCGATAGGCCCCCCGCGCCCCCGCGCCAGCGTCACCGGCACCTGTGACGCACCTCCAGCAAAGAAAAACAGCGGCTTCTGTGGCCGCTGTTTTGAGTGCCGAGCGGTTGGGGGCGTCCCGTCTAGCCCTTGACCGCCCCCATGGTCAGGCCGCGTACAATGTAGCGCTGCACGAACAGCGACAGCACCAGGGGCGGTACGACGGCCATCAGCAGACGGGTGGACACGAACCCGAAGTGAATGCCGCGCACCGTGCCCGTGCTGATGATCTTCACCGTGAACGGCTGCGCGTCGCGCACCGTCAGCACGCTGGCGAAGAGAAACTCGTTCCACGCAAACGTGAAGCAAATGATTCCCGCGGCCACCAGCGCCGGCCCGGCAATGGGCAGCGCCACCCGCAGGAAGACCTGGAAATGCGATGCCCCGTCTACCAGCGCCGCTTCCTCCAGGTCTTTGGGTATGTCTGCGAAGAAGTCGCGCATGATCAGCACCGCAAAGGGCATGACGAAGGTCGCGTTGACCACAATCATGCCAATGTAGGTATCGAGCAGATCGAAACGCTGCAGCAGCAGGAAAAACGGGATCAGCGTCGCCACAGGCGGCAGGAAGCGCTGCGACAGGAACCACGACACCAGGTTGCGGTTGCCAATCCCGAAACGGAATCGCGCCAGCGCATACCCCGCCGTCGAACCAAGCGACAGGGCGATCACCGTGGCCCCGATGGCAATGATAGCGCTGTTCTTGAGCGCCTTGATATTCTCTTCACCGGTGCGTCCCAGTTCGGCGTTCCAGTTGTCCATGATCGGCTTGAACTGCAGGAAGGGGATCATGGACGATTCCAGCGCGTCGCGCTGCGGCTTGAAGGAAGTGATCAGCGCCCACACGAAGGGGTAAAGAGCGATAAGCGTCACCAAGAGCACCGCGGCCCACAGCAACGTATGCTCGATCGTTCTCCGTGAAATCAACTGGCTCGTCCGCATCGTCAGTACCCCTTTTTACTGGACCTCGTAGCGCTCACGCACACGCCAGAAGAAGATGGAGGACACGATGATGGCCACCACTACCAGCAAATAGGCGAGTGCGGAAGCGTAGCCCATATCGAAATGGCGCAAGCCGGTGAGATAGATGTAGTAGGAATAGGTTTGCGTCGAGACGCCCGGCCCCCCGCCCGTCAGCGTGTAGGGAATATCCAGAATCTTGAAGGTCTCCACCAGCCGCAGCATGGTGACCGTGCCAATGGCGGGCAAGATCAACGGAAAAGTCACTTTCCGGAAGAGCGTCCAGGCCGACGAGGTATCGAGCCGGGCAGCCTCATACAACTCGTCGGGGATAGACTGCATCGCTGCCAGCACGATGATGAAAACGAACGGTGTCCACTGCCACACATCCACAATCAACACCGCAAATCGCGCCGACCACGGATCGGTGATCCAGTAGACGGTCCCTGCCCCAATGGCCCGTAGCATCTGATTGACCGGCCCGCTCTGCTCGTTGAACAGGATCATGCCGAGCTGCCCCAGGGCAATGGGCGCAGCGAAGATGGGCAGGGTCAAGATGGCGCGGAACACCCGCAGGCCAGGTATGTCGTGATTGAACAGCCAGGCTACCAGAATCCCCAGCACCACCGTGAGCAATACGCTGCCCAACACGATGAAGACGGTCATCTCCAGCACTTCGGAAACGCGATTGTCGCTGAAGATGTCCGCGTAGTTTTCAAAACCGATGAACTGCACCGGGCGGGGACGCCGCCCAATTCGTTTGTCGGTGAAGCTCAGCCCCAGCGAGTATAGCAGCGGGAAGAGGGTAAAACACAGCACCCACACTACGCCCGGCAACAGAAAGAACAGACCTGCACGGTTTCTCTTCTTCATGGGAACCTGCCTGCTGCGGTTAGCCTTACATCCCCACCAGGTGACTACAGGTTGTCAAAGGGGAGAGGAATGCTCTCCTCTCCCCTTTTCTGCGCGTCAACTCAACGTCAGAGAATTACTCTGCTGGCGTGTATCCGATCGACGCCTGGTAGATTTCCAGCAGGTAATCGCGGCCAATGTCGTCGGTGATCTCTTCCCACTCCTGGGCCACCTGATCCAGAGCTTCCTGCGGCGACAGCTCGCCGACCATGGCCTGCGCCAGGCGCATGTCCAGGATGTTCCAGTACTCAGGCGTGCCAGGGATACGCAGATAGGTCTGCGTGGTCGGGAAGTTGAACAGGTTCTGGCCGTAGGCGGTGATGTAGGACTCCACATCGCCCGCGTCGTAACCTGCGTTCACGTAATCCTGCACCGTCGCCTCGCCGGCGGGCGGGAACAGGTGCGTGGTCGAGCTGGGGTCAACGCCCGTCCAGCCATACACCACGTTCCAGAAGAGGATAGGCCGCGTGGCCTGCATGGCCAGGAAGTAGTAGGCCAGGTCCGGGTTGTCCGAGCGGCTGGAGATGACGCCGTGCCACGAGGCACCTACCAGGTTGCCCACGCAGTTCGGATTCTCCGGGTCCTCTACGAACTGACCGGTTTCGCGGTCATACCACACCTCGGAGCACGGGATGGGCGCGCCACCCAGCTTGCCCTTGATGGTCGAGGAATTCGGGTCCTGCGCCAGCGATCCGACGTCGCCCCACGAGAAGAGCAGCACCGCATTGCCCGTCAGGAAGTTGTTCCAGGCCTCGCCCAGATCCCAGCCGAACTGCGACTGAGAGCCGGTAGCGGCCAGTTCCTTCAGGAATTCGAGCGCCTTGACATGGCCGGGCGAGTTGATGACCGGCGTCATGTCATCCGGATCGAACCAGTAGATGTTGTCGTACTTGGTGACCTTGGTCGGGTCGTCGCCCTCAGCCGGGGTGATGGCGAAGGGGGCCGACAGCGACATGAAGTGGAAGAAGCCCTGCCCACCAACCTTCAGGTGCAGGCTGATGCCATCATCGGGATCGCCGTCACCGTTCCAGTCCTTGCCGTTGAAGAACTTGGCGATCTTGTAGACCTGCTGCCAGGTGCGCGGCGGGACCACCATCGGCTCGCCCATCTCTTCCTGATAGGCCGCCTGCCACTTGGGGTCTTCCAGGATGTCGCGGCGATAGTAGAACATCTGCGTATCGCCGTCGTTCACCACGCCGTACCATTTGCCTTCCCACTGCAGCAGTTGACGCAGCGGAGCGGCCACCTTGTCGGGTTCCCACTTCGGATACCCCTCGGCATTGATGTAATCATCAATGGGGATGATCCAGCCATTGCTGATGTAGTCCCCGTAGAACCAGGAGGCGTTGATGATCGCATCGTAGGTGTTCTGGTTGGTGGAGAAGTCCACCGTCAGCGTGGTCAGCATCTGGTCGAAGGGGATCTCGATGATCTCCAGCTCCGCCCCAGTGACCGCCTCGAACGCCTCGCGCCAGAAATACACTGGGCCGGAGATCACGCCGCGCGTGCCGCTCGCCAGCACACCGATCGTCAGCTTCTGGCCGGAGAAGCGATCGCGCGCATCGGGCAGGTTGGCCGCCATCAGCGCGTCCCACGCCGACTGACGCTCCATGTCGTCAATTGCGTTCGGGAAGAGTTCTTCCGGGGTCTTGCCGTCGAACGGGCCGCCCTGGGCCGAGACAAACGAGCTTCCAGCGGGCAACAACAAGGCGATAGCTACCAGGAGCACTATCAGTTTTTTCATGACATCCCTCCTTGAGGAAAGGACACACAAAGAAGCGGCTATTAGCACAACATGACCTGTTTACAGGCCGCCCATTAGTGTACTATTCTGCCTCAGTGCTGTCAACAAAAAGGAAGTCCTTGATAATAGAATAATTCACAATCTGATGATTTAAATCACGAAAAGCCGCCGTTGATACCAGATGACGGTTTTTATTCGCTCTTTATGCAAGGCCAGCCCTCTCCCCGCTTTACATTTTCGGTAAATCAGGCGAAGATAGGGCCGGATTCTTCTTGTCTAACCTCCTCCGGCAACGAACAGGAGTCTTGTATGATGGCGCTGGACATCCTCACCCTGGGCGAAGCGCTGGTCGAAATCATGCGCACTGGCATTGGCCAACCCCTGGATCAACCCGGCCCCTTCACCGGCCCCTACCCCAGCGGCGCGCCTTTCATTTTCGCAGTACAGGCGGCGCGGCTGGGCGCGCGAGTCGCTGGCATCGGCGCGGTCGGCGAAGATGCCTTCGGGCGCTGTCTGATCGAGCAACTGCGTACCGATGGGGTAGACCTGCGCGGCATCCGCGTGCTGAAAGAGTACGCCACCGGCGTGGCCTTCGTCGCCTACTTCGCCGACGGCTCGCGCGATTTCGTGTTCCACGTGCGCGAAGCAGCCGCCGGGCAGATCGGTCCGGAACTGATTCAGGAGGAACTCTTCGAGGGTCTGCGCGTGCTGCACCTGATGGGTTCGACCCTGTCCATCCATGAGCGGGCATTGCAGGCCGGGCGACGCGCCCTGGAACTCGCCCGGAAGCACGGAGCCAGGTTCTGCTTCGATCCCAACCTGCGCCCGCAGTTGATGCCCGTCGAGCGTGCCCGCGAGGTATTCGCCCCCTTCGTGCAGGCGGCTGATGTGATCATCCCGACGGCAGAAGAGGCACGCCTGCTCACCGGCCAGGCCACGCTTGAGGCCGCCGTTGAGGCGTTGATCGCCGCGAAACCCGACCGCATCGTGATCGTCACGCAGGGCAAAGACGGCTGCACCGTCTACACCCGCGATGGCGCTCAGCACGTGCCCGGATTCGCCGTGCAGGAAGTAGACCCCACCGGCGCAGGGGACTGTTTCGACGCCGGTTTTCTCATCCGCTGGCTGAAGGGAGCATCCCCCGTTGAAGCAGCGCGTTTTGCCAATGCCTGCGGCGCACTGGCGGTCACCGCGCAGGGGCCGATGAGCGGCGCGCGACCACTGACCGAAGTCGAGGCATTCCTGGCGTCACATGGATGAAGCCGGACGGGATGGCCGTTGCCCCTCACACGTCGGCAGCAAACAACGGGCGCTCTGGGCCTCGCTCAGCAGCGCCCGTATGCGTAACCTGTCTCGTAGAGCGCCACGACATTTTCCGCGGGGCTGACGGCCTGGATGTTGTGGCAGGGAGCCAGGATATAGCCGCCCCCTGCTCCCAGGATGCGCAGATTGTCCATGACTTCCTGGCGCACTTCGTCTACCGTGCCAAACGGCAATGTGTACTGATTGTCCACCCCGCCGTGCAGAATCACCTTGTCGCCGAAGTCGCGCTTCAACCCCTCGCGATCCATGCCCTTCGCCCGCCACTGCAGCGGGTTGAGCGCATCTATCCCCGCCGCGATCATGTCCGGGATGATTTCGCGGATCGCGCCGTCGCTGTGGAAGAACACATAAGCGCCCGCCTGATGTACCAGTTCCATCATGCGCTTCATGCGCGGGATGAAGATTTCGCGGATGATGCGCGGCGAGAATAGCAGATTTTCCTGCGAGCCGAAATCCTCGGCCACATAGGTGATGTTCACCACGCCGGGGATGGTCTCATAGATGCGGCGCGTATGTTCGTAGGCGAAGTCGAACAGTCGGTCGAGACAGTATTCCACCAGAGCGCGATTCTCCACCAGATCGGCGTAGGCCTGCTCCATCCCCCGCAGATTGACATACGTGAGAAACGGCTCGGAGCCGCCGCCGCGGATGGGCAGGTGCTCTTTGCCCTTCACCTGCTCGCGCAGCACGGAATAGTCGAACCAGTCAGCAGAAGGCCAGGTGTAGTGCGCTTCGATCTCTTCGATCGTCGAGTAACGGGCCAGGGGGTGATACACGCACTCCGGATAGACCCCCGTCCCATAGTCCACGTCCTTGAAGCCGCAGCCGTACAGATCGTAGCCCGGCGGGATGGGCGGGCCTATGTAGACCGGCTCGACGGTGAAGGGCTTGTCAATGTGCAGGCGAGCGAACATCTCCTCTTCGCTGGCGCAGCCCAGGTACTTCATCACCTTCTGCGTGGCTTCTGGCGTCGCCCAGTAATCCATCGGCACGCGATCGGGCGTCTCGCGCCGCAACACAGCCAGCCAGCGCTCCTTCGAGGTCATGCTGTCCGACATCGCCTTCCTCCAGGGAATTGCTTTAAGCGGGCGCGCCGCCGTACTTGCGAGCCGACTCCATGAACTGAATCAGATTCCGCGCGGTCCGCTCCGGCAAAGGTGTCACGAAGGGCGCAGCCGTCGGCAGCAGCATGAACGGCGCGCGATCGTCCACGGCCTCCACCGCCTCCGCCACCAGCCGATCGATCTGCTCCGGCTCGGCCCGTTCCAGGTCATCGAGCTGAATGTTGCCCATGATCACCAGGGCCTTCCCCACCCGTTCGGCGACTTCGCGCAGCGTGATATCGCCTGTTGGTGCAGGCGGCGCTTCGCAGGGATCGATCGCGTCCACACCCAGCTTCAGGAATTCGTCCAGCAGGGCGCGTATCGGCCCGTGACAGTGATACTGTACCACCTTGCCCGCCTGGTGTATCGCCTCCACCAGGGGCCGATCGAACTCGGTGACCGCGTGCTGATAGTAGGACAGGCGCATCTGCGGCGGCTGACAGTACTCCGGCCCAAAGATGCGGAAAGAATCGCCGATCCCTGCCGCCAGCACCCCCTGCAACCACTCCAGGATGAGTTGTTGCGCCCGTTCCAGCAACGCATCTATTTTCTCCGGCATGGTGCGCGTGCGGATCATGAACTCGGTGTAGTCCATGTTCTCGATCACCAGGCAGACTGGATTCGGAAGCTGCACCTGCACGATCCCTCGCTCGCCCAATGCAGCTCGCAGCGCTTGATACTCCGCCGGGTCGGGCAGCCTGGGGCGGAAAGGCATGGACAGAAACGCCTCGATGTCATCGTCGGTCTGCATCAGGTGACGCTCGCGCCAGGTGGACTTGTTGCCGTCTATGTCCTTGTATTCAGCCAGCAGGTCGCCGCGCGGCGTGTGCAGGGTGTAGCGCGTGATGACCGTCTGCTCCCGACGCCACCGCTCGACCGTCACCCGCTCCGGATCGTCCACCGCCAGAATGTCGGTCAGCCCGAACGAAGCATAATACGAGCAATAGAACGCCTGAATATGGTCATAGCGGTCGCCCCAGGCCAGCACTTCCTGGTACGAAGGGTCATCGGCCATCCAGGGGTGGCTGTAGCGATCCACTCCATAGGTCGAAACCGGGATATAACCGGGATTGCGCTTCTGCGTGAGCAAGGTCAACAGAGCCTCTCGGCGATTCATGGTCTCATTCATCCATGTCTTCAAAGAGAGCACGCGCATTGAACAAATGAAAGGCGACGATATAGCGTTCGATCGCCCGTGCGATCCAGTCCACCACGTAGCGATGCGGATCGCCCATGATCGGGCGCAGGTTGTCGTAGAGCCGTTGCCGCGCCGCCACGACCGATGGCTCCGTCCAGATGTAACGCGCGCCGGTCTTCAGCAGCCATTCGCGCCGCGCCGGAGTCAACTCATCCAGCGCCTTTCCCTGCTCGTCTGGTTGCAGCCACTTCTGCCAGCGATTGGAGGCGTCCACCGCCGCGGCCAGCGTCGCATGGAAACGCGAGGGGATCACCTCCGGCCTGGTGCGCAGCAAGTCCTGCTCGCGTTGTTCCAGCGCCAGCAGCGCGTCATACTCCTCGGCGGTGAACTCTGGCCCGACGTTGGCCCCGCCCATTCCTGCCAGCGGGTAGTCGGCGGGGTTGTCCACCCAATCGGTGTAGTGCCCTTTCACCAGCGTGCCATACGGCGCGGCAATCTCATAGAGCGCTGCCGCCGCCTGTCGGTCGAACTGTGTGGTATGCAGGTCCGTGCCCACCTGCGCCACCACGAAAGCCGGCCAGGCCTGATCCAGGCCGCGCGCCGTCAGTCCCTGCCGCAGCAATTGCAGGAAGCGCCGAAAAGCGCTCAGGTCTACCAGCCCGCCGTGCACTTCCTCGGTACCGACTTCATAAGCAACCGGCGACAAACCCAACCGTCGCCGCTCTGCCTCGGCGTGCGCGATCAGGTCAAGGCTGCGCTCGACCACCGTCTCAACCGGCAAGGGGCCGCCAAGCGTCCGGTCTACAGTGGGATCAATGTGCAGCAGCGCATAACCGGCTTCGAGCATGGCCGTGATGGACTCCTTGACCTCAGCCGTCGTCTGCTCGAACGTCAGCCGGTCGCGCGTATGCCTGTCCTTGAGCCACTGTCCCCCGTGATCCAGGCAGGGATACAGCGCAGCATGGCAATGATACTGCTGAGCGTAATCCCACATCTTGCGCACGAATTCCGCCGGTGTCCAGCCCGTGTAGCCGCCGTCGCGGTCTACCTGATTGAGGGTCGCAGCGAAGAGCATCGGCGCGTTGTTGCGGGCTGCCGCCTGCACTGCCGCCTCCAGCACCGCCTCGGAATTCGGGCACACGGCCAGCAGCGTCACATGAATTCCCTGTTGGCGCAGCGCGATGATACGCTCCACCATCCGCTTGATCTGAGCCAACGTTTCCCTCTCCCTTGTGAGTGTTCGCGCAGGGCTGCTCACTATCAGACCAGCAGCAGGTACACGTCCATCTCGCGGATCTGCCGCGCGATGTCTTCGTCCAGGTTAGTGTCCGTCACCAGCGTGTTGATGGCCGACAGCGGCGCGAGGGTCGCCAGCGCCGAGAGGTGAAACTTGCTGCTGTCGGTCACCAGGATACGGTGATCGCCGCACTCCAGGTATGCCCGCAGGAACTCCGCCTCTTCAGGCGTTTCTGCGCTGATGCCGCGCGTTACCGAGACGGCGCGCGCCCCAATGATGACCTTGTCCACGCACAGTTGCGCCAGCATTTGCCGCGCCAGCGTGCCACGCACAGCCTGTTCGTTGGGGTCTACCGTGCCACCCAGCATGATCAGCCGGTGCTGCCCTTGTCGCAGCAACTCCTGCACCACCAGCAAAGACTCGGTGATGATGGTCAATCCAGTGTGACGATTCAGGTGCCGCGCTACGGCCAGGCCGGTGCTGCCCCCCGCGATCAACAGTGTTTCGCCATTGCGGATCAGTTCCGCCGTCGCCGCGCCGATGCGCTCCTTTTCGGCGGCATGCTGATTCTGGCGCTGCAGGATGGGGATTTCGCTGGTAGCCACCGATCCAATCCGCATGGCTCCCCCGTGAGTGCGTCGGATCAGGTTGCGGGCAGCCAGAGTAACCAGGTCGCGGCGGATCGTCGTCTCGCTCACGCCGAACCGCTCGCTAAGCTGCGCGACGGTCATGCGCCCCATCTGATTGACCAGCTCGACAATCTGCCCCTGACGTTCCAGGGACATTAGATCGCTGGAACTCATCACCGCCTCCGCGTCAATGCTCACTCCTGTGGCGCAGCAACCGATGATCGGCGGGCAAAGGCATCCGCGGCCTGTGTCTGGAAAATCTCCACCGCCGCGCCGACCATGCCTGTCTCGCCGCGCATTTCACCCAGTACGATCTCCACCCCAGTATAGAAATCCGGCGCATACTCTGCCAGCGCACGATGATAGTCCGCCACCAGCTCGTCGAAGCGGCGGCGGCACGCTTCCAGCAAGACCGGTCCGGCCTCCGCCGTGCCGCCAGTCAGGGCGACCCTGTCCGGCAGGTAGATCGAGCAGAGCGTCGCCAGGGCATGCCCCAGGTACCTGCCGATCTGCTGCATCACCTGCACGGCACGCGGGTCGGAACCCTCTCTGGCCGCGCGGATCACCTCATGAGCAGCGACGGAATGCCCATACGCCTGCGCCGCCAGGCGCTCGATGCCGGGGACGCCGCACAGCGCCTCCGCACTGCCGCGCGCCCCGTAGACATCCGGCGGGCCATCGGGTTCCACGATGACGCGGCCTGTGTCGCCCGCTTTGCCGCCAATGAAACGGAGCGCCTGTCCATTGATGATCACCCCGGCCCCCAGGCCCGTGCCAATGGCCATGCACAGGAAACGCCGCGCGCCCCGCCCGCTGCCGTAATGGTATTCCGCCAGCGCGTGCGCAGTGAGGTCGTTGTTCACCGTCACCGGCAGGCCAAACTCAGTTTCGAACAGGCCGCGCATGTTCACGCCGCGCAAAGCAGGCGTGTTGGCGCAGATGACCGGCCCTCGCCGTTGATCGTCTATGTAGCCGTGCGTGGAAATGCCGATCCCGATCGGGGCAACGGGAGCGGCAGCCATCAACGCCCGCACCCGTCCCATCACGTCGTCCAGAAACGGCCCCGCGTCGTTGCCTCTGGCGGCGGTGACCAGGCGCTCGGAGGCCAGAATCTGCCCGTTGACAGTCACCAGGCCAATCTTGGTATAGCTGCCGCCGATATCAATGCCAACCGCTATCACCGAAGGCGTATCCATTGCCTGCCTCTCATGCTGTGTAGACCACGCGCCCTGCCACCAGCGTCATGACGACCTTCAGATCGGCGTCGAGCAAGACCACGTCCGCGTCTGCACCAGCGGCCAACACCCCTTTGCGCCCGGCCAGCCCCAGCGCTTCGGCGGGCGTCGCCGTGACCATCGGCAACGCCTCCCCCAGCGCCAGCCCTGTATAACGCATCACGTTGCGCAGGGCGACATCGAGCGTCAGCGTGCTGCCCGCCAGACTCCCACTGGCAATGCGCGCCACACCGTCCCGCACCGTGACTTCCTGTCCTCCCAGATCGTATGTGCCGTCCTGCAGTCCGGTCGCCCGCATGGCATCGGTGATCAGGATGGTGCGCCCCGTGCCCTTGGCCCGCACCACCAGCCTGACCATCGCCGGGTGAACGTGCACACCGTCGGCGATCACCTGGCAATAGATGCGGTCGTCCGTCAGCACACCGCCCAGTGTCCCCGGTGTACGATGGTGCAGCCCCAGCATCCCGTTGAAGGTGTGCGTCGCCTGCCGCACCCCCCAGTTGGCGGCCTCGATCACCTGCTCGTAGCTCGCCCCGCTGTGTCCGATGGCGAACTCGACCCCGCGCGCCCGCCCCGATGCAACCAGCTCTGCCGCGCCTTCCAGCTCTGGCGCAAGGGTGATCAGTCGAATCACTCCTGTCTCCAGCCAGGCCAGATATTCGTCAGGGGCTGGAGAACGGAAGTGATCCGGATGCTGCGCGCCCCGATAGTCCAGGTTCAGGTAAGGCCCTTCCAGGTGTACGCCCAGGTGCTGAGCGCCGTCTTCCGGCTGCGGACAACTGGCAACCGTCTGCACTGCCGCCTGAATGTCTGTCCTGGCGGCGGTCATGGTAGTCGGCAGATAGCTGGTGACGCCATGCCGCGCGAAGAAACGCGCCATCTGTTGCAGCGCCGCCGGGGTCGCGTCCATGGTATCGTAACCGACCGCGCCGTGCACGTGCACGTCAATGAAGCCGGGCACCACCCACCGCCCGTCCGCCTCGATGACCCGGTCGCCCGCCCCTGGCGCGAGCCGACCTGCGCCCAGAGCCGCGATCCGCCCCTCCTCGATGACCAGGGTGTGATTGGGCAGCGCCGTGTGCGGCGTCAGCAGCGTGCCACCGGTGATCAGCGTGCGCATGATGCCCCCTATTTGAGTGATCCCATGGTGATGCCGGAAATCATGCGCTCCGACAGGATGACGTAGATCGCCACCGTGGGCAGCATGATGATGACAATGCCCGCGAACAGGCTGGCCCAGTCGCCGGTGTATTGCAGTGCATTGCGCAGCGCATAGAGACCGAGCGACAGGGTGCGCGTCTTGTCCGTGTTGGCAAAGACCAGCGCCAACTGATACTCATTCCACAGGCCGATGAAATTGAAGATCGCCGCCGTCAGCAGCCCCGGCGAAGCCAGAGGCAGCATCACCCGCCAGTACACCTGATAGTCCGAACAGCCATCTATGACTGCCGCGTCCTCCAGTTCGCTGGGTAGCGTGATGAAGAAACCGGTCAGGATGTACACGGTGAACGGCAGCGACAGGCTGACGTAGACCACGATCAGCCCCGGCAACGTATTGTCCAGTTGCAGGTTCAGCATCAGCGCGAACAACGGGATGAACAGCAGCGGATAGGGGATGCCCATGCCCGCGGTGAACAGCGTGGTGATTGCATTGCTGCCCCGGAACTTCACCCGACTCAGCACATAGGCCGCGGGCGCGGAAATGGCCAGGATCAGGAACACGGACACCGACACCACAATCACGCTGTTCAAGAAATAGCGGCCCATATCTACCGCGTTCCAGGCAGTGCTGTAGTTCTCGAAGCGCAGTTGCGGCGGCAGTTTGAGCGGCTCCTGGAAAAGCTGACGGTTGGTCTTGAACGAGGACATGGCGATCCAGCCGATGGCGAACACGGTGAAACCACACCACGTCAGCAGCACCAGGTAGCTGGGAATCTGACGGGCAAACCGCAACAACCGCCCTTGCGTGCGTCGGCTGAGTGCCCAGGGTCGGGTTTGTGCTGTCGTTGCCATGTGGCCCTCCTCAGTACTGGATCACTTCGCGGCGCAGTATGCGGCGCAGCACCACCACCACGACGACCACCGTCAGCACGAGCGCCACGCCCATGGCCGTGGCATAGCCCAGGCGGTAGATGGGGGTGCGCTGACCGAAGCCCATCACATACAGGTACACGGCGATCGTGTAGGTATTGGGGGACGGCTCCAGCGCCGAGAAGGCGAAGGGAAATTCGAAGATTTTGAGGGCACTGATGCTCCACAACACAATGCCCACGGTGATCACGTCCCACAGCAGCGGCACTGTGATCCGGTAGAACATCTGCAATTCGTTCGCCCCGTCTATCCTGGCCGCTTCATAGAGTTCGTGAGGGATTTTGTCAATGCCGGCCATCAACAACACCACATAAAAGCCCACGTTCATCCAGATGATCGCGGCCAGCATGGACTCAAAGATGTTCTCTGGTGATGTCCAGAGAGTCTTGGAGAGCGACTCGAAGCCCAGGTAAGCCAGGCCATTCTTGAGGATGCCGAAGCGCGGATGGTAGATCGCCACGCTCCACATGGTCGTCAGCGCGATCACAGCGACGACATTGGGCAGGAAGATAATCGCCCGGAACAGCTTGCGCCCCTTGATGCCAGAGTTGAGCAGAATGGTCAGCGCGAAGGCCAGGCCAAAGACGATTACCCCGCCCACGAACACGATGGTCAGCGTGTTTTTCAGACTCTCGATGAACAGATCGTCGCGGATCAGTTCTCTGTAATTGTCCAGGCCGATGAACTTGGCCTCATAGGAAAAGCCCGACCAGTCGAAAAAGCTGTAGTAGAACGCCCGGATGGCGGGGTAGAGAAAGAACACCAGATAAAGGAACGTGGCCGGAAACAAGAAGGTGATGATCAGCCTTTTGCGCGCGCGCATGCCCCCTGCTCCTCACTGCCGCGCCACCCCTCATT
>DDBP01000388.1 GCA_002332795.1 Anaerolineales bacterium UBA2029 | reverse complement strand
GATGTACCTGGGCAAGATCGTGGAAATTGCCGACAGCGAGGAACTGTACACCAATCCCCTGCACCCCTACACGCAGGCGCTGCTTTCGGCGGTGCCAGTACCCGATCCGGTGGTGGAGGAAAAGCGGCAGCGCATTATCCTGAAGGGTGATGTCCCCAGCCCGGTGAACCCACCCAAGGGCTGTCACTTCAACACCCGCTGCCCGGTGTCGGTAGGTGTGTGCTACGAGGAAGACCCGGAGCTGGTGGAAGTATTGCCCGGTCACTGGGTGGCCTGTCACCGGGTCATATGAGCGCCGCTCAGCCGGCATGGCCGGCCTGGGTGGTGTGGGGGAATAGAGTCAGGAGAATTGGAATATGGCGGTAGCCGAAGGTGCAAAGCCGATCTCTCTAGAGGAAGAAGCTCGACCGTCAAGCCCCTGGCTTGATGCCTGGCGGCTGTTCCGGCGCAACAAGGCGGCGATGGTGGCGCTGGTGACCATCATTGTCATCGTGTTCATCGCAGCGACCGCCGGTCTCTGGACGAAACTGGGCCTGCTGGATGCGCGCACGGGTGCACAGGCGCGCCATACCATCAACCCCGTCAACGTCGAGCCGGTTGATTCCTTCCCCGATCCAGGGACGTGCGCCCGCGACGGCCAGGAGCGCAATCCCTACTGGTGCAGTTGGCTGAGCGAAGAAGCCCTGCTCGACGTGAAGAACTCCTATTGCTTCCGTCCAGAGCCAGACCCGACACAGCGGCAGTGGTGCTATGTGCTGGGGGGCGATAGCAACGGCAAGGATTGGTTGACGCAGACAGTCTACGGGGCGCAGGTCTCGTTGACGGTGGGCTTCCTGGGAGCCACCATGAGCCTGATCGTCGGCCTGGTCTACGGCGTGATCTCCGGCTTCTACGGGGGCCGGGTAGATATGATCATGATGCGCTTCGTGGACTTCATGTACGGCATCCCCTATCTGGTGCTGGTTATCCTGCTGCAGGTCTATTTCACCGAGATCGCCCGCACCTACCAGGACTCTGGCAAAGGCGGGTTTGTGGGCTTCGTGCTCGACCTGAACAAGAGCATGGGCGGTTTGCTCTTCCTTTTTGTGGCGTTGGGCGTGTTGAGCTGGATCGGCATGGCGCGCCTGGCGCGTGGGCAGGTGCTCTCATACCGCGAGAAGGAATTTGTGGAGGCAGCCCGTGCGGTTGGTGCCAGCAACCGTCGCATCATCTTCGTGCATTTGCTGCCCAACGTGATCGGCCCGCTGATCGTGTCCGAGACGCTGGCGATCCCCGGCTACATCTTCACCGAGGCGTTCTTGAGCTTCATCGGCCTGGGGGTTCAGCCCGGCACGCCAAGCTGGGGCGCTATGATTCAGCAAGTGCGCGAACGAGGGGGCTTCTTCTCGAATCGCCATATCCTGCTGGTGCCCAGCGTGGCGCTGGTGATCACGGCTCTGGCCTTCAACTTCCTGGGCGACGGGTTGCGCGATGCGCTTGACCCGCGTATGCGCGGTACATAGCGCCGGGTGGCGTGACTGAGGAGATGAAGTGACGTGACGAAATCACATGCACGCGCGGCAGGGGCGTTGCTGCTGGTGGGAATCAGCCTGATGCTGGCCAGCCTGGCCTGCTACTCCGGGCAGATTCCGGGAGTCTTCGAGCTGACGCCCTACTACACTCCGACGGCGTTGCCCACGGTTGAGGGGGGCAAGCTGCAGGTACTGGACTATGTGCTGGTACCGCTGGAGCCGGGCCGTCCCACCTTCGCCCTGACCATCTATCCTGAACCGCTCCTGCCCAACGCCATGAACTCCAAGCTGTCGTGCCTGGGCGATTCCACAGCGAAAGTGCTGTATGCAGGCGTAGGGGCCGATGGGCAGAACTACTACCTGATCAACTGCAGCGGGTCTGTGGGCTGGGCAGCGGAAAGTCGCCTGATCGGCCCGCTGAAATTCCTTCGCGAAGACCTGGGCATTGCCCAGGCAGCGGCTGGCGCTCAGTCCGTGCAAATGTACGACGATCGTTTCCGCCCCATGCCTCCTAATCCCCTGCAGATGTGCAAGCCGGAGACGATCGTGACCGTGTTGCAGGTGGCCTCGGCAGACGCGGATGGAGACGGCTCCCCTGAACCGTTCTACCAGATTGACTGCCCCACGCCGGCTGGCCCAGTCAAGGGCTGGGTGACCGGCGACAGCCTGTTTGGCCCGATCGAGATCAACATCGGTGAGCGCGCTATTGCCCTGCCGGACCCGGCGGGCGGCGATACGTTCGCCATGGCCAGCGAACCGGGGCCAGTGGTAGCGGAGACCGCCGTGACGGGGGACTGCCGTCCTGGTGCGATCCTGGAAGCCAAAGAGACCGAGGTGGTCAACGGCGTGGCGTACTACAAGATGGCCTGCGGCGACGTCGAGGGCTGGGTGGACGACACCCGTTTTGTCGGCCCACTGCGCTATGATGTCGATCAACTGGCCGTCATTGTGGTGCCGCCGGTGCTGGTCTTCGAAGATCAACTGGCCTCGATCATGGCAGAGTATGCCGGCGAGGCTCCTGCTGAGGAAGAGGCCGCCGTTGAAGGAGAGGAGACCACTACCGAGCTGGTAGACGAAGCGCAGCGTCGCGTGGTGGAATATACGCCGCCGCTGTTGCTGGCGGACGAGCCAGGCCCGGCCATTCCGCAAGGGGAAGAGGCCAACGTGGTGGGGCGTTGCGAGAACAACACGGTTGCGCGGCTGCTGGAATTCGCGGCGGCTGCCGATCAGGTGTACTACCGCATCGAGTGCTCCGAGTGCGTGGCCACGGAAGTCAACGAAGATGGCGAGACCGTGTGTACGGCCACGGAACTGCGGCAGGGGTGGGCAAGCCAGGAGTATCTGGAAGGGCCGGTGCCCTTTGTCATCGGGCAGCATGTCGTCTTCAAGAGCAGCAGCAAGGCGATCATGACCGACGACGACGGCAGCAAGTGGGGGCGCCTCCCGGCCAACCTCACTGGTGCGGCCTCGATCGGCCAGTATACGGAGTTCGTTGGTCGCTGCCCCCTGGAGCAGGGCATGGAGATTGTCGGGGTGGTGGCGGAGCAGGCCCGCACCAGCAGCAAGTACAACTTCTACTACGAGGTGTCTTGCCAGGGACAGGTCGCGGAATGGCAAGGCGAAGCACCCCGGCGAGAGATCGTCTACCGGTCGGGCGAGCCGACTCTGATCACCGGCGTGGTGTCGGTGCGCGACCTGGAAGCTGCGCCTGAATAGGGGCGGTCCCCTGACCGAGGATGATAAGGACGGTTGAAATGGCCGAGACAACTCTCGAAGGGACGCAAAGAAGTATCACAGCCCGCATCTTCATGGGCATTGTGGAACGGATCGTGCGCCTGCTGGGCGGCCCCGGTATGATCAAGTTCCTCATCCGGCGCTTCCTGGCGGCGATTCCGGTGCTGTTCGCCATCATTCTGGTGACGTTCACCCTGTCGCACCTCCTGCCGGGCGGCCCCTTCAATTACAGTGGCGAGAACCGCAAGGTGCCCGAATACCTGGTGCGTCAGCTTGAGGAGAAGTACGGGCTGCACAAGCCGGTGCTCTTCAACACCTGGAACGATGGCTACTTCCCCGATGGCGATGACTGGAAGATCATCACCAAGCGCACCGAGACGGTGACGATAGGCGGTAGCAAGGAAGGCGGGGCGCAGACCATTCAGCGCGAAGTGTGGCGCATTGATCTGCTGGACTCGCAATTCTGGAACTACCTGTGGGGAGTGCTGCATCTGGACTTCGGCCCATCGCTGAACAAAGCCCTGCGTGATCAGAACGTGCGGGTGTACGACGAGATCAAGACACGGCTGCCCGTATCCATGCAGGTGGGTATTTTCGCAGTGATGCTGGGGTTCATGCTGGGCATCCCCCTGGGAGTGCTGGCGGCGGTCTACCACAATACCATTGTGGACTATGTGGCGATGTTCTTCGCCATCATTGGGCAGGCGACACCGGCCATTGTGCTGGCACCGGTGCTCATCATCATCTTCGCGGTAGAGTTAGGGTGGGTCCCTGTCGCCGATCAGCAGAATCAGTGGCGTCAGGGGCCTGAATTGTCGCTCTATTACCTGCAAATCCTGGCGCTACCCGTGATCACCCTGGCCACCGGTGAAGCGGCCATCATCGCCCGGCTGACGCGCGCCAGCCTGCTGCAGGTGCTGCATGAAGACTACGTGCGCACCGCCCGCGCCAAGGGTCTGCGCGAGCGCGTCGTCATCTACGTGCACGCCCTCAAGAACGCGCTGATCCCTGTGGTGACCATCCTCGGTCCGCTGCTGGCGGGCGTGCTGACGGGCACGTTTGTCGTCGAATTGATCTTCGTGATCCCTGGACTGGGCAAGGTGTTCGTGGACAGCGTGCAGGCGCGCGACTACACCATGATCATGGGCGTCTCGATCCTGTACTCGGTGTTCCTGATCATTGGCAACATCCTGGTGGACATCATGTACACCTGGCTCGATCCGCGCATTCGTTTCGATTAAGCCAGCGCCGTCACCGGCGGTCGCTGCCTTCCCGTTCCTGATAGCGACAGAACAGCCTGGGTCATCTCGGCCCAGGCTGTTTGCTGTTTCGGGGCCAGACACGCGCTCAGGCTAGGGCGTCGGCGCGTTGTAGCTGATGCCGATCAGTTCGGTGTCCAGCCGATAGCCGCCGAAGACCCCATAGCCGTTGGTGGTGCGCGGCGCAGCGTGAATTTCGAAGGCGAAGGCGCAGAAATTCTTGCCTCCTGGCAGCCACGCTCCGGCGACTGCCTGCAACTCGGCGACGACGTAGTTGTCCAGGTCGGGGCCGATGGCATTCGCTGTGCCGAAGAGGGTGTTGCCGTGCGTCGGCTCGTCGTAGACCAGACTGAGCGGTTGCGGCGGCGCGACGACATCTTGTACGGCGACCGGCGTAGCCGATCCGCGCAGGACGCTGAGACTGTAGGAATTGACAAAGCCGCCCGGCTGATGCACCCGGAAGCGCACCGTCAATGTGGCGTTGGGCGAGGGCAGGTCGAACAGGCCGCATTCACCCGGCGCGACGCCGCCCATGGCGATGCTGGCGATGTCGCCGGTGATGGGGCGGTTATCGAGATAGAGCTTGATCTTGTCGTCCGCTCCGGGTACTTTCTTGCCGGTGCTGTCGTAGCCCTCGATCCAGAATTCCACGGTGCGCGGGTCCTGTTCCGGCAGGTAGAGCAGGTTCTCGTAGTAGGAACTGCTGAGGCGGACCTTGAGGGTGCGGTGTGTGAGTACCCAACCGGGGTCGGACTCGATGTTGAGGTAGTAAGGTACGGTTTGCGGCGGGCCGCCATCAACTTTCAATGGCACGGTGGTGAAAGGCCCTACCTTGGTGCCGGTGTAGTCGGGGCTGGAGCCGATGTCGGAAATCTTGGGATGCTCGTGATATTCCTGCACGAAGGCCCAGCCTCCCCCCGGTCGGCGAAAGCGGATGGTGTAGTAGGCGACCGCGGGTTTGGCGTCGGTGAAACAGGCGAACAGGTGCAATCGCCCGGCCCACGCGCCGCGCGTGATCTGCGGGCCAAGCGAATTGGTGGCAGTGATGCGCCCCTGGCCGTCCAGGGTGTTGCCCAGCCCGGAGATCACCCAGATGTTGCCGATGGACTGAATGGCGCGTCCGCCCTGGCAGGCTGTCGGACCAGGGTTGATGACGCTTTCCGGCAGGCACAGGTTGATGCGCTTGAAGTTGGGGATGTCGCTGAAAAGCCCTGTTTCGAACAGCACGCCCGCAGTGCCGCCCGTCCCGCTGACGACCTGCACCAGCAGGTCGGGGCGCAACTGTGTGGCGAGCGGTGCTCCGCCGGAGACGATGTCCTCGGTCTCGGCAGCGATATCGGTCAGCGTCTGTGTGAAACGAAACAGGTAGTTGCCCTGCTCGTCGGTGACGGTCAGGCCCAGAGTCTGACGATTGCCCGTGCCGGTGTACGGCCCGCCCGCCAGCTCGTCTTCGGTGCGGTCGTATTCGACAAAACGCAGCAGCAAGCCCGGCTGATTCTTCACTTCGCAATAGAACTTGAAGGCGTCTTTGAAGCGGGCGAAGTCGCGGACGTATGGCAGGTCGTTGTTGAAGACAGCGGTGCCCAGGGGAAGACGTGACGACCGCGCCGCGACTGCCATTTCCGGCATGGCCTGGCCTGCGCCTGTCTCTTCAGGCGGCGCGCTACGCAGC
>DDBP01000192.1 GCA_002332795.1 Anaerolineales bacterium UBA2029 | reverse complement strand
TGGGCGTGATCGTCGTCGGCCTGTGGCTGTCTTTCGGCGGCAACAGCATCGTCTACGACCTGTTCTACCTGGTCGCGCCAGGCTTCAATTTCTTTCGCCAGCAGGAACGCGCCGCCTCGCTGGTCGTCTTTGCTCTCGTCGTGCTCGCGACCGATGGGGTGGCCGCCCTGTTGCGCCCCGGCAACCCCCTGGCTGACCTGGAAGGGCGAAGGCTGCGCAGGCTGGCGGCAGGGCACCTGGTGTTAACCGGTATCGCCTTCCTGATCATTGCGCTGATCACCGAGCTACGCGGGGACGACGTGAAGGAAGTCACGCCGAATGCCTTTGGCTTCGTCGCCCTGATCAGCCTGTTTTTCTCTGGGTGGCTGGCCTGGCGCACCCGTCAGCAAGGCATCATGGTCAGCGGCGCGTTGCTGGCGCTCATCGTCGTGGATTTGTTCACCCTGGGCGTGAACTCGCCCAACTTCGTGCCGGACACACCTGAACAGCGCATTCAGCCGCCCGATCACTACGATCTGCTGCATCAGCCTGTCCAGGAGATTCAGTGGCACGTGGACGGCGCAGCAGGCATTCAGACTTACGGCACGTACTGGCGCATCCCCGACATCTACGGCACCGGGCCCTTCAACCTGGCGACGCTGGAAGAACTGCGCCGTATCCGCGTAGATCGGCGTTGGGAAGTCTTCGCCGTGCGCTATGCCACCATGATCGCCGAGGTGCCGGACAATGTACCGGTGCGCGTCGTCGGCACGGGGGTGAACTACGACGGCGAGGAATACACCCTCTACGAACTGGAGAATCCGCGTCCCTTCGCGCATCTGGTCTATCAGGTCCGCGTCTCCGAAGACGGGATTCAAGGCGCGCGCGAGATCATGCTCGAACCCTGGATTGACCTGCGCGAGATCGGCGTGGTGACTGAACCGCTGCCCTTCGAGTTACCCGGCGAGCGCCCGCCGGATGCCACCGTCCGCGCCTTCAAGATGGTACAGCCCGAATACATGGAAATGGAAGTCAGCACCAGCGCCCCCGCCCTGCTGACCGTGGCCGTGGCGAACTACCCTGGCTGGGAAGCGACTGTGAACGGGCAGCGCGTGGACATCGTAGACACCTACGCCGGGCTGATTGGCATCCCCGTCCCCGCAGGAAGCGGGCAGAAAGTGACGCTGCGCTTCTTCCCGCGCTCCGTCCTGGTGGGCGGGATTATCTCTGCCCTGACGCTGGTGACTGTGGTAGGATATGGGGGAGTGGAATGGTGGCGGAGCCGCCGCGTCGCACGCCAGGCGGGGAAAACAAGGGGCGGGCACGCCTGATACCTGCGGAAAGGAATACCGGTCGTGTTCACTACCTCTGAGCCGACATCGCCGCTGTTCATCGGGCTGTTGCTGGCCGCCCTGCTCAACATCGTGCTGGCCTGGAACGGTCTGGCTTACGGGCGCATTCCCAACATGAGCACGGGCGAGCGCGGCGCGCGCATTGCGGGAATCTTCTTCCTGCTCTCGCTGGCGATGGTATTCGTCTCCTACTACTACTATTCCTATTCCGGCGAACTGCGCGGGACGGCAGCGCTGCTGGTGGCAGGCGTCTGGTTCGTCATCGGTCTGATCGTCGCCGAACGCCTACGCGAATGACGACCCGCCCATGATGGACTCGCTGCTCACTTCCACGGATCGTCGGCCCCTGGCCATGCTGGTAGGCGCTGCGCTGGGGTTCGGCGGAGGGCTGCTCGCCCTGCTCACGGTCGTCCTGGGGCCGGTGATGGCGTTCGGCGCGGTGTTCGGGCTGGCCGTGGCCCTTTACGTCCTGACCAGCCTGAGCGGTGCACTGCTGGTGATGATCGCCGTCATCGCCCTGATCCCCTTCGGCAAGGTGCCGCTCGGCCTTTCCCCCTCGCCCACTTTCCTGGACGGTGCGCTGGGCGCTTTCCTGCTGGTCTATCTCTTCCAGTGGATGACCGGTCGCCGCCGTCTGTTGCGCACCGTCTCGGTGACCGCCTTCGCCCTGCTCTTCGCCGGACTGGTGCTCTTCGCCTACCTGATGGGCCTGCGTCATGCTCCGCTCGACCTGCGCACCC
The DNA here is from genome assembly GCA_002332795.1 of Anaerolineales bacterium UBA2029. Taxonomy (GTDB): domain Bacteria; phylum Chloroflexota; class Anaerolineae; order Aggregatilineales; family Aggregatilineaceae; genus UBA2029. The sequence goes on along the minus strand of DDBP01000192.1, from coordinate 5,939 downwards.
TGCGCACCGTCGCCGAGACAGTCGCCGGGCTGCTGCTGATTCCGGTGCTGGTAGACGCAGTGCGCGACGAAGAAACGTTGCGTCGCGCGGTGCGGGCGATCATGCTGGCGGGAGCTGCGTCGGCTCTGGTAGGCATCGTGCTCTGGGCGCTGCCCGACCCCACCGCCGAGGCGTTGCTCAACCGCCTGGGGCGCTTCGAGTATCCTACCGGCGGCGTGCTGCGCTATCGCCAGGACTACACCAGCATCCTCAACGAGCGCGCCATCGGCACCTGGATCGATCCCAACGCCTTCGGCGGTTTCCTGCTCATGGCGGGCGCAGTGACCGCGCCACAGGTCTTCGCGGCACGGCCCGTGCTGCGGCGCTGGGTGTCCGCCGCCCTGCTGGGGCTGATCGTGATCGCGCTCTTCCTCACCGACTCGCGCGGCTCGATGCTCTCGCTGGGCGCGGCCTTCGTCTTCATCGCCGCCCTGCGCTACCGCAAACTGCTGTTGATCATGGCGCTGGCCGTCATGCTGGCCTTTTTCCTGCCTTTCACACAGCGCTACCTTGACAAGCTGGAAGCCGGTTTCAGCAACCAGGACCTGGAAACCCAAATGCGCTTCGGCGAATACAAAGACGCGCTGACGCTGATCGGTCGGCACCCGGTGATCGGAGTGGGTTTTTCGGGCACGCCGGAGATTGATCTGTATCTGGGCGTGGCCAATACCTACCTGACCATCGCCTCGCACATGGGACTGATCGGCCTGCTGGCCTATTTGCTGATGATCGGCAGCGCCTATGCTTACTCCGCGGCGCACCGGCAGGCGCTCGCCGCCGCGCCGACCCTGGCCGATTCCTGGCTGGGGCTAGCCGCGGGCATGGTCGGCGTGCTGGCCGGCGGCATGTTCGATCACTTCTACTTCAAGATCGACCTGTTCCAGCCCACCATGACGCTGGAATGGGTGTTGCTGGGGCTGATGCTGGCCGCGGTTCGCCTGGCGGCAGAACGCTCACTGGCGTTTGCGACAGGCCAGCCGTCGCGACGGAATGGCGAAGCCCTCCCAGAACCGCTGAAAGCGCGTCAGCCCGCCCTCAAACGCTTCTGACTCGCCCGCGATCTCGAACAGGCCACTTTCGGCGATCAGCGCTCGCTTCTCCGCAAAGTAGTCCGCGTGATCGGTGACGAAGTGAAAGACACCGTCCGGCAAGAGGACGCGGTGAATCTGGCGTAGCGTCGCCTCTGTCAGCAGGTCTCCTCGCCGTTTGCGCGGCTTGAGCGGCGGTGGCGGAAAGAGCATGAACACATCGCTGGCCGCTTGATCGGGCACGCGCAGCAGAGCCAGCCGCAGATCGGCTTTGATCAGGCGCACGTTGTCTACGCCGGCTGCCTGAGCGCGGTTGGCCGCGTCCCACACCGACTTGAGATGCCACTCGAAGCCGACGAAATAGCGCTGCGGATGGGCTTGCGCCTGTTGCACCAGGAATTCGCCGCGCCCACAACCCAGATCGAGCACCAGCGGAGCCGTCACGCCGAACAACGCCTCTGCTGAGATCGGCGGCAATGTCTCCGGCGCGAAGTGTAGCTCGCGCCCCGGATACTCGCGGATGTAGCGCGCCTTCACTTCTTCCGGCGGCTCTTTGACGCGGAAGCGGTTCAGTTTGAGGCGAGGCATGGTTTGTCCTCAGCGTGTGTCGTCGCGGGGGAGATGGTTGTGCACCGCCCGGCCCGGCGGCGTGTCGCGCGACACCTGCCAGTAGGCCGCGAAAGCCTCCGGATCGTTGCGGTCGAAGCCGTGCTGTTCGCAGAAGTCGAAGTAGGGGCCGAAATGATAGGTGGCTGTTTCCAGTTCGTAGACCATCAGCCGGGCCGCCATGCTCACTTCCAGATGCCCCGTGCGCGCCCAGGCATCATAGACCGGTGTGCGATCGTAGGGTACGGCGCGGAATTCAGCCTGCCAGTCGCCGTCGCGCCCCTCTATGAGCAGGTATTGGGCTGCCGGATTGCCGTTGTAAGGCATGCCCACTGCCCCGCTGTTGAGCACCCGGCGTGCCCCTACCCGCCGTTCGAAAGGGCGATGGGTGTGCGCCCCGATCACCACCGGCTCCGGCGCACCGTCCACTGCAGCGAGCAGTTCCCGGTCATCCATCCACGGTCCCAGACCCTCGTTCAGCGCGCGCATACTGCCGTGCACCAGGCGAATCTGTGGCAGACCGGGCAGGGCGATGACGCGCGAACGCGGCAGCCGTTCCAGATAGGCGATGTCATCGGCGGTGAGTTCTTTCTCGGCCACGCAGCGCACCGGCAACCAGAACGGTGACTGCCCGTCCTCTCCCCACCTGCCGTGACGAAACTTGAGCACATATTCCTCGTGATTGCCGAAGACCATCGGCCACCCCAGCGCCCGCACGCGGTCCAGGCATTCCTTGCTCTGCGGGCCGCGGTTGACCACATCGCCATTGACGTACACGCGGTCTGGCTTCACCTGTGCCAGGTCAGTCAGCACGGCCTCCAGCGCGGGCAGGTTGCCGTGAATATCCGAGACGATGGCGATACGCACTGCGCTACTCATGCTACCCTCTGCGTCCAGCGCCAGCATTATGGCACGGCCCCAGGCACCGGACAAGGGCAAACACGTGTCGCGCGCGACGCACAGTGGTCCTCCAAATAGCGGGGGGCGGGTTTGCCGACCCGCCCCCGCCCGCCGCGCCAGGCGTTGACTCACCCGGCCAGCGTGAAGCCGCCCAGAATCACCGAGAACACATCGCTGTAAAGCTGATCGAACTCGGCATCCGGCGCTTCGATCCAGAAGGTGACATCTTGCCCGCTGAGGTTAGTCAACGTGAAGAAGGCTCCGGCCATCTTCACCGCGTCGTCATAGGTGAAGACGACCACGTGCCACTCGCGCCCGCCAATATAGAACGGTTCAGACGCCAGAATCTGCAGGTTCTGTTCGCTGGCCTGCAGTTGCGCCACCCACCCCTGCGCCAGTGCCTGATTGGTCTGACCAGAAGCCGGTGCGGTCGCCACTGCCGCGAAGATTTCCTGCCGTCCCACCGGCCCATACAGCAGCCACCCGCCGCTTTGATCCGGCGTCCAGGCTGCGGGCACGGGGAACGTCATCAGCCCATCCGCCACGGTGACCGTTTGCCAGGCACTGGTGCCAAGCACATCCGCCGGTTGGAAGAAATTGATGCTGTTCACCAGCGCCCGCAAGGCCAGTTGAGCCGGAGCGGGGTTATTGGCAGGCGCGTCGAGATCGAACGCATAGCCCACCCCCTGGCTCGGCACGTAGATGGCAATGACCGACCCCACGCGCCCTTCCCCATTGAAGGTGTAGGTGTAGTCCGTCACGTAGGCGGGCAGGCCGTTGATCTCCACTGCCCGCTGCTGCTGAATCTGTAGATCGGTGAGTTGGTTCCAGCTTGCGCGGATGGCCGCATCCGTCTCCTCGGCAGAGGACACATTGGTATAGGGATACAGGCTCAGCAGCGTGCCCGTTGCTTCGTCACCCGTGAAGAGCCGCTGTCCATCTGGCGTAAAACGCGGGCGCAGCCAGTTGGAAGGATAGAGGAAATTGACGCCATAGGTCAGGTCCGTATAGCCGCGCAGCGCGGGATCAAGCCCCTCGTTGTTGACGGTGACAATGGTCTCGCTGAGGTTATTGCTGCCCGCCGCATTCTCCGCCACGAAGCTGATCGCGTACTGGCCGGACGGTGCAGGCACCTTCTCAAAGGTGATGGACTGCGCGCTCATCAGTGTCAGCGCCTCGCCAAAGCTGGTGCTGGCCAGTTGATTGTTCTCGTCCAGCGTCAGCCATTGCGGCTGAAAGGTGTCGCCCGCGGAGACGCTCAACTCGAAGGGTTGCAGGTTGCCCGTGCCCGTCTCGTTCAGCCCCCACAGCGCTGTTGACTGTCGGCGCTCCAGGTCGAACAGCAGTTGCGCCTGGAGAGGCGTCCCGCCTTGGGCCGGCGTGTACAGGCCATTGACCAGCGCCACCTTGGGATTGTCTGGATTGGGGATGAGCAGCGCATAGGTCGAAGTCGTCCCATCGGTGAGCACTGGCACTTCCGCTTCCCAGGTGAAGGTGAGTTGCGTGACACCGTCCGACCAGTCAATGATGTTGACGCCACCAGGCGTCGTCGTCCGCGAGACCAGGTAGTCGTAATCGAGCACCACCCGCTCGGTCATGCTCTTGAGATAGGTCACGGCGTAGTTGACGCGCAGGATGTCCCGTCCGGAGACTTCCAGCGTCACGACGGCAGGCTGATGAATGCTCGCTACCTCAGGGTAGACGTTCAGGATGCTCACGGCGGGCGGAGCGGTCACGGTAGCGGTTGCCGTACCGTGGAAAACGTCCAGGAACTCCACCCACGAAGCCATACTGGCCGGAGCTTCACGCGGATAGCGTTCGTTATGCGCGCCGCGCTTGTACGCTTTGAACGTGCTGGGGAAGTAGATCGCCACTCCATTCGAACCGGCCAGCGCGTCTACATGCTTCTCGTAGAGCACGAACTGATCCACAGCGGCCATCACCGCCTGCGCAGCCTGCCTGATTTCGGCAGAGGAGGAAATATCTGCGAGCAGTTCCATGAAGCGGTACAGGTCTACCGACGACCAGTAATCCTGCACCTGCGGATCGTTGAATCCGCCGTATTGAATGGTGTTGTTGCGGGCGTCGGCGATGGCGCTGAGCGCCGCCTGAGGGTTCGCCTTGACCCTGTCGGTGAACTGAGAGAGCGCGGTCACCACCTCGGCCCCACGGCTCAGGTCTACGCTCGCCAGTCCATAGACATCCTCGTCGCCGACCACCTCCTGCAGAAAGTACATGAAATAGTCCACGGCGTGTTGTCCCACCTGCGCGCCATCCATGGCCGGGTTGCGTACCAGTTCGTCCAGGAAGAAATAGAACCAACCCGCGCCGGGTTCGTTTTCCTCTGACCCAATGGCGTAACGGGCGAAGGGCGCAATCGCCTGATAGACTTCGAGCTGACTCATCAGACACATATCGAAGCCCACGACTTCGAACTGCCCGATACCCGTCTGACTGACGACCTGCTGCAGGGCCTGCACAGTATCTGGCAGGGATATGTCGCTGCCAGTATCTTCGTCGCTGGAATGGCTCGTCCACGCCCCGCCGTGATCCCACAGCACAAGCATGTATTTCCTGGCCGGATAGGTGGTGATCCCCCACGTGGCAAAGTCGGCAATGCTTTCGGCCCTGCCGCTGTCCGTTTCGCCCAGGTTTTGTACCACCGGAGAGGTGATCCGCTCAGGATCGTCATCCTGCTGGATGAAGTAACGGCGCGTTTCCGTCCAGTTGCCGTCAATATCCACATAGTCCGCCGACCGGTCAATCTGCACCAGGATGTTCACCGCCGGTGACGAACCGACCGCTTCCATCTCATTGACATCCGCCAGGCCCGCCAGCTCCAGGTTGTTGTCGGCAGCTACATGAATCATCACCGTCCATTCAGCCACCGTCTGAGACTGCTGTACCGGATCAACAGGGGGACGACTGGAACGCGACGGTATGTGCTGAGACAACCAGTCGGCTGATAGCGCGGCCAGCTCTGCAACTCTTTCCTGTGAGATCGAAGCCCGCCAGGCAGATGACGACGGTGCGCCTACGGCAGGAGTAGCACCACCTGAGGCCAGTTGCGCCGGGAAGAACAGCACAAGAGTGAGAATGCCAATCAACGTGAGTTCGAAAAAGCGTTTCGGTTGTGCCATCAATCAGTCTCCCTGCCGCCTGGGCATCATCATGCATCAGTTTGTCCCAAGGTTACTACAGATCGCGTTTCAGCGAAATAGGGTATGGCAGGAGTCCTGACGAGACACAGGGCCGTGAAGTTGAGTGATTCGGCTATAGAAGGGGAAAATCAGCGAAGAACGGGCAACGACTGTGCCCTTCAATGGGAAAGAAAAGGGGAAAAGCCAACAGGCCAGGGGATTGGCA
>DDBP01000068.1 GCA_002332795.1 Anaerolineales bacterium UBA2029 | reverse complement strand
GCGGATGAAGCTGTTCAGGAAACCCGCCACCACCAGCGCGTCTTCCAGGTTATAGACTTCCTCCAGCAGATGAGGCGCAAACTGCCCCTTGCCGTCCAGGTCTTTGGGCGTCCTGGCACGGTACCAGACGTTCCACTCGTCGAAACACAGATAAGCGCGTTTGCGGCTGCGGGTCTTGCCCTGGACGAAGCGACAGACCGCGTCCACTTCCTCGATCTGACGGTCCACCGCCTGCGTCACAGCCAGGAAGTCCAGCGTATCTCCCGCTTCGTTGCCCACATAGCGATGCAGGCTGATGTAATCGGCGTAGCTGCCCACGTATTCCAGCACCTGCCGATCCCATTCCAGATAAGTGGGGAGATCGGGGTTACACGAGCCACTGACCACCAGCTCGATGGAGTCGTCGGTATCCTTCATGATTTTGGCCGCTTGCTGAGCGCGGATGGCGTAGTGCTCGGCGGGGACGTGCCCGATCTGCCAGGGGCCGTCCATCTCGTTGCCCAGGAACCACAGCTTGACCCCATAGGGATCGGGGTGCCCGTTCGCAGCACGCATATTGGCGTATTTCGTACCGACAGGCGAATTGCAGTACTCCACCCAGTTGCGGGCCTCTTCCGGCGTCCCCGTCCCCAGGTTGACCGTGATCATGGGCCACCAGTCCATTTTGCGGCAGAGCGTCATGAACTCGTCCGTGCCGATCTGATTCGGTTCGATGCTCTGCCAGGCCAGGTCGCGCACCGTCGGGCGCTGCTGCCGCGGCCCAACTCCATCGAGCCAGTGATAGCCAGAGACGAAGTTGCCGCCAGGGTAACGCATGCCCGTCATGCGCAGGCGTCGCAACGCCTCCAGCACGTCCCGCCGAAAGCCATCTTCGTCGGCATGGACGCTATCGGGATCGTACACGCCCTTGTAGACGGCCCGGCCCAGGTGTTCCAGGAATCCCCCGAAAATGCGTGGATCGACCGGCCCAAGCTGAAAGGCTGTATGCAAAGCGATATGAGATTGTTCCATGGTGTCATCCTCTCATCGTGACCCGCACATTGCGCTCCGTTACATGGTGGAGCCAGTCCCGGTGAGGGAAATGCCCCTGATGAGGTGATTCTTGGCGAAGTAGAAGAGCACCACGACAGGAATAACCGCCACCACATACGAGGCCATGACGGTGCCCGCCTCGAAGGTGAAGTGATACGCGCTGCGCACGTCGTTGAGCGCCAGGGTGAGAGGGTAGATGTCGCGGTCGTAGATCACGATCAACGGCCACAGAAAGTCGTTCCAGGTGTTGAGAAACGTGATCAACCCCACCGACACCAGCGCCGGGCGAATCTGCGGCACAACCACATACCACAGCACCTGCAAGCGGTTACACCCATCCAGGCGCGCTGCTTCTTCCGTCTCCGTGGACACCGCCAGCATGAACTGCCGCAGCACGAACAAGGCAAATGCAGGCCCCAGCGGCGGGAATATCAGCGCCTTGAGCGTATTGACCCAATCTACCCGATCCAGGATCACATACACTGGCACGATGAACATCTGCACAGGCAATGCCAGCGTTGCCACCATCAGCCAGAAGATGGTGTCTCTGCCGCGGAACTTCAGGCGGGCGAAGGCATAGGCTGCCGGCGTCGAGAGGAGCAACACGCCTGCCACCACCGCCGAGCATACGAAAGCGCTGATGCCAAACGACCGCACGATGTCGACCCCGCGCGTGGGATGCAACAGGATCGTCTCGTAGTTCTCCAGTGTGAAGGGCCGGGGAATCCAGGTGACCGGGTATAGCGCAGCCACCGAATTGGGCTTGAACGAAATCGAGATGATCCAGAAAATGGGGGCAAACCAGATCAGGCCAAACAGGATCACCACAATGCTGAAGAGGACCGGACGCAGCCTTCGCCACTGATTGGACGTGCTGAATTCCGCCAGCCCTGTTCGAATTCGTCCCAGACCAGTTCGCGCCATCATCGCTCAGCTACTTTCTCTTGCGCTACGCCAGCTCCACGCGACCCGGATCATGGCGAAGACCATGATCATGGCGAACATGAGCCAGCTAATGGCCGAAGCCTTGCCGATCTTAAAGTCTCTGAAGCCGCTCTCGTAGAGGTATTGTGCCAGGCTGCGCGTCTTGCCCATCGGCCCCCCGCCGGTCAGCAGATACACCTGATCGAACATCTTGAAGGAAGCCATCACCGTCAGCGCGCCAATGAGGATCATCTTGTCGCGCAGCATGGGCAGGGTGATGAAGCGGAACTGCGCCAGCCGCGACCCGCCGTCCACCTGCGCCGCCTCGTACAGTTCGCGGGGGATATCTTGCAATCCGCTGAGGAACAGAATGGTGTTGAAACCGGATGTCCACCAGGTGGTGATCAGCACGATCAACACCATGGCCAGTTGCGGGTGCGACAGCCAGTTCTGCAACGGTAGACCCAGCTCCCCCAGATAAAAATTGACCAGCCCGGAGTGATAGTCGAACATCCAGCGCCACATCCAGATAATGGCAACTGAAGGCATGAACGAGACGGAGATGAAGGCGATGAACGCCCAGGTACGTCCCCAGAAAGGTCGGTTGAGGATCAGCGCAAAGATCAGCGGGACAATAATCAACAGAGGCACGCTTTCGGCCACGAACACCAGTGTGTTCTTGGTTGCCACCCAAAACCGGCTATCGTCGAAGAGGAGTTTGTCGTAGTTCTGCAGGCCAACGTACTTGGGCGCGGTGAAAAGGTCCCAGGAATAGAAGCTCAGCGCAAAGCCGTAGACCAGTGGTAGCAAGATGAACACCAGAAAGAAACAGAAATAGGGCAGGATGAAGGCATACGCTTTCAGATCGTTTTTCAGGTTGCGCCAGAAGAGGCTCTCTTGTGCAGCCATGGACAGCAGCCCTTTCTAGAGAATGCCAGGGGAACAGTCGTCCCCCTGGCACCTCACACCTTGTCTGGAAGCACTACTCTTCGAGCAGCGCCTGGATTTCCTCGGCAGCAGCCTGAATGGCCTGCTCAGCCGAAATGTCACCAAGCAGCGCTCCCTGGAAGTACTCGATGAAGATCGCCTCGGCTTCTGGCCAGAACTCCAGCCCAGGCACTGGATGGAAGTATTCGGGCGCTCCCGCCGCGAAGACACCCTGAGCCGGCAGCGACTTGAACTCCTCACTTTCGGCTACCGAGATGCGCGCCGGATACGCGCCCGCCGCCGACAGCTCGACCGTATGGGCCGCCATCCACTTGCCGAATTCCACGGCTGCCTGATGCTCCGCTTCTGGCACGCCCTTGGGGAAGACCAGCGTATGTGTCGAACCCCAGGCCGCCTTGTTGCCATTGTAGGCGGGCAGGTTCGCCACACGCCAGTTGAGACCCTCGACGCTATCGAAGTAGTTGATCATCCAGGGGCCATTGGTGTGCATGGACAGCGTGCCCAGCGCGAACGCCTGCTCGCCGTCGGATGGCTCAGCCGGGCAGATGCCGTGCTTCTGGATCAGGTCTACGAAGTATTGCAACGCCGCCACGCCTGTCTCATTGTTGAAGGCGACTTCTGTCTGATCCTCGTTCAGCAGCTCGCCGCCCATCTCCCAGAACAGCGAGTACCACTGCCACAGCACGCGGAACTGCCAGCCACCATGGCAGAAGTAGCCCCACTGATCGGGAGTACCATCCCCGTTGGTATCTTTGGTGAGAGCCTTGCCATATTCGATGAACTCGTCCCATGTCTGCGGGGGCTTGTCCGGATCAAGACCAGCGGCCACGAAGTGATCGGCATTGTAGTACAGCGCCAGATGATAGGCAGTGAAAGTCAGGCCATAGATGGTGTCGTCTACCACGGCGTAGGCCATGGTAGCGGGCACGAAGTCATCCAGGCTGACGCCAAAGGTGCTCTCCCAATCCGCCCGGCTCCAGCCATAGATCATGTCGTTGGTGATGTAGCGCGGGATTTCGTCTACGTGCAGCAGCACCGCGGCAGGAGCTTCGCCCGAACGAATGGACAGCACCAGCTTGGACTGATATTCCGCACCGCCCGGTTCGACCAGGAAGTTGACCTTGATGCCGGGGTGTTCTTCATTGAACTGATTGACCAGCGCCTCGTAGTAGGCCCCATCCGGGCCAGTCAGGTAGGTGAGGAAATCAATCTCGACGACTTCCTGAGCAGCAGCACGCTGAGAAGTTGCTCCCACACCCAGCATTGCCAGCAGAGCCAGGAGCAGGGTCAGGCTGATCGCAATCCTTTTCATGGTGAGTCTCTCTTTCTATATATTCAATTTCCTGCGAGCAGTGATAGCGGAAACGATGCAACGGCGACAAAGCGAAGTGAGTTATGGAAGCCTTCGTCAGCCCTCCTTTCTTGAGTATCGCCGGAGCAGAGGAAAACAAACCAGCAGGTACACAGAGTGCCTGCCAGGCATGATGAGCGAGCGGTCGGGTTGGCCGGAGGTAACGAACAGCGCAGGATACGAGGAAGGAGATGCCCCACCAAGGGCTTGGCGTCTGTACATCAAAGGACACCTATACTGCTTCTACGAAAACAGAAATCGTATTCTGTTAATCGTATTCTAGGATGTTTGCTGAGGTTTGTCAATCACCCCGGCGCACAAAAATCGCAGCGTGTCACACTCTGCACGAGACATGCTGTCTCAAGCCAGTATCGGCAAGGAGATCGAATCGGAGTAGTCGGTTAGGCCGACTGTCTGGGAATCAGCAGGCAGGGGCACTCCAAAGCCCGTCTGCCCCCACTGACCCGTCCCTCGATACGGTCGAACAGGGCATTGACCAGCTTCTTGCCGATTTCTACGGGAGCCTGAGCAATAGTGGTGAGGGGCGGACGGATGATCGAAGCCTCTGGGATGTCATCGAAGCCCATGATCGCGATATCGCCGGGGACGTTATAGCCGGCATCCTGCAATTCCAGGATCAGGCCAATCGCCATCAGATCGTTCACCACGAACAGGGCCGAAGGCCAGTCGGGCAGCTTCAACAGCCTTCTGGCCACCTGTCGCCCGCTTTCGAGGGTGAAATCCCCCTCGAATACAAACTGCGGGTTGACAGACAGGCCAGCCAGTTCCATGGCCCGCTGATACCCGCGCCAGCGCCGCGGCCCTGGGGGATATTGATCGGGTACCCCCACGAAGCCAATCTCCCGGTGACCCCGCTCGGCGATCAACCAGTTGACGGCGTCAAAGGTCGCCTTCTCATCATCGGCATACACCACGTCTACGTCAGCGTGTTTGATATGTTGTCCCAGCACCACCACTGGCGTCTGAGTGAGGGCAATGAAGCGGTCAAGGTCTTCGTCGGTCAGGTGTGTGGGCACCATGATCACGCCGTCAACGGGTCGGCGGATCACCGCCTCGCAGAAATGGCGCTCGTTGTCATACTGGTGATCGCTGCTCGAAATGATCACGTCGTAATTATGCTGCCGGGCAATGTCCTGGACCGTGCGCGCGATGGGATGATAGAAAGAGTTTGAAATATCGGCGATCATCAGGGCAATCATCTGTGTGCGCTGCGTGCGCAGGCTGCGCGCCGTCATGTTGGGGCGATAACCCAGCACGCGCACTGCTTCCAACACCTTGCGGCGGGTCTCTTCGCTGACAGGGATCGCCGAAGGGTTGTTGTTGAGCACACGCGACACCGTAGGCTGCGAGACCCCCGCCAGGCGTGCCACATCGCGCATGGTGGGCTGTTTCCCGTTCGATTTTTTGGTTGGCATGGCGTCACCAGGTTTGGGCATCCAGGACATACTGGTTGAATTATATACTGTTATACGATTTCACCAAATACCGAAGGCGATATAACAACGCGATCTCGCCGTGTCTTGCAGGGGACGAGTTTCGAAACCCGCCCCCTACCTGTCGTGCGGGGTGAGGGTCGTCAGGTGCACCAAAGCCGCTGCTGATCTTTGCACGCCCTTCGGAAGAATCATGGCCTGAACGCCGCAGGTGCGGTACACTTCGCCTTCGTAAGACCATCTCCTGTGAACCAACACCGGCTGTCTGTGAACCTATGAGCGCAGGCGATCTGCCCCCCGTCCCGCAAAGTGGCACCCTGCCGCTGCTGTTGCCCGCTGAGCAGGAACAGCGTTTGCTGGCGCGTCGCCGCAAAGAAGATCAGACCGATCCCTTCGCCACCGACCCCGACGAGGAGATACGGCGGCTAGGGCGGCTGGCCTTGCGGCGCGACGTGCCGCATCCGCACGACTACCTGGCCCTGGGCGACCTGTGCGCGCGGCGTTCGCTGGTCGAAAGCGAGCAGCGCCTGCTGGTGTACTACGTCGGCAAGGCCCTCTATGCCTATCGCCGCGCCGCCGAGCTGGCCGAAGCCGGTTCGGACGCCGCGCGGACCGCACAGGCTATCTCTGCGCGCTATGCCGACTGGCTGTTGGAGGTAGCCCGCGCCGCCCCCACCCGGCGCAACATTGCCGTCGCGCTGTGGGCCGTGGCCGACATGGAAGCCCAAGGACACATGGCCGGTCTGCCGGACGAAGCTCATGTGCTGGCGCTGTGGTACGTCTCGCCCCCCTCCGCCGACCTGACGCCGCCGCCCGACCCCACCCCAACTCCTGTGGACGAGGCACACAGCACGGCCATTTACCCTGGTACACAGGCCACGCTGGCGGGGGAAAGCCTGGAGGCAGACGCCGCTCTCCTGTCGCTGGCCGGGCCAGAGGACGAGGCGTCGTCGCTCAGCGAAACGCGCTCCGACAAGTCCGAAATCTTCCGGCTGGAGCTGGAGAGCACCAGCACCGGCTCGGCAACCATGCCGGATATCCTGGTGGCCCCTGCGCGCCACAAAGAAGGCACGGACTTCGACTTTGGCGATCGCATTGACGGGCGTTATGAAGTCGCGCAGGTATTGCGAGGCGGCATGGGCATCGTCTACCTGTGCTACGACCACGAAGAGCGCTGCTCGGTGGCGATCAAGACCTTTCAAAGCCGCCTGCTCACCAACGAGACCGCCGTGGCCCGCTTCACCCAGGAAGCGCGCACCTGGATCATGCTCGAAAAGCACCGTCACATCGTGCAGGCGCGGCGCGTGCAGAAATTCGACGGACGCCCGCATATCATCCTGGAACACATCACCGGCCCGGAGGGGCTGGGGCCAGACCTGCGTAGCTGGATTCGACACAGGCGCATTGACCTGCCCCAGGCGCTGGACTTCGCGCTGCAGATCGCGCTGGGGATGCAGCACGCCACCCGTCGCGTCCCCGGCCTGGTGCACCGCGACCTCAAGCCAGCCAACATCCTGGTGCGGCACGACGGCATCGCCAAGGTGACCGACTTCGGCCTGGTGCGTTCCATGGACGCCGATCAGAGCGTGTCGCTCTCCGGCGATGACGGCCCCTGGGCCAGCGGTCTGACGCGCGTAGGCGCTATCGTCGGCACGCCGCCCTACATGGCCCCCGAACAATGCCGCGCCGAACTGGTGGACATGCGCGCTGATATTTACGCCTTCGGCTGTGTGTTGTTCGAGATGCTCACCGGGCGCACCGTCTTCGAGGCCAAACTGCTCACCGAATGGGTGCACGCTCACCTCAACCTGCTCCCCGCCTTTCCCGACTCGGCGGCGCAGGTGCCCGCACCGGTCAGGGAACTGACCCTGGCCTGCCTGGCCAAAGACCCCGCCGACCGTCCGCAAAGCTGGGGCGAGCTGGTAGACGCGCTGCGGGCGCTGATCGGGGAGATCACCGGTGCACCGCCAGAGACCAACGCCGAAGGGCCGGCGCTGGAGATCAGCGAACTGATGGACAAGGGCTACAGCCTGACCGAACTGGGCTTCGCCGAAGAAGCGCTAGTCGCCTACGACCGCGCCCTGGCGCTCGACCCGCACTCGGCCTGGGCCTGGGCGCGCAAGGGCCGGACGCTGCGCCTGCTCGGTCGCTACGACGAAGCGCTGGCCGCCTACGACCGCGCCCTGGCGCTCAATCCTCATTTCGCCTGGGCCTGGACGGGCAAAGGTCAGGTGTTGGAGCGGCTGGGGCAGACCGAGCGCGCCCTGGCCGCCCATCAGACGGCCACCGAACTGCACCCCGATAACGTGTGGGCCTGGTACAACCAGGCCGAAGTGCTCTATACCCGTCGCGATTACGAGGGGGCCATGCGCGTGCTCGACCGCGCGCTGCACATTGACCCGCATCACGCCGAAAGCTGGGCCAAGCGCGGTCAGGTGTTGCGCACGCTGGAGCGCCTGCCAGAAGCGCTCAATGCCTACAACCGCGCGCTGGAACTGAATCCACGCTATGCCTGGGCCTGGAACGGCAAGGGCCTGGCCTGCGCCGCCCTGGGACGCTGGGAAGAAGCGCGGCTCTGTTTCGCCCGCGCTGTCGAGCTATCGCCCGACGATGTGTGGTTCTGGCATAACCTGGGCGACGCCTTGCTGCAACTGGGGCGCTGGGAAGAGGCGGTGACCGCCTTCAACCGGGCGCTGCAGCTTGACCCCACACATCAACCCTCGCGCGAGAAGCGCACCGAGGCGCGCCGTCATCTGGACGGGGAGGAGTGAGTATCCATGACCGACATTCTCATCGCGTTGATGAGCGGCCCGCAGGATGGCTCTACCCTCAGTTTCGAAACCTTCCTGGATTCCGGCAAGCCGATGGAGATCACCATCGGTCGCCGCGAAGACTGCGACATATGCCTGAGCTACGACAGTCAGGTCTCGCGTGAACACGCCGTGCTGATCTACGACGGGCAGACCTTCTGGCTGGAAGACCTGCACAGCACCAACGGCACCTATATCGGCGAACGGCGCATCGAAGGGCGGGCCGTGATCGCGCCGGGGCAACTGTTCCGCATTGGCCGGACCTGGCTGCGCATCGAGCCGCTGCCGACAGTGCTCATCTCCGACGACGATCTGCCCTTCTGACCCCCCCATGCGCTGGACGAGCCGTCCCCTCCTGACGTTCTGGGCGGTGCTGCTGTCGCTGAGCCTCGCCGTGCCAGCCTTCGTCATCCCCGCGCACGCGCAGAGCGCCGACCCGCCCCTGCCTGTCGCAGCGTTCGGCGCTCACCCGCGCCTGCTGATCACGTCGGCCTATGTGCAGGAAACCCTGCGCCCCAGAGCCGATCGACAGGTGCGCACCTGGGCCGATTTCCTGGCCTACGTGAGTTCGGACGAACCGGAAGCAGACGCCGGCTGGTCACCAGGGACAGTGGTGCGCGCGCTGGCGCTGGCCTGGCTGGTCACCGGCGAAGGGCGCTACGCACAACGGGCCAGAGCGGTCATGGTGGAGCTGGTCAACCGCGTGGAGACACACCCCGCCCTGCGCGGAGAGGGTGGCTTCGACGGCGCGCTGCTGGACGACGTAGCCGCGCTGGCCCTCGGCTACGACTGGTTGCACGGCGCATTGACCGCCGACGACCGCGCCGCGCTGCGCGAGTCGCTGTGGCGCGCCCTCACCCGTCTGCGCGACCCTGCCGCCGACCTGGACAGCCTGGTCTGGCTCGATGGCGAGATCATGGCCTGGAGCAACCTCACCGCCCGCTGGTTGTGGGCGCTCACCGCGGGCGGGTTGGCGCTGTGGAGCGAGCACGAGGGTGCGCCGGGTTTGCTGGCCTTCTGCCGCAAGACCTTCGCCGACACCATCCTGCCCGCGCTGGACCTGCAATCGGGCGGGGCCTGGGCCGAAGGGCCAGTCTACGGCTTCCTGGCGGGCTGGGCCTATGGGCAGACGGCGCTGGCCTGGTGGACCGCGGCGGGCGAGAATTACTTCGACGACACGCCCTGGTGGTACGACCGGCTGGCCTACGACCTGTTTCTCTATCATCCGGGCACAGCGCGTACCTACAACGCCGACTGGGGCGATCTGATCCATAGCTACCCCTCGATCATTGGCGACTCCGAGCGCTATCACCCCGCCGTCGCCTATGGCCGCGCCCAGGATTTGCTGCTGCGCTCCGTCTTCGCGGGCAGCGAACACGCCCGCTGGATGGACTGGTTTCTGCGACAACTGCCCGATAGCTCACCGGACTGGCTGAGCGCTGAAGAGTTCCTGTGGCGCGATCCGGACTCGTTCGGCCTGCCGCCGGATAGCACCGTCTGGTTTGCGCCCTACCTGGGCCATGTCTTCTTGCGCTCCGCCTGGCTGGACGCTGCCGGCAAGTACGACCGCGCGGCAACCTACGTGTCGTTCAACGCGGGCGACCGCCTGGCCTATCATCAGTTCTACGATCAGGGCAACTTCACCCTCTATCACAACGGAGAAGAACTGGTCGTGCGAAGCGGCGTCTACAGCGGCGACGGCACGTCCGATCACGACGCCAACTACTACGTCCGCACCATCGCGGCGAACACCGTGCTGATCTGCGATCTGGCGGAGAACTTCGACGGCATCCGCCCCAACGCCGAGCGCGAGGTCTGGCTGAACGACTGCGGGCAGCGCACCATGAGTCCGCACCCGCGCACGGCGGTCAACCTGCCCTACCTGCTCAGCAACTGGCGTGCCTACGACACCGGCTCGATCACCCGCTTCGTCCAGGCGGAAGGGATCACCTATCTGCGCGCCGACCTCACTGGCGCGTACAACAGCACGTTCTACAGCACGCCGGAGAATCGCCCCAAGGTCAGGGCGGTCATCCGCGAGTTCGTCTACTGGCCGCCGTCTACCGTCTTCGTCTACGACCGCGTGATGAGCACCTACCCCGCCTATACTCCGCTGACCGTCTTCCACTTTCAGACCGAGCCGCAGCCGCAGGGCCTCTTCTTCCGCTCGCAGGTCGGCGAGAGCGCGGTCTACGTGCAAAACCTGCTGCCCCGCAGTCAGGTCACCGTCGTCGCAGGCTACGAAGTGGCCGGGCAACAGGTAGACCGCAGTTGGGGCGGGCCGGTCGGCAACGAGTTCGAGTCCGCCCCCTACGGTCTCTACCGGCTGGAAATCGCCCCCGGCGCGCCGAACCTGGATCACTGGTTCCTGACCCTTTTCGTGGCACAGGACGCCGCCGCGCCATCCCCCTCCGCCGGTGCCCTGGTGTTGGGCGAAGGGGTGCGCGGCGCGGCGCTGGGGACGGCGCAGGTTATCTTCGACGCGACGCCAGAGGATGGAAAAGCCATCACCGCCGCGACCTTCGAAGTCATGCCCGGCGTGACCAGGTTGCTGATCACCGGGCTGGAGCCGGGCGCGGCCTATACGGTCACCGGCGCGGGCACGCTGGCGCAGACACAGACTGCCAGCCGGGCCGGTACTCTGGTCATCCTCGATCTGCTGCCAGGGCTGATCAACCTGCGGCTGACTCAGCCTTGAAAAGGCCCTGAGGGGCCTGTAAAATTCACCAAACCTTTATGACTCCAGGGTGATTTTTATGGTATTTTAATTTCGTCTGGGTAGAATGAGAACGCCATCGTACGATATCCCCCCACATTCTGCCCATCAATCTATTTTTCTCAGGAGCACCGTCCCAAACCCCTATGCTCTTCCCGAAGAAGACTCCCCTGATGATCATTGCCCTGCTCGCAGGGTTTGTCGTGTTACTGGTCATCGCCTCCAACGCCTTCATTGCGCACAGCATTGCGCAATTGGAGCGGGAATATGCGCGCCAGCATATAAAAAGCGTGCTCTATGCCTTCAACACGGAGGTATCAGAGCTGGCAGCGCAGGCTACAGATTGGGCCAACTGGGACGACACCTATCAGTTCATGGCCGACGGCAACCAGGCCTACCTTACCTCGAACTACCCCCTGGAAACTTTCCAGACGCTGGGCCTCAACCTGGCCATGCTGGTAGATACGTCCGGTCGAGTGGTGTTCAGCAAAGCCTACGATGCCCAGAGCGAGAGTGAAGCGCCGCCGCCTTCGTCGCTTCTGCAAAGCGACCTGCTCTCTACGCTGGTCGTCCCTGCACGCTCGACCTCCGGCCTGCTGAACCTGCCCGAAGGCCCGCTGCTCTTCGCCGCCGAGCCGATCCGCACCAGCGCCCGCACCGGCCCGCCCAGAGGCATCTTGCTGTTCGGGCGCTGGCTGGATGATACTGTGCTGGGGCATTTCGCAGGCGTTGCGCGCAGCGAAATCACCTCCTTCCCCTGGCAAGCGGAAAGCTTGCCCGCAGACTTCGCCGAAGCCCGTGAGCGCCTTTCTGACGGGGAACTGGAATACGTGCGCACGCTCAACGACGAGCACATCGCGGCCTATGCGGTACTGCGCGACGCAGAAGGTGCGCCGGCGCTCATCGTGCGCGCCGTCAATGAGCGCGATATCTACCAGCATGGCCTGGTCAGCCGCACGCTTTTCACGGTGTTACTGCTGGCCTTTGCGGGGGCGACGAGTCTGGCAATCGTGCTGCTGGTGATTCAGATGCTGGAAAGCGGCCAGGAGCTGAGCGACATCCTCAACGGCAGCGCCGATCCCATCGTCATGGTCACCGCCGAGGGAGCCATCCTGAAAGCCAACACCGTCTTCGAAGCCATCTGTGGACCGGGGCAACGCTCCCTGCTGGATGTCGTTTGTCCGGAGCACCCCGAACACCGCGCCGCGCTGCAGACCGCGCTGCGCAATGCCAGCGCCTCGCGGAGCACTCAGACTCTGCCCGAAGCAGCCTTCCGCTGCCAGTCCCTGACGCGCCAGGCGGGAGAATTCGAAGTCGTGCTGTCGCCACTGCGGGCGCGCCTGCAACGCTCACCCCGCTTGATCGTCACCCTGCACGATCTGACGCCGCAAAAGCAGATGGAAGCGCATCTGCGCAGCGCCTTGAACCGCGAGATCGAGATCAACCGCCTGAAGACGCAGTTCCTCTCGGTGGCATCGCACGAATTCCGCACGCCGCTGGCCGTCATTCAGTCGGCTGCCGATCTGCTCAATCTCTACTGGGACCGCCAGACGGATGACGAACGGCGCGAACGGCTGCTTCAGATCAAGAACGCCGTCGCCACCATGCGTCAGCTCACCGACGACTTGCTGGTGCACATGCGGACGGAGACCGGCGCGCTGGAAGTGCACCCCGAACCGCTCGACATCAACGCGCTGGCGCAGCGCGTAGCGAGCGAAGTCGCGCTCACGCAGGGCACCGACGTGCACATCAGCCTGCACCCCGCGCCAACGCCGCGCCCGGTACAGGCCGACCCGAACCTGATGACGCTGGTGCTGCGCAATCTGCTCTCCAACGCCGTCAAGTACTCTCCGCCAGGCAAGACGGTGCAACTGAGCATCGCCCAGGACAACGGGCACACTGTCCTCACCCTGCGCGACGAGGGCATCGGCATCCCGCCGGAAGAGCAGGCGCATCTCTTCACCCCCTTCTTCCGCGCCAGCAACGTAGGCCGTACCCCTGGCACCGGCCTGGGCCTGTCCATCGTCAAGCGGGCAGTAGAGCTACAGGGAGGGGCAATCACCTTCGAGAGCACGCCTGGTCACGGCACCACCTTCCATGTGACATTGCCACACGGCGCGCCGACCATGTCCGCGTCCGAAGTGCAGCCGCAGCACCTGGCTGAGGCCGAGATCGTGCACCAGCGCCTGTCATGAACTTCTGCCCCTCACCCCTGTATCCCTTCTCCCTCGCGACTGCGTCGCGGGGCGAGGGGACTTGCTGGCTCTGGCACAAGTGCTCCCCGCTTGCATACGAAAAGGGGCCTGGGGATGAGGGGGAAAAAAGCCTGACACGCTCCAGCGAGGCATTCGCAGCAACCAGGAAATCTGCGGGAAATTCCGCTCCAGGCTGTGGGCCTGGCTTTGTTCGCTTTGCCCAAAATGCTTGACAACACCCCCGAATCTTGCTACCTTTTGGGACAAGCATCATACATGCAAAAGCGTTGATCTGGAATAGTACACACCGAAGCGGTGTTCAGAGAGCCGCCGGTCGCTGCGAAGGCGGTACAAGCGCCGGTGTGGAATGGGCCAGGGAGCTGTGCGGTCGAACGCGCTGCGAACAGCGCCAGTAGCCCGCACCGGAGACACCACCGTTAGCCGGGTGAAGGGTATCGAGGCCCTGACGCAGTCCGGGCGTCCGTACCCTGCCGAGTGAAGCTGGCTTCTCCCTCCAAATCCGCGCGTTCACCGTGGATTTTTTGTTTCCGGGGGCAGCCGCTTAACCAAGGTGGCACCGCGGGAATCTCCTCTTCTCGTCCTTGATGGGAAGGGGAGATTCTTTTTTTCAACACGAGTCAGGAGGCGCACCGATGGCACTCTCACCAGAACTTCTCCGCACCCGCGCGCCCGTCGTCCCCGACCGGGCGACCGTCCTGCGCCTGTTCGAGCAAGGCGACCTGGTGCCGGTCTACCGCACGTTGCTGGCCGACCTGGAGACACCCGTCTCGGTCTACCTCAAACTGGCCCGCCCCGACCGACCTTCCTTCCTGCTGGAGAGCGTCGAAGGGGGCGAACAGGTTGGGCGCTACTCCTTCCTGGGCGTAGATGCACAGGCGCTGATCACCGTACAGGACAACACCCTCACCATCCGGCGCGGCGATGGTCTCGTCACACGCCCGCTGACCGCCCGCGAAGACCCGTTGCATGTGATCGAAGCAGAAATGCAGCGTTTCCGTCCGGTGAAAGTCGAGGGACTACCGCGTTTTGTCGGCGGCGCGGTCGGTTACCTGAGCTACGACGTGGTGCGCTACTTCGAGCGCCTGCCCTCCACGGCCACCGACGACCTGCGCGTGCCGGACGCGGCTTTCCTGCTGGCCGACACGCTGGTCATCTTCGACCACGCCAAACACCAGTTGATCGTGCTGGCCAATGCGCACAACACCGGCGATCCGGACGCCGCCTACAACGACGCCGTGCAACGGATTGACGCCATCCTCGACCGGCTGGCCGGGCCGCTACCGCAGGCGGAAGAATACGCCGGCAATGGGGCAGGTGATCGCGAGCTACGCAGCAACATGACGCGCGAGCAGTTCGAGGCCCGCGTCCGCGCCGCCAAGGAGTACATCGCCGCCGGAGACGCCTTTCAGATTGTGCTTTCGCAGCGCTTCAGTCGCCGCACGTCCGCCCCGCCCTTCACCATCTACCGGGCGCTGCGCGCGCTCAACCCTTCCCCCTATATGTTTTTCCTGCGCTTCAGCGACGACCTGGCGCTGATCGGTGCCTCGCCGGAGATGATGGTGCGGCTGGAAGACGGCATCGCCACGCTGCGACCGATCGCTGGCACACGCCCACGCGGGCGCGACGAAGCCGAAGACGACGCCCTGGCCGCCGAACTGCTCGCCGACGAGAAAGAGCGCGCCGAACATGTGATGCTGGTAGACCTGGGGCGCAACGACCTGGGCCGCGTCTGCGACTATGGGACCGTCTGCGTGCCCCACATGATGGTCGTCGAGCGCTATTCGCACGTGATGCACATCGTCAGTCAGGTGCAGGGGCGTTTGCGGGCGGGGCTGAACGCCTTCGACCTGCTGCGGGCCACCTTCCCCGCGGGCACGCTCAGCGGTGCGCCGAAGGTGCGGGCCATGGAGATCATCGAGGAACTGGAGGGCACGCGGCGCGGGCCGTATGGCGGCGCGGTGGGCTACTTCAGCTTCGACGGTTCGATGGACACCTGTATCACCATTCGCACCATGCTCATGCGCGGCGATCAGGTCACCTTCCAGGCGGGCGCGGGCATCGTCGCCGACAGCGACCCATCGCGCGAATACGAGGAGACGGTCAACAAGGCGCGCGCAGTGGCGCTGGCTGTGCAGAACGCCGAAGCAGGATTGGGTTAGGAGGGCTGCTGATGATCCTGGTCATTGACAACTACGATAGCTTCACCTACAACCTGGTGCAGTTGATGGGCGAACTGGGCGCTGACCTGTGCGTGGTCCGCAACGATCAGATCACGCTGGACGAGGTGCGCGCCCTGCGCCCGTCGCACATCGTCATTTCGCCCGGCCCTGGCACGCCCGACGACGGTGGCGTCTCGCTCGACGTGATCCGCGCCCTGGGGCCAACGACGCCCATCCTGGGCGTGTGCCTGGGCCATCAGTGCATCGGGCAGGCGTATGGCGGGCGCGTGGTGCGCGCTCCGCGCCTGATGCACG
>DDBP01000069.1 GCA_002332795.1 Anaerolineales bacterium UBA2029 | reverse complement strand
GTTTGCCTCACCCCCAGCCTCGCTTCGCTCGGCTTGCCCCCTCTCCAGTCTAGGCAGGAGAGGGGGCAACGAGGCGCGTCAGCGCCGAGTGGGGGTGAGGTAAAGCGGAGCGCGGCAAAACTGCCTGACACATTTTGCACGCACCCCATGGCTGTTGCCGCTTGCGCAACCGAGCGAACCGGTGAAAAATATCATGAGTCACACGCCCAATCCGTTGAGTGGGGAGGTCTGGCGGCGCGGCAGCGCCCTGGGCCTGCGTTGGCTGGCGTTGTTTGTCGTGGTCAGCCTGGGGAGCTACGGCGTACTGGGCCTGGTGGGCTGGTCGGGCGTGATGCGCGCGCTGTGTGCGATGGCCATCGGCCCGCTGATCGGCACAGGGATCATCGTGCTGTGGTGGCTGGTGCGGCGACCTTCACTTTCGCCCAAATTGCCGACCGATTCGGGCGATGGCGAAGCTCAGGCGGGGGGAAGCTGAGGGAATAGTTATGGCGGGTGGCATGTCCGCAGCCGAACTGATCGAGCACTATAAGATTCTTGAAGCCCGTTTTGATCACGAAGCCAAGACTTACGATGTGCGCTATGGCCCGCCGTCCGGCAGCCGCCCCGGCAACCCGCTGGTGAGCTGGCTGCGCGACGAGCATCTGGCCCTGCTGCGCGGCCTGCTGAAGCCGGGCGCGCTGGTGCTGGATATCGGCTGCGGCACCGGTGAAGAAGCGCTGCGTCTGGCCCAGGAAGGCTACAGCGTGCTGGGTATAGACGTGAGTCCCGGCATGGTGTGGCAGGCGCAGGCCAAGCTGGCCGGTTACGGGTTGCGGCGCGGCGCGCAGTTCCGCGTGTTGGCCGCCGGACGGCTGGCCAACCTGGACGAGCGCGGCCCGTTCCAGGGCGCGTATGCCAGCCTGGGCACGCTCAACACCGAACCCGATCTACCAGGGGTGGCCGAAGGTCTGCACGCCCTGCTCGAACCGGGAGCGCCGTTCGTGGCGACGGTGATGAACCGCCATTGCCTGTTCGAAAGGCTGTACGGCTTGCATCGCCTGAAGCCGGGCGACGTGTTGCCGCGGCCAGCGACGTGGGCAGAAGGACGGGCTGGGGCCAGCGACGTGATCGCGCCCGTCCGTTTCTATTCGCCGCGCGAATTCGCTGCCCCCTTTGCGGAGCATTTCACGGTGGAACGGGTGCTGGCCTTCCCGCTGTGGTTCCCGCCGGTGCATCTGCACGCGATCTACCGCGAGCGGGCCGATCGCTACCGGCGGCGGCTGGCCGTCGAACGGCGGATGCGGGCCTGGCCGGGCTTCCGGGCCTGGGGCGATCATTTCCTGATGATCCTGCGGCACCGGGGCTAGCTGTTTCCTGCCACCCTTCCTATAATCCACACAGACTCTTCGCACGCGGCGTCGTTTGCCGCTGGTGTGGATACGACTTTGCCATGTCCGAGCCGCTCTATCTGCGCGATCAGCGCCCCATCAACGGGGCATTCAAGGGCCGAGGGCGCAATTACCTGGCCCTGCTCGTGTGTCCGCGCGACGGGGCACGGCTGAACCTCTGCGAGGCGGGCGTCTGTTGCGCGGAAGACGCAACACACACCTACCCCTTCGAAGATGGCGTCCTGCGCCTGGTGACGCCCGACCGTCGCGCGGCCCTCGACGCCGAAGCCGCCGCCTACGAAGAAGCGTGCGCCGCCGCGGGCTGGGCTGTGCCGGACGAGGCACAATTCAAAGCGCTGCCGCAGACCGGTCTGCCCGGCTACCCGGACGACTACTGGTCGCAATGGGCGGAGAGCACCGCTCTGCTGTGGCGTTTTCTGGAGGCAATCCGGCTGCAACAGGGAGGCTTGCCCGTCGGGCCGATGGGCGAGGCGGCGGTGATCGGCGCGGGCATGGGCTGGCTGGCCTATGGGCTGGACGTGGCGGGCTACACCACCATCGCCCTGGACTGGCGCGCCGGCCCGCGCTACGGCCTGGGCGTGTACCCTATCGCGCGGTATCTGCGCGTGCAGGCCGATCTGCAACAGCTTCCCCTGGCCCGCAGCGCCTTCGACTGGCTGATCTTCCAGAACGGCCTGTCGGCCCTGGGCGACGAAGCAGCGCAGCCATCCGCCTTCGCCGCCGCGCTGGAGGCGCTGCGTCCCGGCGGCTGGGTGGCTGTGCTGGACGCTGCGCCCCCGCCAGAAGCCGCGGACGCCGTGCGCGCCCTGTTCCGGGCACATCGTCTGGAAGCGGTCGAGACGCCTCACCGGCGCTCCTGGCGCAGCGCAGTACTCGACCTGCGCGACCGCCTGACCAGGCAGAGCGCGGAAGCGCCGTCTGTCCTGGTCGCTCGCAAGCGAGAGGGCGCGGCCCGTTGATCACTTTGCCTGTCTGACTGCGTACAACCTGTGGACATGGATGATGGGCAGCAGGGCACGACTAACTGCCCGACACCCTTTGCACGCATCCGCTGGCCAGCAGTGTCTTGACAAAAGCGGGGGCCTGTTTCACACTTGCGTTTGCGTTCCCCGGCAGAGGATCACCGCGACCCCCTGCCTTCTGGCGTTGCTTTCCACCCCTTGCGAATCGAGGAGTCATAGATCATGTTAGAGGGAACCCTGGTTGATCTGGTCCCGTTCGAGGACGATTTCGCCATCTACCTGGAAACGTGGATGAACGAAGAAGCGTGGTTCCGCGCACATGTGTGGGAGCGCCGCGAGCCGCACACCGAGGATGATGTCAAGAAGTACATCGAGAACATGGAGAAGAGCGAGCGCGGTGGGCTGATTGGTTTCCAGGCCAAGAACGGCGATCCCATCGGCGCGCTGATCTTCGATCACGAGTGGACACGCGTGCGCAAGGCCGAGGTCCGCGTCGTGGTCGGCGATGCCCGCTATGAGGGCACCGACGAGGCGCTCGACGGCCTGCTGATGCTGGTGCGCTACTGCTTCGAGACGCGCAACCTGCACCGCCTGGACGCCGTCGCCCTGCCTTTCCACGAAACCTGGATCGAGCATCTGCGCCGCGCCGGCTTCGTGCACGAAGGCACGCTGCGCCAGCATATCCGCTGGGACGGCGACTACGTAGACCTGGAAATGTTTGGCCTGTTGCAGAGCGAGTGGCCCGGTTACGCGCAAAAGGTGGCCGAACTGTCGCTACAGCCAAGTGGCATCGAGCCGAAGCCCAAGCCGGAAAAGAAAGACCAGAAAGAGGCGCAGCCGTCATAACCGCACCGGAGAGGACGGACAGTATGCTATCGGGCCTGCTGGTAGACCTGGTGCCCTTCACGCGCGAATGGTACCAGGAGAAAATGCACGCCTACTGGAACAACGAATCGCGCCTGTGGGCGACGATGGGCGAATGCATGCCGATCTCGCGGGCGTCCATTGCCCGTATCGTCGAGGAGCGCGCACGGGGCCGCGAACGCGGCTACAGCGGCGTGCACTTCATGATGCGCACCAAAGACGGCGTGACCATCGGCAGCATCGGGTTGAACTGGGTGGACTATCACTCGCGCTGTGGCTATCTGGGCGCGTGGATCGGTGAGGAAGACTACTGGGGCGGCGGCTATGGCACCGACGCCCTGCTGCTGCTCGTCGAGTACGCCTTCGACTGGCTCGATCTGCGCCGCCTGGCCCTGGGCACGATGGCGCTCAACGTGCGCGCACAGCGTAACGTGGAGAAGTGCGGCTTCCGCCTGGAAGGGCGCGAACGCCAGGCGACGCTGGTCAACGGGGAATGGGTGGATGCCCTCACCTACGGCATGTTGCGCGAGGAGTGGCCGGGCCGCGAAGCCCTGGTCGAGCGGCTGGGTCTGCGCGAGAAAGCGGCTCGGCGCTACGCCAGCCAGGAGGAATGACTATGCTCTACGGAGTGCTGGTAGACCTGGTTCCAGTCAGCCGTCAGGCGCGCGAGCTGGATCACAAATGGACGAATAACGAGTCCAGCTTCTGGGCCAGCGGCGGCGAATGGCGTTTCGTCACGCGCGCGCAGATCGCCGCCCGGCAGGCGCGTCGGGCCGAAGAACGGGAACAGGGTGATCTGGGCGTGGGCTTCGAAATTCACACCAAAGACGGGCGGCCCATCGGCTGGATGGGCATCAACTGGCTCAACCCCACGCATCGGTTGGCCATGCTGGGCGCGAAGATCGGCGAGCCAGAGTACTGGGGCGGCGGCTATGGCACCGACGCCTTGCTGCTGCTCGTCGAATATGCCTTCGACTGGCTGGATGTGCGCAAGGTGTGGCTGGCGACGAGCAGCATGAACGCCCGTGTCATCCGGCAGATGGCGAAGGTCGGCTTCACTCTGGAAGGGCGACAGCGTCAGGCCACGCTGGCCGAAGGGGTGTGGCACGACTGGTTGGTCTACGGCATGTTGCGCGAGGAATGGCCGGGCCGCGAAGCCCTGGTCGAGCGGCTGGGGCTGCGCGAACGCGCTCAGACCCTCTAGAGGCTGTTATGAACTTTCGCGCTGTATCTGGCCCTCACCCCTCAATCCCCTCTCCCTCGCGACTGCGTCGCGGGGCG
>DDBP01000025.1 GCA_002332795.1 Anaerolineales bacterium UBA2029 | reverse complement strand
AGTGCATAACACGCTCTAGCGGTACCTGCCCCCACCCCTGCGCCTCTCTCCCCCTCGCCCCTGCGCCGCCGGGCAGGGGGGACTTGATTTCGCTCGCTCGTGCGCCTAGTGATTTGCCTTCCGCCGCCGAAGCAGATACTTCTGCAGTCGCGCCGACTGCGGAAGTCCTCCTTTTGCGGCTATAATCCCTGGCGCATCAGGAGAACACTTATGCGCAGGCAAACTCTTCCCTCCGAGGCAGTGCGCGGGCCGCTGATCTCGGATCACCCGCACCCGCGCCCGGCCTTGCGCCGCCTGATCGCTCTGGCGCTGGCGGCGGGCATCGGCGGAGCGCTGCTGGGGATCGCCGGGTTGCTGGCATTAGGCCTGGGCTACGGTCTGCCTCTGCTGGTGCTCTGCGTCCCTTTTCTGGCGGCGCTGTTGGTGCCGCTGGTGCAACTGGCCGTCATGCATCCGCAGGTGACCGTCTACGAGAAGGGGCTGTGGCTGCGCCCCATGCTGGGGCGGGGCATATGGGTACCCTGGGACAACCTCAGTCGCCTGACCGACCATACGCTCATTCGCCGCGGGCAACCGCGCCCTCGCGACCGCGAACACTTCGGGCAGTTGATCGTCGTCGAGCGCGGACTGCCGCTGTATTTCCTGGCGGTCGGCTGGATGGCTGGTCTGGGCTGGCGGACGCGCGCTTTCGGCATCTCCACGCACAGTCACACCGACTACGAGGCGCTGCGACGGGCCATTGTGCGCGGTATGCGGCAGCGCAACGCTCAGGCGGAGGGCTGATCGGGCCTGCCCGGCGAGCTGGAGTCCAGCGCGTCGCGCACCCGTGCGGCGAGCTGCTCGCGTTGCCGTGCCGTGAGCGCGGGCGTGGGGTCTTCGTGACCTATGAGCTTATCGTAGGCGTCGCGCAGCAGAGCGGCGCTGCGCGACCAGGCGTGTTGCTGAACCACCCAGGCGCGCCCCTCGCGCCCGATGGCTGCGCCCAGCGCGGGCTGCTGTAGCAGCGCAACGATGGCATCGGCGAAATCCTGCGGCGTATCGCGCAGCAGCATGTGCACGCCATCTACGGCGTCCAGCCCTTCCGCCCCGACGGTCGTGCTCACCACGGGGCACCCGCAGGCCAGCGCTTCCAGCAACTTGAAGCGCGTGCCGCTGCCGCTGCGCAGCGGGCAGACGAACATGGCGCTGCTGCGCAGATAGGGGCGCGTATCCGGCACCAGACCGGCGACGGTCACCGGCACCGCCGGATCGTCGTGCAGGGCCAGAATCTCGCGCGGGGCGTCCTTGCCCAGCAACACCAGCCGGAAGTCCGGTCGCTGGCGCAACACCAGCGGCAGAATCTCGTGGACGAAGTAGAGCACGGCGTCGGTGTTGGGGAAGTACTTATAGTCGCCCATGAAGACTGCTGTGTGCCCGTCGCGCGGCACGGAGTCGTCGGGCTGAAAGTAGTCCACGTCCACGCCGTTGGGCGTCAACACGGTGCGCACGCCGGGTGTCGCCGCCCGCACCGCCGCCGCGTCCACTGCCGACATCACCCCAACGATAGTGGCGTCGGCCCAGGTGCGCGGCTCCCAGATGCGCATCTTCAGCGCTTCCAGCCACACCCCAGGGCGCGTGTACCAGGGTTGCGCCACCCGCGCATGGCGTCCCCAGGCGACGTATTCGATGGCTGGCTCGGAGAGCAGCACGGGTTGCGCGATCTGCCGGGGCAGGTTGGGCAGCATATAGAACGATTCGACGTGCACCAGGTCCACCTCGCCCTCAACCAGCATCCGCGCCACAGTGCGGGCCATTTCCGGTGTATGGTAGAGGCGCATGGTGATCGGCCTGGGCGAAGTCAGGCTCAGCCACGCTGCCTTGAGCGTGCCAGGGCTGGGGGCGCGGTCTACCACTGTCAGATCGCACAGGTCGCGCAGCGGCGTCAGGTCGAACGCTCGCTCTTCCGGGCGACCGAAGCACACCAGGGAAATGTCGTAGTCTTCGCGCAGATGGCGGATCAGGTTATAGGTGCGGCTGCGACCACCGCTGTTGGGCGGGTACGGCAGATAGGGCGTGAGCATCAGGATATGCCGCTTGCGCATGGTCAACCTCCCCGCAGTCTCTGACGCCGCAAAGTGTACAGACCGGCGGGCGCGCCGTCAAATGGGCGCAAAGTCATCGCGAGCCGAGGGGCAGCTACCTGCCTGCCCGGATACCCCCTTCGCCCGCAGCGCGGGCTGAGGGGGCAGGGGATGAGGGCCATCTGGCGCACCAAAGGCGCTGAAAAGCTTTGTAGGCCCAAAAGTGCTATGTCAAACGCGATCGCAGTACAATAAAGCAAAGAACGACTCCTCCCTGGGGCGGAATATCTCGACGGCATGGTCGAAGGCGCGCTGAAAGCCTGCCTGGGAAGCCTGATCCTGGTGGTGTTAGAGAATGTCTGCTGTGACTCTGGCTCAGATCCGCGCCCGCGCGACGCCACAGAGTTTTGCACGGGGCGAAGCCTACTATCGCAACGGCGCGATTTTCGATACGGTCAAGCGCGGCAACGAGCTTGAGGGACGCTGTGAGGGTTCGGAATACGTCCCCTACCATGTGCGCGTGACGCTGGACGAAGCGGGCAACATCAAAGCGACGTCCTGTACCTGTCCCTATGATTGGGGAGGCGACTGCAAGCATATTGTCGCCCTGCTCCTGGCGTATTTTCACGAACCGGAGTCGTTTGAAGAGCGCGCACCGGTTCAGGATACGCTGATGGAACGCACCAAGGAGCAACTGGTCACGCTGATTCGGCAGATGGTCGCGCGTTACCCCGACCTGCAGGCGCTCATTGACCGTCCTGTGCCTGGCCAGCAACCGGCAGGACAACCTCTCGATACCGCCCCATTTCGGCTCGAATTGCGCCGTGCTGTGCGTAGCTTTGGGGAATGGGATGATCGCACAGCGGAGCAGACCATTTATTCGGTGGCCGATGCCGCGCAGCACTTTGAAGCAGCGGGGGATTGGCGTAGTGCCTGTGCCATCTATCAGGCGATCCTGGAAGAATGCCTGATTGCTCACTATCCCTTGGATGACGAAGGCCAGTATGTGTTAGCCCTGGATAGCGTGCTGCGACGGTTGGTGAAGTGCCTGGAACACGACGAAATCGCCCAGGACGATGCTGCGCGGCGGGCGGTTTTGGATCGACTGCTAGATGCCTACATTTGGGACATTGATATGGGAGGACACGGGCTGGGTGATGACGTGATGCCCGAAGCGCTGCTCGCCCATGCCCGACGAGAGGACTTGCCTGCCATCCGCGAGCGCATCCTGGACGCTCAACGGCGTAAGGCCCAGCAGCCATATGCGAAATGGGGCGTCGAGATGTATGAAGACCTGTTGATCGAACTTGATGCGCTGGAGAACGTTGACCCGGAAGTTACCCTTCAGAGGTTGCGCGAGCAGCGGTTGTACGGGCTGCTCTTCGAAGAACTGCTGTCTATGGGGCGTGTGGAGGAAGCTGTTGCGGTGGTTGCTGAACACCTTACTACTCCTTACGAACGGCTCCAGGCATTGCCGATGTTGTCTGCTGCCGGGCACGAGGACATAGCTGTCCGGATGGCGCAGGAGATGCTGGAGAAACAGTTCGACGATCGCCTGGCGCACTGGTTGGCCGAGCGCTACAGTGCGCGCGGTGATTTGCAGGCGCTGTTCGCTTTGCGCCTGCAGTGTATGCGGCAGATGCCGAACGAAGTGTACTATGCTGCGCTCAAACAGGCTGCCCAGGCCGTCGGTACCTGGGAAACTGTGCGCCCAGAGATCATCCGCCAACTGGAGTGCAGCCAAGAGTTCGAAGTCCTCACCCGCGTTTATCTACACGATCAGGAGTGGGATGCAGCATGGGACACGCTGGAGCGCATACCACAACGCCCTGGGCAATGGATGTCTCTGGCCTTGGAAGTCGCCGATCGCTCGCGCCATGCCCGGCCTCAAAAAGCCATCCCTGTTTATGTGACCTGTGCCCGGCGCGCGATTGACCGACGTGACAGGGGCAGTTACGCTCAGGCGGCTGTCTATCTCTCCTTCGTACGCGATCTGTACCGCCAACTTGGCGACGAGAAAAGCTGGCAGGAATTAATCCGCGGAATCCGTGAAGAATTCCGCCGCTTGCCTGCTCTGCAGGATGAATTGAATCAGGCGAGGTTATAATGGCGGAACCCAAACGATCTCTCAAGATCGATCTGGATGAGTTGACTTTCGCCTTTGACAACGGCTCTCCGGAGGCTGAATACTATCTCGACCTCGAAACGGGAGCCTTGCTGCTGGTGATGGCTGAGGGCCGCTGGCATCTGGATAGTCTATTGAGCGAAGTATCCTTGGGCGAAGGCGCTTCGGCAGAAGAGGTGCTGGCGGCCCTCCAGGAACTCGACGACTGGGAAGACACCCTGCACGACGCTGTCCTGGTAGAACTGGACGCCGAAGGGACGCGCTACCTGCCCATACCTCACCAGAGTTCGCGCGAGGGGTACGAGGATATGGAGGCTTTCATCGAAACTGTCACCGACGAGCATCTGGCTGAGTTGCTGGCGGTGGCCATTGACGGGCGCGGAGCCTTCCGGCGGTTCAAGGGCGTGTTGGCGCGTTACCCGCAGGAGCGCGAACGCTGGTTCAGGTTCAAGGACGAACGGCTGCGTCAGCGCGCCCTGGACTGGCTCGCCAGGCATGGCATTGAGCCAGAAGATTCGTAAGCCAAAACCCTTGACAGCGCCGCGCGGCTCGATTATGCTGAGAACCAGCAACATACACCGCAACACGTTGAGCGGGACGAGTACCGGCATTTCACCGGATTCAGGGAGGGCAAGTCCTGGACTGTGAGCTTGCCCATCCGGCAGCCTGGGAAAACCCCCCGTGAGTGCGCCGCCGAACGGCTGAGAGACGCCCAGTAAGCAGCGCCGGATGGCCCCGTTAGCGGCCACAATGAGGGCGCTTCACCGCCGCGGCGGAAGCGCCGAAATTGGGTGGAACCGCGTGGTCGTGTATGACCCTCGCCCCAGGTACAAGTTTGGGCGGGGGTCTTCATTTTTGGGGTGTATTTGGTGTAGTATGGTGATATGACACCGTGACTGTAGAGGATGAAGGGTAACCGCCGTGTTCGTCAAACGTGTGTGGATTGAGACCGAACCCAAGATCGGCTTCGATCCCTTGCGGGATAGTGCCGATGTCCTGGTGGAGATGGAGGACAACAAGCTGTGGCAGGCTCACTTTGTCACGCTTGAACACCTCCAGGAGGAGATGAAGCTCAGCCTGGACGTGGCGCGCCAGTACAACGGTGCGCTGGCGGCCACACAGTTCCTGGCGCTGGAGACACCGCACGTGATCGTCGAAAAACTCACGCCCGACATCATCGAAGACGTGGTGGACAACCTGATGGCGCTGGGTATTTTCGAAAGCGTCTTTAGCGAATTCGTTGGCGAAAGCGAGCTGCTCAGCCGCCCCCAAGACTTGCTGGCCAGTCTGGTGAGCGACAACGGCCACACCGCCGACTAGGGCGTTGCTGTGTCATGCCGGCCCGTTCACCGGTGCCCGGTTTCCCTGCGCCTTTACGTGGATACAGCTGGCAGTGATCGCGCCGCCGGCAGGTTGACCGACGGCTCACAGGGGCGATCCTGGCCTGTTCCCGTCAACCGTCATGCAGCAAAGGAGAAAACCGCAGTTCCATGAACCGTTACCAGGACAGCCATCTCTACCGCATCCGTCATTCCGCCGCGCACGTCATGGCGCAGGCAGTGCTGGAACGCTTTCCAGAGGCCAAGATCGCCATCGGCCCGCCCATCGAAGACGGCTTCTACTACGACTTCGACCTGCCCCGCCCGCTCACCGAGGAAGACCTGGTGGCCATCGAGGCGCGGATGCGTGAGATCATCCGCGAGGGGCACGACTTCGTCCGCCGCGAGGTGACGGCAGACGAGGCGCGCGCCCTCTTCCGCGATCAGCCCTACAAGCTCGAACTGATTGACGGGCTGGAGAAGGGCGGCATAGACGAATATGGCGAGAAGACCGACGAGGCGGTGGTGATCAGCACCTACCGCCAGGATACCTTCGAAGACCTGTGCCGCGGGCCGCACGTGAGCAACACGCGCGAGATCAACCCGGACGCCATCAGTATCACCTTCAAAGCGCCCGCCGGGGCCTACTGGCGCGGCGACGAGACGCGGCAGATGCTCACCCGCATCTATGGCACGGCCTGGGAGACGGTCGAGCAATTGCAGGAATACTTGGCGCTGCTGGAGGAGGCCAAGAAACGCGATCACCGCAAACTGGGCCAGGACCTGGGGCTGTTCACCTTCAGCAACGAAGTGGGCAAAGGGCTGCCGCTGTGGAAGCCCAATGGCGCGATCCTGCGCGACCTGCTGGAACGCTTCCTGCGCGAGGTGCAGATCGAGCGCGGCTATCAGCCGGTGATCACGCCGCACATCGCCCGCGTGGCGCTCTACGAACGCTCTGGGCACTATCCCTACTACAAGGATAGTCAGTATTCGCCCTTCGAGGTCGAGGGCGATTACTTCATGCTCAAGCCGATGAACTGCCCGCATCACATCCATATCTACAAGGACGATCTGCACTCATACCGCGACCTGCCCATCCGCCTGGCCGAGTTCGGCACGGTCTACCGCTATGAGAAATCGGGCGAACTGCACGGGCTGACGCGCGTGCGCGGCTTCACGCAG
>DDBP01000032.1 GCA_002332795.1 Anaerolineales bacterium UBA2029 | reverse complement strand
CACGCCAGACGCGCGCGCCGTCGGCCCGACGACGCCCAGCCGCTCGGCGTCTTCGCGGGTCATGGTGCCGATGCCGCGCGTGCGGCGCAGGAACAGCGCGTCGTTGAGCACCACGTCCAGGTAGTGCCGCGTGCGCTCTTCCAGATAGTCCAGACCGGCGCGGATGGCGTCGGCCTGCCGCTGATCAATGTCGCACTTCACGCCGCCGAGCAGGTTGGCGGAGTAGTTGACGCGGTTGCCGGTGATGCCTTCCAGCAGGTTCATCACCGTCTCGCGATCGCGCCAGCTATGCATGAAGAGCATGTCGAAACCGGCTTCGTGCGCGGCCACGCCCAGCCACAACAGATGACTGTGTATGCGCTCCAATTCGGCCACCAGCGAGCGGATGGCCTGCGCGCGCGGCGGCGCTTCTACCCCCGCCAGTTTCTCCACGCCCAGGCAATAGGCGGTCGCGTGCACGTGCGAGCAGATGCCACAGACGCGCTCCAGCAGATATAGCGCCTGCACCCACGAGCGCTGCTCCGCGCCCTTCTCGATACCGCGGTGCACGTAGCCCAGTCGCAGCGACGCCTGCGTAACGATCTCACCGTCCACGGAGAATTCGAAGTGCCCTGGCTCTTTCAGCGACGGGTGCTGCGGGCCAATGGGAATGCGGAACGGTTCGCGCTCGGCGGTCATGGCTCACTCCTCGGCAATGGCGCGTCGTCCATGCGAAAGTCCTTGCGCAGGGGGTAGACGCCCTGCGGCCAGTCGTCCGGCAGGAACAGGCGATCGGTGTTGGGCGTATTGGCGACGGTGACGCCGAGCATCTCCATCAACTCGCGCTCGTAGAAGCTGGCGGACGGCACTACCTCGCAGATGCTGGGCACGAAGGCCTGGTTGCGCGGGGTGCGCACGCGCAACGTGACAACCGCCGCGCCCGCGCAGAAGTGATAGAGCAGCTCAATTTCGCCCGCCTCTGGCCCCAGGTCTACGCCGGTGATCGCCGCCAGATAGCCCCAGCGGGACACCTGCAACGCGGCGACGGCCTGTAGCAGGTCGGCGGCGTCCAGGGTCACGTCCAGGCGGTCCGGTTCCGGCGTCGCGGTCTGTTGCGCCCACCGTTGCAACAGGCGAGCGGCGGTTTTCAGCGCAGAGTCTGTGTCCATGCGCGCGCTCCTGCCCGGCTAGCCCAGGTCTACAGCGGGCACAGGGACAGGCCGCAGCGTCCGCGAGCGCTGCGCCGCCGGCTGATACCCGGCCTTGAGTTGTTCCAGCAACTTGACCACGCCGTCAATGATCGCTTCCGGGCGTGGCGGGCAGCCGGGCACGTACACGTCCACCGGAATCACCTGGTCAATGCCGCCCAGGATGTTGTAGCAGCCCTGGAACGCGCCGCCGCTGAGGGCGCACGACCCCACGGCTATGACAAACTTCGGCTCTGGCATCTGCTCGTAGATGCGGATCAGGCGGTCGCGGGCCTGCCGCGTGACCGGGCCAGTGCAGATCAGCACGTCCGCATGGCGCGGGCTGCCCTGCAGCTTCAGCCCGAAGCGCTCCACGTCGTAGCGGGGCGTCAGCGTCGCCAGAATCTCGATGTCGCAGCCATTGCACGAGCCACTGTTGAAGTGAATGGCCCAGGGCGAATTGACGCGCGCCCAGGTCTTGAGCTGTTCGAGCACGCCTTGCCAGGTTGTGTTGAGTGCCATCGTTCCCTCTCCAGATTGGTAGTGAGGAGTCTAGAGTTAAGAGTTCTGAGTCAAGGGTTCTGAGCTGCTACGCCACCGATCTGCCCAGCTTCTTAACCCCAAACTCATAACTCCAGACTCACGACTCCAAACCGTCTCTCTTCACCCAAGAATCAGCGTCACCAGCGCCAGCGCCAAGCCCACCAGGTAGACCCCGGCCAGCGCCGACAGGTCGCTGCTACCCAGCACCAGCACGCCCAGGTGCAGCACAGCGAAGAACAGAGCAATCACGAAGAACGGGCGATAGCCGGGCACAGCGGGACGCTGTGGCGCAGCCTCGCCGCCTGCGTAAACGCTCGACTTGAGCGGCGACTGTTGTGTCGGCCCGGCCAGCAGTCGCCCGAAGCCGGATAGTCCGGCGACCAGGGCCAGGTACACCACGAATGCGCCCAGCGGGGCGAGCAACACGTCTGCCATCTTGTCCCTTCCCCTCAACCACCGAAGGCGGCCAGCAACGCCCGGCCCGCCGGTTCGGCCAGCCAGCGCAGCGTCCCCGGCCACACACCCACGACGATCACCGCCAGGCCCAGCACCACCAGCGGCACGGTCATGGCCAGGGGCAGCGCGCGCCCCGCCTGTACGCCAGCGGACTGCTCTCGCCGATAGACGGCGTTCACCAGCGGGGCGTAGTAGGCCAGCGACAGCACGCTGTTGAGCGCGGCGAAGATTACCAGTGCCTCGATCCAGCCGTCGCGCGTCTGGAAGCCGGCCACGAAAATCTGCCATTTGGACATGAAACCGGCCAGCGGAGGCAATCCGCCCAGCCCCAGCACGGCGATGCTCAACGCCAGCGCCACCAGCGGGTAACGCCCGGCTGCGCCGCTCAGGTCGGCGATGGTCAGCGGGCGATGGTCGTGACCGCTGGTCAGGTGCAGGGCGTACATCAGCGCGCCGACGGCCAGGAAGGCCAGCCCTTTCATCAGGCCGTGATTGAGCAGGTGAAACAGTCCGCCTTCCGCGCCGGTGACATCGTGTACGTGCAGGGCAATGCCCAGGCCGACCAGCATATAGCCGACGTGACTCAGGCTGGAGTAGGCCAGCAGGCGCTTGACCTGCGTCTGACGCAGCGCCAGCAGGTTACCGGCAGCCATGTTCAGCGCGCCGAAGACCATCAGCAGGTCGCCCCAGGCGGTGCTGATGCCCGCCAGCGCCGCCAGCGCCCGCAACAGGGCCACCAGCCCGGCTTCGATCACCACGCCGGAGAGCATGGCGCTGATCCCGCTGGGAGCCTGCGAGTGCGCGTCGGGCAGCCAGGTGTGCAACGGCACCAGCGCCACTTTGACGCCGAAGCCGATCACGAACAGCGCCCCCGCCGCCAGCAACGTTTCCGAGGGCACCGCAGCGGCCTGAATGGCGGTCAGATCGAGAGTGCCCGTCTGCGCCAGCACCAGCGCCACGCCGAACAACACCAGGGCCGATCCCACCGCGCTCTGCGCCAGGTATTTGAGGCCCGCTTCGAGGGCGTCGCCCTGCTCGTGATAGAACATGACCAGCAGGAAGGAAGATACTGCCATCGCCTCGAACCAGACCCACAGGTTGAACAGGTCGCCTGCGCAGCCCAGGCCGATCATCACGCCCAGCAGGGCCAGCAGCGAGGCGTAGTACTTTTCCTGGCCCGGCTCGCCGCGCAGATAGGGGCCGGAATAGATCAGCACCAGCGTGCCCAGCGCCAGCGTCAGGGCGGCCAGCAACAGGCTCAGCCCGTCGCAGCGCAGCACGATCGTGCCGAGGGAATAGCTCGCCACGCCGTCGGCGCGGAAGTCGGCGACGGCCAGCGCGAAGGCGATCCACGTCGCCAGCAGCACAGGCAATGCCGCCCGCCGCGCAATTACGCCGCGCGGTTTGGTCGCGCGACCGGCCAGGTAAACGGCGGGCGTCGCCGCCAGAGGCAGCGCGATCATCCACACGAAAGCGTCCATGCTACGCTCCCCAGGCCAGCACACCCAGGACGGCGATCAGGCCGCCCAGGATGCCCAATACATTCCAGTTCAGACGGCCCGTCTGCGTCGTCCGCAACGTCTCCGCGACGCGGACGGTCGCCAGGGCCACCCGCGCGTTGAGCCGCTCGAAGCCGAAGTCGGCAGCCGCGGCGCGTCCCAGCGGGGCCAGCAGATCGTGCGCCAGCCCGAAGTTGCCGCGATACCACCAGGCCAGGCCGCCCAGGGCCACCACTCCCAGCGCCAGCAGCGTTGGCCCGGCAGTGACGATCTCCTCGACCAGCGCCAGGCCCGCTTCGACGTGCAGGTGATGGAAAGGCAGGCTTCCTTCCAACAGGTCGCCGAAGCGGCCCAGCAGCAGCCACGTGCTCAGCGCACCCGCGGCCAGCACGCCCGTCGCCACGCGCATGGCTGGACCGGCATCGTGCACATGCCCCTTGAAGCGCGGTCGCCCGTAGAACACCAGCCAGGTCATGCGCAGGGTGTAGAGCGCGGTGATCCC
>DDBP01000135.1 GCA_002332795.1 Anaerolineales bacterium UBA2029 | reverse complement strand
GGGGACGCTGCGTCCCGCCGACCTGGGCGATGGCGACCTGATCCGCGTGGTGATGGTCTACCGGCTGGGCGCGGGCGGTGGCCCGACCGTCGTCGCCCGCTTCGACAATGGGCAGCGCGTCGCCATCGAGGAATCCAGCGGCTGACCCCTGACCAGAAAAGCTCACCGCAGAGAGCGCAGAGGACACAGAGAAAAGAGCACAGAGGAAAATCTCTGTGCTCTGTGTTCCCTGGGACCCTACTCGCCCTCGTCCGGCTCCTCTTCCAGGCCGTCGAGCACCTCGGCGAGCGCCTCCGGCGTGCTGACAGGAGCCGCGCAGACGAAATTCTCGCACACGTAGGCGGCGGGCGCGCCGTCGCGCAGGGTGCGCGTGCGCAGCAGCGGCGGCACGGCATTCGACTCGGCGTTGTGTGGCGAGAGCGCCACCACCGCCAGCGGACGGTACTTCTGCCGCACCACGCGCAGCAACGCCCTGGTGCGCTCGTCCGACGGGTCGCCGATGATGGCGACCTCCACCGGGCGGCGCAAGGCCATATCCAGCCCGATCAGCATTTCCCCGAACGCCAGCGGATACTCGGCCAGCATGGAACCCAGCGCATGGTATATGCTGAGCGCGGCCTCTTCGTAGCGCGTTTCTGCCGTGTAGCCGGTGAGCCGCAACAGATCGTAGGCGATCATGGCATTGCCAGACGGGGTGGCGTTGTCCTGGATGCTGCGCGGGCGCACGATGAGCGCCTCGTGATCGTCGCTGGTGTCGTAGAAACCGCCATCTTCGGCGCGGAAATGCGCCAGCACCAGGTCGGCCAGGCGCTGCGCTTCGGCGAACCAGCGCCTGTCGAACGTACTCTGGTAAAGTTCGAGCAGGCCGTCAATCACGTGCGCGTAGTCTTCCAGGTAGCCGTTGATCTTGGCCACGCCGTCGCGGTAGGTACGCCACAGACGCCCATCCGGCCCGCTCATCTCCTCCAGCAAGAAGCGCGCATTGGCGACCGCCGCCTCCACGTAGTCTGGCATGTCCAGCACGCGCCCGGCTTCGGCCAGCGCCGCCAGCATCATCCCGTTCCAGGCGGTGATGATCTTCTCGTCGCGGGCGGGCGGCACGCGGTTCTTGCGCAGGGTGAAAAGCACCGTGCGGGCCGCGGAGACAGCCTCGCGCATCTGCTCCACGCTCAGGCCATGCCGCACCGCCACCCGCTCCAGCAGATCGGCGACGTGCAGGATGTTGCGGCCTTCGAAGTTGCCTTCCTCCGTCACGCCCCAATAGGCCAGCACCGCGTCCACTGGCTCCACCACGCCGTCCAGCGCCGCGCGTATTTCCGCCGCCGTCCAGACGTAGAACTTGCCCTCTTCGCCCTCGGAGTCGGCGTCCTGCGTGCTATAGAACGCGCCTTCTGGCGAAGTCATTTCGCGCAGCACGTAGTCGAGCGTCTCCTCGGCGATCTCGCGCAGGAAGGGATCGCCGCTGATCTGCCAGGCGTGCAGATAGACGCGGCTGAGCAGGGCATTGTCGTAGAGCATCTTCTCGAAGTGCGGCACCAGCCAGCGCTCGTCCACACTGTAGCGGTGAAACCCGCCCCCAAGCTGATCGTACAGGCCGCCGCGCGCCATCTTGCGCAGGGTGAAGAGCACCACTTCGCGGGCCGGTTCGTGCCCTGTCGCTGCGTGATAGCGCAGCAGGAACTCCAGGTTGATGGGGTTGGGGAACTTCGGCGCACCGCGCGTCAGGCCGCCGTGCAGGGGATCGGTGCGGCGCAACATCTCCTGGGCGGCGTCGTCTAGAATGGCGGGCGTCAGCAACTCCGGCTCGCGAGTCAACCCCGCTGCCATGGCCCGGCTCAACTCTTCGGCCAGCGCGCGTCCGGCCCGCTCGACCTCGCCCCGCTTCTTGCGCCAGGTTTCGACCACGGCCTCCATCACCTGCCGGAAGCTGGGCATCCCATAGCGCGGTTCGGGCGGGAAGTAGGTGCCCGCGTGAAAGGGGTGACCGTCCGGCGTCAGGAAGACGGTCATTGGCCAGCCACCGTTGCCCCGGTTGAAGAGCAGCGTGGCCTGCATGTAGATGTCGTCCACGTCCGGGCGCTCTTCGCGGTCTACCTTGATGTTGATGAAGTGTTCGTTCATGTAGGCCGCGGTTTGGGGGTCCTCGAAGCTCTCGCGCTCCATCACATGGCACCAGTGACAGGCCGCATAGCCGATGCTGAGCAGGATCGGCTTGTCCTGTTCCCTGGCCGCGGCGAACGCCTCTTCGCCCCAGGGATACCAGTCCACCGGATTGTCGGCGTGCTGGAGCAGGTACGGGCTGGTCTCGTGCTGCAAACGGTTGGGCATGGGCCATCTCCTGGAACAGTGATCAGTGATCAGTTTACAGTGATCAGTAGTCAGTAGTCAGGGCTTCGTCGCCGATGCACAGAACGGCGAACACGGCTCACTGGCGATCACCTGTCACAGATGATAACTGAACACCGATCACGGACAACTGTTCACTGACAACTGCCTCACTATCTTGCACAACGCGCCGGAAGCTCCCTTCGACCTCCGGCGCGCCGCGCGTGATCAGGCTGTGCGCTAGCTCACCAGCCGCGCGTCCAGCTCGATGGGCACAGCAGCCAGCGCCTGCGACACCGGACAGCCGCTCTTGGCCGCCTCCGCCTGCTCGCGAAACGTCTTCTCATCCAGGCCCGGCACCCTGGCTTCCATGTGCAGCACAATGCGCGTGATCTTGAAGCCGCCGTCCACCTTTTCCAGGTGCACGTCGGCGGTCGTGCGCACGTAGTCGGGCGTGAAGCCCGCGCGCCCCAGGTTGGCGCTGAAGGCCATGGAGAAGCAGCCCGCGTGCGCCGCGCCGATCAATTCTTCGGGGTTGGTGCCGGGCGCCTCCTCGAAGCGAGTACTGAAAGAATAGGCACCCTCGAAGGCACCGCTGCCCAGCCGCATGGTGCCTTTGCCCTCGCGCAGCGAACCTTCCCACACCGCCGATGCCTTGCGAATCGCCATCGTTCGTTTTCCTCCTGTGTCTTATCTATTCCCACAATGGCGATCTTAGCAAAGCAGGCTGGCGGCTGACACAAAAAACAGGGGCGCAACGCCGACTGA
This sequence comes from Anaerolineales bacterium UBA2029, assembly GCA_002332795.1. Taxonomy (GTDB): domain Bacteria; phylum Chloroflexota; class Anaerolineae; order Aggregatilineales; family Aggregatilineaceae; genus UBA2029. Next base: position 2,458 of record DDBP01000135.1, on the reverse strand, counting down.
CCGTTGCACCCCTGCAGTTAGTGAAAGCATCAGCGCGGCGGTCTGATCCGCACCCGCACGTGCTTCACTTCCAGGTAAGCGTCCATGCCCGGCGTGCCCAGTTCGCGCCCGATGCCGCTCATCTTCATGCCGCCGAACGGCCCGCGGATGTCGGTGATATCGTTGACGTTGATGCCCACTCCGCCCGCGCGAATGTGTTTCGCCGCGTAGAACGCCTTGTCCAGGTCGGACGTGTAGACGTAGGCGGCCAGGCCATAGGGCGAGTCGTTGGCCATGCGCACACCCTCTTCCAGCGTGTCGAAGGCGGCAATCGGCGCGACCGGCCCGAACGTCTCCTCGCGCATGACGCGCATCTCGCGCGTGACGCCGGTCAGCACGGTGGGCAGGTAGAAATAGCCGCGCGCGTACTGTGGCCCGTCGGGTGCCCGTCCGCCGGTGAGCACGGTCGCGCCGCGCTCGACGGCGTCGGCCACGTGTTGCCGCACCGTCTCCAGCCCGGCCTGATTGATCAGCGGCCCCATGTCCGCGTCCGGCTCGGCGATGCCGTCCGCGGTGACGCGCAGACGACTCGCCGCCTCGGCGAAGCGCGTCACAAACTCGTCGTAGCGGGAGCGGTGCACATAGATACGGTTGACGCTGATGCAGATCTGTCCGGTATGCGAGAAGGCGCGCCGCAGCGCCTCCGGCACGGCGATGTCCAGGTCGGCGTCGTCGCAGACGACGAAGGGCGCGCTGCCGCCCAGTTCCAGCGTGACGTGTTTGAGCTGCTTTGCCGCCTGCTCCGCGATCCACAGGCCGGTCGCCGTCGAGCCAGTGAAGGCGATCTTGCGGCTGATGGGATTGGTCACCAGTTCCGCGCCTACCGTGCGTCCCGGCCCGGTGACGATGTTGAGCACGCCGGGCGGGAGGCCCGCCTCCACGAAGGAACGGACGAAGAGCGTGGCCGCCAGCGGCGCTTCGCTGGGTGGCTTGATGACGAAGGTGCAGCCCGCCGCCAGCCCCGGCCCCAGCTTCCAGGCCAGCAGGTCAACGGGGAAGTTCCACGGGGTGATCGCCGCCACCACACCCAGCGGTTGCTTGAGCACGAAGCTGTGCGTCGGGCCGAGATCGCCGGCGAAATGCGTCCCTTCCAGCCGCCGCCCTTCCTCTGCGTAGAAATCAATCACGTCGGCACTGTAGGCGCACTCCTTGCGCGAGTCGTTGAGCGGCTTGCCGTGTTCCAGCGTCAACAGGCGCGCCGCCTCCTCCAGACGCCCGCGGAAGATGTCCATCGCGCGGTGCATGAGGCGCGCCCGTTCGCGCGCGCTCATCTCCGCCCAGACGGGGAACGCCCGCTCAGCGGCTGCCAGCGCCGCCTGCACGTCGGCGACCGTCGCCTGCGAGATGGTCTGCACCACCTCACCCGTGGCCGGATTGATCACGTCGAGCGTTGCGCCGTCGGCGCTGCCCCGCCACTGCCCGTCAATCAACAACGTCTCCGCCATGCTCACCACGTCTCTCCAAACTTCACCAACCCGTCGAGGGCCGCCTGCACCAGGCGATCGTCCAGGTCTGCCCGCGCGTCCGCCGCCAGGTGTTGGTGCGGCTCGGCCTGCACTGTCACCAGGCACATCGCGCCCGTCGCCAGGCCCAGCACCGCCCCAGCCACGAACACCAGCGACGTTTCCATGTCCAGGCTGAGGATACCAGCCCGCTGCGCTTCAGTGAGATCGAGCGTCCCCGCCCCGATCAGCGACGGGGCCATGTCTGGATAGAAAGCGTCATAGGTGGCCGTCGGCCCCAGCCGCACGTCCAGCCCTGCCGCGCGTCCGGCCTCGGCCAGGCAGTGCGTCAGCGACCAGTCGGGAATGGCCGGATAGGCCAGCGGTAGATAGCGAGCCGAGGTGCCCTCGAAACGCGCCGCGCCCGTCGCCACTACCACCGATCCCAGGGGAGCGCTCACGCCCATCATCGTGCCGATGCGCACCACCGCCCGCGCCCCCAGGTCGGCCAGTTCGTGCAGCGCGATCGCCGTAGACGGCGCGCCGATGCCGCCCGAAGCTATCGTCACCGGCACGCCGCGGTGCGTACCCGTCGCCACGGCGAACTCGCGATTGTGGCGCACATGGCGCGCGCCATCCAGCAGCGCTGCCACGCGGTCCACCCGCGCCGGATCGCCGGAGATGAGCACCAGCGGGGCCACGTCACCGGGCCTGCAGCGCAAATACAGGCTCTCGCCTTCTCCTTCCCCTGAATCTCTCATATAATTTCCCCTTCGAAAACGCCAAAATGCTCCCTATACCGCGCCAGAGCGTCCGCCCAGTCGGGCAGGTTCGTCTGGCAGCCCACTTCCTCCAGCACAAAAGAGGCCAGCACTGCGCCCAGTTGCGCCGCCACGACGGGCGACGTGCCGCGCAGCAGCCCGGCCATGAACCCCGCGGCGAAGGCATCGCCCGCGCCGGTCGGGTCTACCAGGCGG
>DDBP01000148.1 GCA_002332795.1 Anaerolineales bacterium UBA2029 | reverse complement strand
GCGGGGGTGAGGTAAAGTTGAGAGCAGCCCCCTGTTCGAGAGGCGCTCAATGGCTGTCCGCCCTTGAACCCACGCGAGCAGGGAACATTTGTGCGAAAGCCAGTAAGTCCCCTCGCCCTGGCGGCTTGTGTCGCGGGGCGATGGGAGCGAGGGGGTAGGGACAGCAGAGCGCGGCCAACTGCCTGATATGTTCTGCTCGCACCCTGAGTCAGCCTTGTCAACCCCTCGCCGTTTGTGTATACTTTTCATCACCAGAACACCTGCTGGCGACGTCGCCAAGTGGCAAGGCAAGGGTCTGCAAAACCCTCACCGTGGGTTCGATTCCCACCGTCGCCTCCAGCCAAAAACGGGAGCGCTCTGCTCCCGTTTTGCTTTGGCTGACGGTTGACCGCTGATAGCTAACGGCTGTCCGCTACTCCTCCAGCGTGCTCAGATCGCCCTCGTCCATGCCGAGGGCGCGCGCCTTCAGCACGCGGCGCATGATCTTGCCGCTGCGCGTCTTGGGCAGGCTGGTCACAAATTCGATGTGCGCGGGTTTGGCGATGGGGCCGACTTCGTGCGCCACGTGCTCGCGCAGAGTCTCGACCAATCGGGGCGTTGGCTCGACGCCCTGGACCAGGATGCAATAGGCGTAGATGGCGCTGCCGCGCACCTCGTCCGGCACGCCGATCACTGCCGCCTCGGCCACTGCCGGGTGGCTGACCAACGCGCTCTCGATCTCCGCCGTGCCCAGCCGGTAGCCGCTGACCTTGATCACGTCGTCTACGCGCCCGATGATCCAGAAATAGCCGTCTTCGTCTTTGCGCGCGCTGTCACCCGTCAGGTACATGCCGGGGAAGCGGCTCCAGTATTGCTGTACGTAACGGTCGGGGTCACCGTAGATGGTGCGCAACATGGCGGGCCAGGGCGACTTGATCACCAGGTAGCCCTCTTCGTTGGGGCCAACCGATCGGCCTTCTTCGTCCACGACATCGGCCTGCACGCCGGGGAAAGGCAGCGTGGCGCTGCCCGGTTTGAGCGGCGTACCAGGCAGCGGCGTGATCATGAAGTTGCCGGTTTCGGTCTGCCACCAGGTATCCATGATGGGGCAGCGGCCCTTGCCGATGACACGATGATACCATTTCCACGCTTCCGGATTGATCGGCTCGCCGACGCTGCCCAGCAGGCGCAGACTGCTCAGATCGTGGCGGTTGGGCCAGGCGTCGCCAAAGCGCATCAGGCCGCGGATGGCCGTCGGCGCGGTGTAGAGCACCGTCACGCCGTGCCGCTCGACGATGTCCCACCAGCGATCCGGGAAGGGATGGTTGGGCGCGCCCTCGTACATCAGGGTGGTCGCGCCGAGCAGCAGCGGCCCATAGACGATATAGCTGTGGCCGGTGATCCAGCCGGGATCGGCGGTGCACCACCAGGTGTCGTCGTCCTTGAGATCGAAGACCCACTTGAGCGTGGTCGCCACGCCGACCATGTAGCCGCCGTGCGTATGCAGGATGGCCTTGGGTTTGCCCGTCGTGCCGCTGGTGTAGAGCAAGAAGAGAGGGTGTTCGGCGTCGAGTTCTTCGGTGGGGATGCAGGTCTCGGCAATGGGCAGGCGCATCAGATCGTGATACCACAGGTCGCGGCCCGGCTCCATATGCACCTCCTGGCCGGTGCGCCGCACCACGATCACCGTCTGCACGGTCGGGCTGCGCTGCAACGCTTCGTCCATGATGTCCTTCAGGGGGACGATCTTGCCGCGCAACCAGGCTCCGTCGGCGGTGATGGCGACCTTGCTCTGACTGTCTTCGATACGCCCGTGCAGCGCTTCGACCGAAAACCCGCCATAGACCACCGAATGCACCGCCCCGATCTTGGCGCAGGCCAGCATTGCCACCACGATCTCCGGGATGCGCCCCATGTAGATAGTCACACGGTCACCCTTGTTGACGCCCATCGCCCGCAACACGCTGGCGAATCGGCACACTTCGCGGTGTAGCTGATGGTAGGTCAGGCTGCGCTGATCGTAGTTCTCGCCTTCCCACAGCAGAGCCACCTTGTTGCGCCGCCAGGTGTTCAGGTGACGGTCGAGCGCGTTGTGCACGATGTTGACTCTGCCACCCACAAACCACTGATAGAAAGGCGGATTGCTGTCGTCGAGCGTCTTCTGCCAGGGCGCGAACCACTCGAATTCCTCGCGGGCGATGCGCCCCCATTCACCGGCCAGGTCGGTCAGCATGGCCTGATGAATGGCTTCGTAATCGGGATGATTGGCGTGACGCACCAGATGCTCTGGGGGATAGTAAACCTCGCCGGTTAAGGGCTTTGTGCTGACCATGTAAGACCATCTCCTTGCAAACGATCAAATGCGACTATGCGCATTATAACAAATTTTCTTGAAGTAAATTTTGCTATTAATTTCACAAAACGGCCTGCGCCTGCCCGTCTTGTTACAATCTGCATCAGAGCAGAGGAGAGCCGTCCATGCCCTGGCTTGACTTCGGCCCGCAGGCGCAACAGGTCAGCGCTCCCGACTTCCGGCTGCAGACGCCGGACGGAGCGACGGTCACCCGCCGCGGCTTTCACAGCCGCGCACACCTGGTGCTGTGCTTCTTGCCAGAAGCGCTCTCGGCAGCGGATCGCGCGCGCCTGCAACACCTGGCGGACGCTCAGGAGGAGATCGCCGGAGCAGCCGCCCGCCTGATCGTCCTGACAGGGCGGGCAGAAGCCCTTCCCCCCGCGTTGCCCCTGCTGCTCGACCCCGATCGCGCCGTCCGCCGGAGCTATGGGGCGCTGTTTCCGCCTGAGCAGGCCCCGGCTGAGGACGAGCCGTTCGTCATCATCCTGGACCGTTTCGGCGCGCCGGCGTTTGCCGCGGTGGGCCTGCCCGACGCCGACGACGTGCTGACGCGCCTGTGGGGCCTGCAGTACGAATGCCCGGAGTGAGGCGTCTCCGAATGGCCCGTGTGGTCATTCTGAGCTGTCAGCGGTCAGCCGTCAGCTATCAGCCATCAGAGAAAAAACGACTTCCGGAGTCGGGGGGAGGCTCCGGAAGTCTTGGGGGGAGGGGGGCCAGGGACAAGTTGTCGCGATCCCTGAAGCCTCTAGTTACCGTAGTACATGTGCGCGGTGATGGTGCAGCTACTGGTCGCAGTGAACGTGATCGAATTCTCACTGCCAGATGCCCCGCAGCCGGACCAGTAGTTCACATTGCACTTGGGGTCAACAGCGACGGCGTGCGCCGCGATCGTCGTACCTGGTGAGTAACCGCCGTCACAGTTGGGCGGAGTGTCGATCATTGCCGAGCCTGATGAATATTGGCATCCGCTCATGTCAACTGCTGCCGTGATGTGATAGCACTGGCCGCCGGGTTCTCCAGGTTCGCTGGGCTGTTCGGGCTGCTGCACGCAGGTTGCCGGATCCCACAGACACTGGCCTTCGGGGGATGTGACGCACTCGTTGGCCGGATGCCCGCAGGTGTCGCACGAGCCGCACGGCAACCACTGACCGGGGCCGCCCGGTTGTCCGGGCTGTCCGGGTTGCCCAGGTTCGGGCACCGGCACCTCGCCCGGCGGCACCTGATCGCAGTTGCCCAGCGCTTCTACGTCGCTCCCCAGCACCCACAAACTGAGCGCCATCTCGCCACCAGGCACAGAAGCCCTGTCGATCTGCCACCACAGGTTGCCCGCCGCGTCATAGGCGTAGCCGATGACCGGATACTCTACGCCCGCCGTCAGGAAGGCGAACGCGGCTCGATCCAGGCCTGGCCCCACGCGCACGCGCACATCGGCGCGATTGGTGCGGACGATGCAGGGGACCTGCTGTCCTTCTTCCTGAATCTCAACTTTCAGTTCGTAGGGGCAGATCATCCCTTCAGGGTCGAACCAGGGGCCGACTGTCACCACATAGCCGCCCGGCCCCAGCCCAATGATCAGGGAGTGCTGAGCCGGCGGGACAAGCGCCGAGGCCCCTGCGACAGGAGCGCCGAAGCTGTCTACCACCGCGACGCTGTAGCCTTCCGCGCCAGGGTAGTCGGTCCATTCCACAGTCACTGTGCCGCCGGTGACGTCAGTAATGGTGGCCACGAAGCTCTCGCAGTCCGGCTCATGGTGCAGGAAGCCAAACGTGTGCTCGGCGAAGCAGGGGAACCCGCCGTCCAGTTGCACGCGCACCCGTACCCGCCAGTTGTCGCGGGCACCGGTCGGTGCTGGCAACCTGGCGGAGAAGGAAGTCGTGCTGGAACTGAGCAGGACGCTGCCGCGCAGGGCCTCGCTCCCATCGTCCAGAACCTCGAACCACTCCAGCACGTAGGCTTCCGCGCCAGGATAGGCTGACCACGTCCAGGCTACTTCTCGTTCCTCCCGGCTGATGATATCAACGTCAATGTCAAATGCCAGGCAGACCGGCAGGCGCTCTTCCGGCGGACCCTCAACCTCCAGGCTCGTCTCCGCCGTGCACACGAGGTCGTCGCCTACGTAGACGCGCAGCACAAAGCGGAAGCCGACGTAGCCTTCTGGCAGCACCCAGGTGAAGGCAGTGGGATCGCCGGGCGTCCACACGGCGTGCGTCAGATACACGTCACCGCCGTCGGCAACGCGGCCATAGACGTACACCGCGTAGCCTGTCGCGCCGGTCATCTCGTCCCACTTCACCGTTACCCGTAGCGGGTCGGCGCTGATCTGCCCGGCGGTGAAGTGCAGGTCGGGGCAGTTACCGCTCTCTGGCGGCGTGCCTGGCGTGAAGCAAGGCGTGCACGTCTGCGGGCCAGTGCCCGCCGCGCCGGAGATGCCCGCCTGTCCGGTGACGCAACCCGGCGCATCGGCGGCGCAGGTCACCAGCAGGCGCACGTTCCCCGCTTGCAGCGGGTGATCGGACGACACTTCGACTTCGTAGCGCCCGCTGCGCGGGGTAACGGTCACCCAGTCTTCCAGTTGTTCCCCGCCGCGCAGCAACGCGACCGTCTGTCCGCGCTGATCGGTGACCCTGACCACAAACGGATAGGTGAAGGGCTGCCCTTCGCTCAGGTTGGTCACGGTGAGCGTGGTCGGGCAGTCTTCCGCCTCGAACCAGAAGAGTTGCGGTTCAGCGCCGGGGGTCAACGTCACATCTACGGCCTGCCCGAAGATCAGTTCGACGCTGTCCGGCGCGCCCCGCCCCAGCAACGTGAGAGCGAAGTCGCCGGTGCTGCCGTTTTCGCCGCTGATGCGCAGCAGGTAGACGCCGTCCTCCGGCAACACTGCCGAGATATAGGCTCCCTGGAGATTGTCGTCGAGCGTGTCCTGGGTACTCTCCGTCACCAGGACGCCGCTGGGGGCGATCAACTCGGCGTATACGTCCAGCGTCCCCGTCCAGTTGTCCACGATGGCGGTGACGATATCGCCTGTCGCGCCGCTGAAACTATAGGCCAGGTGCGGGGCGTCCGCCGAGATGGTACCAAACACCTTCGCGCCATAGCTGATCGTGCCGCCGCCCTGCGCCTGCGTCACAGTGTTGGAGCTGCCGAATGCGCCGATCAACAACACCGCGGCCAGGAGCAGCCCTGCTCTCATCCAGTACCGGTGATGGTGTAACATGGTGGCCTCCTCCCGCCGCTACAACTGAGACCGATCCGGCCCGAACCCGAAGTCAGCGCTACCGCCGCACAGGTACCCCTGAGGCAGATCGCCAAAGGCTCCGCCGCCAGTGGCCTGACTATAGGCCCGCACCTCGACGCGAAACTGTGAATAGTCACCAGGGAAGGTGGTGAGATGGTAACTGTTGGCATCGCCAGGCACGATGAACACGCGGATACCGATCAGGCCACCACCACTATCAACAGCGTAGAGGTGAATGGTGTAGGCAGCAGCGCCAGGGGCGGGGGTCCAGCCGACCACAGCCATGCGCTCTTCGGTGGGGACGATGTCCACGCCGACGGTGATGCTGCATTCCGGAAGCGGGCCTTCGAACGAGAATTGCGTCTCGTCCGTGCACAGGAGTCCGCCCGCCTCTGTGCCCGCCTGTACATGGGCGGTGAACGGACCGCGCCCGAAGTCGGCGGGTTGCAGGGCATACAGGTGACTGGTCTCACCCTCCAGGATGACCGGCGAGTCCAGCAGGAGCGCGCCCCAGGCGTCTACGATGGAGAAGATGTACCAGTCCGCCCCCTCGACTGCGGGCCAGGCGAAGGAGAAGGTACTGTCTCCTTCGTGGGTAGCTGTCACATCGAATGCGTCGCACAGTTCGCCGCCGAAGTCCTCGCTGAAGCAGGGGGGACACGCGCCAGCTACGCCCGCGCCCGCAGCGCCCGTCGCCCCTGTGCCCACGCAACCAGGAGCCTGGTCGGCGCAGGTGAGCAGCAGGTGAATCACGCCCTGCTGCTGCGGGTCTTCGGAGGACACCTCGACTTCGTAACGCCCGCTGCGGGCAGGCAACACCAGGCGATCCTCAACGGCGTCACCGCCATAGAGCAGGGCGATCAGCCCGCCCTGAGGGTTGCGTACTTTGACCATGAAGGGGAAGGTGAAAGGTTGCCCCTCGCTCAAGTTGGTGACGGTGAAGACAGTGGGGCAGTCTGCTGTCTCGAAAGAGAAATACTGTGGCTGTGGGTTCAGGGGGACGACCACATCGAGGCCCTGATTGTAGAGCAGGGGGGTGACGATCACCGGGCCGCGGCCCTGCAACGTCAGCATGAACTGCCCGTTCGTCCCATTCTCCGCGCTGACCAGCAGCGTGTAGACGCCCGTTTGGGGCAGGAAAAGGGCCAGCGCCGCGTTCTGGCTTTCGATAGCGAAGGGGCTGCGCGTGCTTTCAGCGATGGTCTGCCCGTCGGGAGCCAGCAGCGTCACCTGGGGATCGAGCGTCCCGACCCAGTTCCTCACCTGCACCTGGATCAGGTCACCCGCTGTGCCGTTGAAACTATACATCACTTCGGGGAGATCGGCGGAGATTCTACCGAGAACCTTCGAGCCGTAGCTGATGCTCCCACCGCCCTGTGCTTCGGTCACCGGGCGGTGGGGCAGCGCGACTCCCACCACAACCAGCAGCAGCACGATGAGCGCTGCTTTGCTCCAGACAGGCCATTTGCGCATTGACTTGCCTCCTCAAAGCAGTAGTCGTGTACCTCCTGCGTCCAGCCCTGCCGCCGGACAACGACAGTTTGAGAAATTCTGTACAAATCTATCATACGCCTATTAGTTGTCTTAAATCAACAAAGAAATCATCACAAACCTGTAAAAAAGCTTATCTCAAGAATGTCTGTTCTATCTTTCACTGAGCTATTGCTTTTCTGTGATAACTCAAAAGCAAAAGAGCGCATGGTTCTGCATGCGCCCCCTCGTCAGCGGCAGCCGTCCCTAAGCTCAACTTTGTACGATCTGGTATAATGCCAGGGCTGGCAGGACTGCGCCAGACGACACCGACAACGCATCATCAAGTACGCTCATGGCCATTCTCAGCGCAAGCAATCTCGCCAAATCCTTCGGAGCCAACGACATCTTCAGCGGCGTCTCCGTCGAAATCCCGCACGGGGCGAAGATCGCCCTGGTCGGCGCCAACGGCATCGGCAAGACGACGCTGCTCGAAGTGCTGATCGGGCGGCAGGAACCCTCAGCAGGGACGGTCAACCGTATGAAGGGGCTGACCATCGGCTACCTGCCGCAACGCCCCCAACTGAGCGGCGAGCGCACCCTGTGGGACGAGATGATGACCGCCTTCGCCGACCTGCGCGCCCGCGAGGCCCGCCTGATCGCCCTGGCCGAGCAGATGAGCGATCCGGCCCGCCCCGACCTCGACGAACTGCTGGAACGCTATGGGCGCGAACAGCATCAGTTCGAACTCGATGGCGGCTACACCTACGAGACGCGCGCGCGGCAGGTGCTCCAGGGGTTAGGCTTCGCTCCGGCGGACTTCACCATGCCGCTGACTCACCTTTCCGGCGGACAGCAAACGCGCGCCCTGCTGGCCCGGTTGCTGCTGGAAGCACCCGACCTGCTGGTGCTCGACGAGCCGACCAACCATCTGGACATCAACGCCATCGAGTGGCTGGAAGGCTTTCTGAAGACCTGGACGGGCGCGTTGTTGCTGGTCAGTCACGACCGCTACTTCATGGACAGCGTGGTCAGCACCATCTGGGAGATGGAGTGGGGGCGCGTCGAGGTCTATCGCGGCAACTACAGCCATTACGTGCAGCAACGCCAGGAGCGGCACGAGCGGCTGCGCAAAGAATATGAGGCGCAGCAGGAATTCATCGCCAAAGAGGAAGAGTACATTCGCCGCAATATAGCCGGTCAGAACACCGCGCAGGCCAAAGGGCGCTTGCGTCGGCTGGAACGACTGAAGCGCGACGGCCTGATCGCCCGCCCGCGGCAACGTCATCACATTCAACTGAACCTCAAAGCCAACCTGCGCAGCGGCGACAAAGTGCTGATGACGCGCGACCTGGTGGTGGGCTATCATCGCGACCGCCCCCTGGTGACCGTGCCGGACATCACGCTCTACCGCGGCGAAGTGGCCGCGCTCATCGGGCCGAACGGCGTGGGCAAGACGACCCTGCTCAAGACGCTGCTGCGCGAGATTCCCCCGCTGGCAGGCAGTGCCTGGTTGGGTGCGTCGGTGCAGCCGGGCTACTTCGCGCAGGCGCACGAGGGGCTGAAGCCGGACAATAGCGTGCTGGACGAGTTGCTCACGGTGCGTCAGATGCCGCTGAGCGAAGCCCGCCACTATCTGGCAGCGTTCCTGTTCACCGGCGACGATGTGTTCCGCCCGGTGAGCACGCTCAGCGGCGGCGAACGTGGGCGGCTGGCCCTGGCCAAGCTGGCCCTGGCCGGTGCGAACTTCCTGCTGCTGGACGAGCCGACCAATCACCTGGACATCGAGAGCCAGGAGATTCTGCAGGAGGTGCTGGCACAATACAACGGCACCATCCTGCTGGTGAGTCACGACCGCTACCTGATTGACGCGCTGGCTACGCAGATCTGGGACTTGCAACCGGCAGGCATGACGCTTTTCGAGGGGCCGTATCGCGACTATGTGGCCGCCCGCGAAGCGGCGCGCGCAGCCCAGGAGACCCCTCCGGAAGCGCCGTCGTCCAGGGCGGCCCCGCCCCCGCAGCGCAAATCCGGGGGTCTTTCGCCCTTCCAGCGCCAGAAGCGCCTGTCCGAGCTGGAACAGCAGATCGCCCGGCTCGAAGCCGAACTGGACGAGCTACACGACGCGCTGAGCGAAGCCAGTCTGCGCGGCGCGGTAGAGCGCGTGCGCGATCTGGGCGAGCGCTACTCGGCCACCGAGTCCGCCCTGGATCGCGCGTTGCAGGAATGGGCCGCGCTGGCGGAGTAACTTTCCAACAGTCGGGAGATGAAGTCGTCCCCCAAGAAAGCAGACGGCTATTTACCTGTAAGGCAGATGAACCCTTGGAAGAACACACGCTGATCAGCCTGGCCGCCATTGTCGTATTGGGGATTGGTGCACAATGGTTGGCCTGGCGACTCAACTTACCTTCTATCCTGTTATTGCTGCTGGCAGGCTTCCTGGCCGGGCCAGTCACAGGTCTGGTCAATCCCGACCGTCTGTTGGGCGAGACTCTCTTCCCGGTAGTGTCCATTTCCGTGGGCATCATCCTGTTCGAAGGGGGGCTGACCCTGCGTCTGTCAGAAATCAGGGGCGCGCGTCGAGTGATCGCCCGCCTGATTTCGCTGGGAGCACTGGTGACGTGGATCGTAGGCACACTAGGTGCCCACTGGATCGTGGGCCTGGACTTCGAGCTGGCCCTGCTAATGGGCGCCATTTTCGTTGTCTCCGGCCCCACGGTCGTGATCCCTTTGCTGAACTTCGTGCGTCCGCGCGGACAGGTCGGCCCTATTCTCAAGTGGGAAGGCATTCTCATCGATCCGGTTGGGGCCACACTGGCAGTGCTGGTCTTTGAGATCATCCTGACGGACCGCCACAACGGCCCTTCGCTCCCGATGCTGGCCCAGGGTTTGCTGGGCACGATCGTCGTAGGTAGCCTGGTAGGAGCGTTAGCTGCTCTGCTGCTGCTGACACTCCTGAGGCGCTACTGGGTGCCAGAGCATCTGCAGAATCCCGTTGCCGTCATGCTGGTTGTAGGAGCCTTCGCAGCAGCCAACGAACTCCAGCCTGAATCCGGCCTGTTGGCAACAACTCTGATGGGGGTAATGATCGCCAACCAGCAGAGCGTGCCTATCGGGCATCTGTCGCAATTCAAGGAAGATATCGGCGTACTGCTGCTGTCTGGGTTGTTCGTGTTACTGGCCGCGCGCGTCGATCTGGAATCGCTGACCCAGATCGGCCCACGTATGCTGCTATATCTGGCGTTGTTGATAGGGGTAGCGCGCCCCTTGGCCGTGTGGCTCTCTACAGCGCGTTCGTCTCTGCAACGGCGCGAGCGGCTGTTACTGAGCTGGCTGGCACCACGTGGTATCGTCGCCGTGTCCGTAGCGTCATTGTTCGCGCTCGAACTGGATCACCAGGGACATGCGCAGGCGGATCAGATTGTGCCTCTCACCTTCACAGTCGTGGTGGGCACCGTGCTCATCTACGGCCTCACCGTGGCGCGGGTAGCGCGGGCACTGGGACTGGCACAACCCGATCCGTCCGGCCTGTTGATCGTCGGAGCGCATGGCTGGGCCCGCGAGATCGCTCGCGTGTTGCACCAGGCCGGACACCCCCTGTTGCTGGTGGATACCAATCACGGCAATATCAGTGCGGCTCGCCTGAGCGGTCTGCCCGCAATGTATGCGAGCATCCTCTCCGAACACGTATTGCAGGCCGACCTCAGTCAGCTTGGGCGGCTGCTGGCGCTCACCCCCAATGACGAGGTCAATTCGCTGGCGGCCCTGCGTTTCGCGGAGATCTTTGGACGCGCACATGTCTATCAGCTTCCGTTGCACGGCGGGGGCAAGAGCCGGACAGGGGTCTCGCACGATCAGCGCGGGCGTTGTTTGTTTGCCGAGGGATTGACGTTCAGTGCGCTGACACAGCGTTTCGAAGAAGGGGCCACGGTGAAAGCCATCAAGCTGACCGAGGTCTTCGGCTACAGGCAATTCCGCGAACGCTATGGCCCGCAGGCGGTACCGTTGTTCTTGCTCAACGGCAATGGCACGATTGAAATCTTCAGCACGGACATCTCGTTGACGCCGCGCCCTGGTCAGACGCTGATCGCCCTGGTTGATTCGAACGTCACCGTAGACTTATCATCGTCCGACACCTCTGCCCGCGGTTGATCGAAACTGGCGGGCGGGCTACAATGAGCGCATCAGCCCGACAGCACCAGGTGGAGGGATGGCCGTGGGGCGCTGGAAAGACAAATATGTGATCGGCCTGACCGGCAACATTGCCATGGGCAAGAGCCTGGTTCGCCGCATGTTGGAGCATCTCGGCGCGTATACCATTGACGCCGACGCGCTGGTACATCAGGCCATGGCCCCCGGCGCTCCGGCCTACAAGCCCGTGGTGCTCACCTTCGGCACGTGGATTCTCGACGACGAGAAGCGCATTGACCGCTCACGGCTGGGAGCTATCGCCTTCGCCCACCCCGAAGCCATGCGCCGTCTGGAGGCCATCACCCATCCCATCGTCGAGCGCGCCATAGACACGCTGATCGCGCGCAATCCGCGCCGCTTCGTGGTCATCGAGGCGATCAAGCTCATCGAAAGCCCCATTGCCAACTGGGTGGATACCATCTGGGTAGTCAACGCCTCCGAAGAGACACAGATCGCCCGGCTGATCAAACGCGGTCTGACCCGCCAGGAGGCTCTGAAGCGCATCCGCGCCCAGAACCCGCAGGCCGACAAGCTCGCCCGCGCCCATGTGGTGATTGACAACAACGGCACGCCCGAAGAAACCTGGGCACAGGTGCGCTCGGCCTGGTCGCAGATCGCGGGGGCCGCGCGCGCCGAAGCGCAACAGACCGCCCCACAGCGGGTAGAGATCGGCGGGGCGCGCGCGGAGGGCGGCGCGGCAGTCTCCGTCAACATTGTGCGCGGCACGCCTCATAATGCGGCGCAGATCGCCGACCTGATCTTCCGTCATACGGGCAGGCGGCTGACACGCGACGAGGTGCTGATTCAGTTCGGGCAGAAGTCCTATCTGCTGGCGATGGAAGGTGACACGCCGATCGCGCTGATCGGCTTCCTGGTGGAGAACCTGGTCACGCGCGTGGACGAATTGCTGGTGCTCGACGGCAGGCCCGTCGCGCCGATCACCACCGCGCTGATCGAAGCCGTGGAGCGCGCCTCGCGCGAGCTGGAAAGCGAGGTCGGCTATGTCTTCCTGCCGCCGGGCACGCCCCCAGCCATCATCCAGGCGCTGCGGGCGCAGGGCTACGAAGCGCAGACTCTGGAGGCGATCACGGTTCCGGCGTGGCGCGAAGCCGTGCGCGAAGCGCGGCCCGACTCGTCCTACGCCATTTTCGGTAAGCGGTTGCGAGCCAAACGGGTGCTGAAACCCCTGTAGGGTACAGTCATGTCTGGCCAGAGCCTTGTTCGGTATGGGGTGAGACCATGGTAGATCGTCTGAAAAAACAACCGGGCCTGGGAACGCTCATTCGCCTGGTCGAAAGCTGGCCACGCCTGAGCGCGTGGATCGTGCTCTCGGTGGGCTGCATCGCGCTGCTGGTCTACGAGGCGCGCGACGTAGGCCTGACTGCGGGCAATTGGGCAGCGCTGATCATCGCGACCGTGCTGGTCGCCGGCCTGTGCATCTGGATCGTGAGTTGGGAAGACGAGGACGAGCAAGAGCCGTCCGATCAGCGCAGCACGTGATCTTTTTCCGCTGACAAACTGGCAAAGCTCGCCCCTCTGGTGGCGGGCTTTGTGCTTTTCGGGCGAAAATCTCACCGCCGAGATGCTGGTAACACGGAGAAAGACAAAGAGGCTTTGCGCTCTCAGCCCTCTGGCGGTTCGCCTGGGTGCATGCAAAGATTGTC
>DDBP01000147.1 GCA_002332795.1 Anaerolineales bacterium UBA2029 | reverse complement strand
CGACATGAACTCGCGCCGGAGCATCTCATTGCCCCTCCCGCCAGTGTGAGCGAGTACGGACGCTTTGCGGGCGCGGTGGCCGAGCGTTACGCCAGGCAGATTGACTATTATCAGGTGTGGGACGAGCCGAATCTCAAGCTGCACTGGGGCGGTCTCGATCCGCGACCGGCTCATTATGCGGCAATGTTGCGCGAAGCGTACCGCGCCATTCACGCTGCCGACGACAGGGCGACGGTGATCGCTGCCGGTCTGGCTCCAACCGTCGAGACGGGACCAGACAATCTGAGCGACGTGCTCTTTCTGCGCGCGCTGTACGACCTGGGGGCAGGGGCTTACTTCGACGCGGCAGCGGGCAAACCCTACGGTTTCGACACCGGGCCGGATGACCGTCGGGTGGACGAGGGAGTGCTCAACTTCTCGCGTCTGATCCTGCTACGCGAGGAGATGGTAAAACACGGCGACGGTCACAAGCCCCTGTGGGGCAGTCACTTCGGCTGGAATGCCTTGCCGGAGGGCTGGCGCGGCCCGCTGTCTATCTGGGGGAGCGTGTCGGCTGAGGAACAGAGGCGTTACACACAGGAAGCCTATGCCCGCGCCAGTCGCGAGTGGCCCTGGGTGGGGGGGCTGATCCTGCAGCACTGGCAGCCGGACGTTCCCGCTGACGATCCGTTGCAGGGGTTCGCCATCGCGCCAAGGTTCGACGAATGGAGGGCTGCCGGATTTCAGTTGAGCGCTCCGGCGCTGATCCCTGGCCGCTATCCGGCGCAAACGTCCCATGTCGAATACACAGGAGCCTGGCGTTTCAGCGAACTGGGGGCGGATGCCAGGCCGGTACTGACGACGACGGATGACGCGCCTGCGGAAAACCACATCACCGTGCGCTTCAGCGGCACGGAATTCGCTCTGGCGTTGCGCCGCGACGACTATCTCGCCTATCTGTCGGTGTGGGTGGATGGTCGCCCAGCCAATGCGCTGCCGCGCAACCGGCAGGGAGAGGCGTTCGTCGTGCTCACCTCGCCCGACCGCCAGCCAGAACTGACCCTGGTGCGCGTGGCCAGAGGACTGAGCGACGGCCTGCACACGGCGGAGATCGTGCACCGGCCCTCGCTCGGAGACGATCGGTGGCCGATCGCCGGTTTCGCGGTGGCCGTCGCTCCGGACACTGCCCGTTATACGCGCGCGTTCATCTTCTGCGGGGTGGTCGGCGGGCTGGCGGCGCTGGGAGCCATCCTGATCGCCTTGCGTCTGCCCTGGGGGCAACTGTCTGTTCCGGCCCCGCAGACCTTCCGGCGCTTTCTGGAATGGTTGCTGGGTCTGGCGGCTTCGTTCATCGTGCTGCTGGGAACGTTGCTCACCTGGGGTGAAACGATCCCCGCGCTGTTGCGGCGCGATCCGCCTGCTCTCGCGCTGACCATCCTGACGGCTGGGCTGGCTTCGCTCTCGCCGGTATTCGTGCTCACGCTGGCGGCGCTGGCTGTCCTGTTCGTGCTGATCTACAACCGGCCTCTGCTGGGGCTGATGCTGATCCTGTTCTGGTCGGCTTTCTTCATTTCCACTCTCGATCTGCTGTTCAAAGCCTTTGCCACTGTCGAGGTATACGTTGCCCTGACGGTGCTGGCGCTGGGCGCACGGGCATTGGTGCAGTGGGCGCGGCTACATCAGCGACGGCAGCGCGTGCGCCTGACCCTGCATCTGAATGGGTTGGACGGGCTGGTGCTGGCTTTTGCCGCATTGGGTGTCGTCTCACTCAGTTGGTCGGCTTTTCCTGCGCCGGCGCTGCGACAACTGCGGGTGGTGGTGCTGGAACCCGCTGCCTTTTACTTCCTGATCCGTGGGATGCGCCTGGAGCGCCGCGATCTGTACTGGCTGGCCGACACCTTGCTGCTCACTGGAACGGCGATCGCGGTCGTCGGGCTGTACCTGTATGTCACTGGCGAATCGGTGGTGGAAGCCGAAAATGGCGCGCGACGGCTGATCAGCGTCTACGGTTCGCCCAACGGGGTAGGGCTGTACCTGGGACGGTGCCTCCCTTTTGCCCTGGCCTACGTGCTGGTGGAAGCGCGCGGTTCGTGGCGCTGGTTGTTCGGCGCGCTCAGCGGGGCGGTGATGCTGCTGGCTGTCCTGCTGAGCCAGAGTCGGGGCGCGATCTTGCTGGGCTTGCCCGCGGCGCTGGTGGTGACGCTGATCTTCTGGCGCGGTCGCCGCGCGATAACGCTGGCCGCAGGGGCACTGGTCGGGGTGCTGGCGGTGCTGGTGCCGCTCTCGATGATCTTGCCGCGCCTGGCGGACCTGTTCGGCAGCACGGCGACCTTTCGGCGGCATCTGTGGTATAGCTCGCTGCAGTTGATCGCCGAGCGTCCCCTGACCGGCGCAGGGCTGGATCAATTTCTATACTGGTACCGCAGCCGTTACCTGTTGCCGGAAGCCTGGCAGGAGCCGAATCTGTCCATCCCGCACAATATCCTGCTCAATCACTGGGTCAATCTGGGCATCCTGGGCGTGTTGCTGGGCATTGCCTTCCAGGCCGTGTACTGGCGGCGATTGTGGCATCTGCGGCGGACGGGCGATCCCGCCCTGCTGATGCTGGTGTTGGGGTTGGCGGGCAGCATGGCCGATTTCCTGGCGCATGGACTGGTGGACGTGGCCTACTTTGCTATCAACCTGGCCTTTGTGTTCTTTCTGTCGCTGGCCATGCTGCAATGGCTGGCAAAGAGTCAGTCCATCTTTTCGGCGGAGACAGAGCCGTAGGCAGGAGGCAGGTCACCGTGAAAGCGACGATCAACGGAGTGACAGTCGAACTGGTGCAGGGGGATATCACCGATCTCGACGTAGACGCCATCGTCAACGCGGCCAATTCGCAGCTCATCCTGGGCGCGGGGGTGGCGGGCGCCATCCGGCAGAAGGGCGGGCCGAGCATTCAGGAAGAGTGTCTGCGGATCGGCTACTGCGAAGTTGGCGACGCGGTCATCACTGGCGGCGGGCAGTTGAAGGCGCGCCATGTGATCCATGCCGTCGGGCCGCGCATGGGTGAGGGGAGCGAGGCAGGCAAACTGGCCAGCGCAGTGCGTGCCAGCCTGCGACTGGCTGAGCAGCATGGCCTGCACAGCATCGCCTTGCCCGCCATTTCTACTGGCGTGTTCGGCTATCCGCTGGAAAGTTGTGCCGATGTGATGCTCCGCGTGATCTTCGACTACACCTTCGAGGAACTGACGCATCTACGGCACGTGATCGTGTGCCTGTACGATCATCATGCCTACCAGGTCTTTGCTGCGGAGTTCGCCCGCAAGCTGACCGATCTGCAGGCGGAACAAAATTGATCAGGACGGACGTTGCCCCGTCATGACCGCTATAATACACCATTGAATCTGGGCAGTGCAGGGGCACGGGGTCGCTGCTAGAGGCTGATGAGCCAGTCCAGAGCTTCCTGTACCGTACTGAACACCATAGAGCGGATGCCCAGGTCGTAACTCGCCTGTACTACGCTCATGATGTCCGCTTTCCCTTCAAACGAGTGAGGGACGACGATCGCCCAGTATTTCCAACCAGCCCTGGCTGTGCGCGGTGCCCAGTCGGTAATCTGGTATTGCACGTCTTCCGGCGCAAGACCAGGGTTCTGACGCTCGTCGGAAAGCCATTTGGTGACGCTGTAGCGCCTGAGGAAATTGGTGCCGGCGTTGAGCGCTGCCCGCAGTTCTGATCCGGGCATGGCTTTGTGGAAGGTGTGGTGAACGATCTTGGTCTCTGGGTGGTAAATCACGCTGATATAGTCACTGCTGTAAATGGTATAGGCGATCTCGGCCATGAAGTTCACCCTGTATATCAAGTGAATACACTCTCCCTTAATAGAAAACGGTTCTGGTGAGCCTGTCAACTGGTTGTTGTGGATTCTTCACAAGTCCAGAAGTAAACAGAAGTCCCCTTCCCTCGCGGGTGGCGAGCGAAGGGGACGCGAACAGTCATGCAGTCAATGCCCTAGAGGCTCTTGAGCCACAACTCTGCTTTCTCCAGGTCGGTGAAGACCATCACCCGCACGCCCAGGTTGTAGCACAGCTCGACCATGCGGACCATGTCCAGCCGACCTGAAAGGTCTTCGGGCACGACCAAGGCCCAATACTTCCAGCCGGCTTTCACCGTGCGCACTCCCCAGTCCGAAAGTGCGTATTCGTAGGATTCCGGCGACAGGGCGGTGTTCTTGCGATCGTCGGAGAGCCACTTACTCGCGCCGTAGCGCGCCAGAGCTTCGGTGCCAGCGTCTGTCGCTGCTGTCAGTATTGGAAAGGGAACTGTTTTGTGGATAGTATGGTGAACGATCTTGGTGTCAGGATGGTAAACTACGGTGATGTACTCGCTGTCGAAAATGATTTCGGCCATGATAGTCCTCCCCCTGTCAATGGCCTGTGCAGAAGCGCACACATTCTCTTCTCTATAGAACCCTGCTCTGACAGAGTTGTCAAACTATTTTCATAAACTTTTCATATGTCAGAAAGAAGTTCGCACCACATTGATACCAATACGACGGTCTCGACCGGATCGCTCGCGTACTGAAAGGGGGTTCGCTCTTGGCGCGGGACAGTTTTGTGGTACACTTCCGCCGGTGACTGGGCACAACGACCGGAGACAAGAGTTACCTGTATGCGCATTCTGATCACAGGGGCGGCGGGTTTTTTGGGGTCTCATCTGTGCGACCGATTCCTGGCCGAAGGACACCAGGTGATCGGTATGGACAATCTGCTCACCGGCAGTGTGGACAACATCGCGCACCTGGCGGGCAACGAGAACTTCCTTTTCATCAAGCATGATGTTACCAACTTCATTTACCTGCCCGGCCCGCTCGACGCAGTACTCCATTTCGCCTCGCCAGCCAGTCCCATTGACTATCTGACGTATCCCATTCAGACGCTGAAAGTAGGTGCGCTGGGGACGCACAATGCGCTGGGCGTTGCCAAGGACAAGGGGGCGCGCTTTCTGCTGGCGTCTACGTCTGAGGTATACGGCGATCCGCTGGTGCACCCACAGCGCGAAGACTATGTGGGCAACGTGGATGCGATCGGCCCGCGCGGTGTCTATGACGAGGCCAAACGCTTCGCCGAGGCGATGACCATGGCCTACCATCGCACGCACGGCGTGGACACGCGCATCGCGCGCATCTTCAACACCTACGGGCCGCGCATGCGCCTGGATGATGGGCGCGTGGTGCCCAATTTCATCGGGCAGGCGCTGCGCGGTGAACCGTTGACCGTTTATGGCGACGGTTCGCAGACCCGCAGCTTTTGCTATGTGTCCGATCTGATCGAGGGCATCTACCGCCTGTTGATGTCCGATTACACCGAGCCGGTGAACATCGGCAACCCCAGCGAGATGACCATCCTGCAGCTCGCGGAACTGATCAACGAGATGACGGGCAATCCGGCAGGAATCGTGCTGAAACCGGAACGGCGGATCAAGGGCGATCCGCAGACCCGGCAACCCGACATCACACGGGCGCGCACGGTGCTGGGCTGGGTGCCGCAGGTTGACCTGCACGACGGACTGCGCGAGACGATAGCCTACTTCCGGAAACGGGTGTGAACGGGTTCGCACTGCACACAGACGTACACACAGCTTCACCCGCCTGGAAGTGGCTGGTAGCTGCTCTCGTGGCAGGCACGTTGGTGGCGCTGCTGCCGTTGCCAGTGAGCGGCCTGTTGCTGGCAGGCGGTCTGGTGACGGCGGCGCTGCTCCTGGAGCCAGCGCTGGCCGTGATCGCCATGCTGGCTGTAGCGCCGCTCAAAGCCCTGATCGAGACCGAGGTCTCGACGGCGTGGCCTCTGGACGTGGGGCAGGTGGCGCTGCTGTTGACCGCCCTTGTGTGGGGACTCTGGCGCATCAACCAGGCACAGTCGCGGATACGGTTTTCCGCGCGGGTACTCGTCCCCCTGCTGATCCTGGCGGTCGGGTTTGCGCCGTCTCTGTGGCATGCGGTTTCTGTCAGCGCGGGCCTGGCGGAGTGGGCCAAATGGGCTGCTGTCATCCTGCTGGTCGTGATTGTTGGCGATCTCACTGAAGCAGGCCGCGGCGAGTGGATCGCCTTCGGGGTGGTCTGGGCGGGAGTTCTGCAGGCGGCGCTGGGCATCTATCAGTTCTACGGCGGCTCCGGCGCGGCGCATCTGTGGATTGACGAATTTCGTCACTTCCGGGCCTTTGGCACCTTTGGGCAGCCGAATCCCTTCAGCGCCTTCATGGGACTGGTTTTGCCCCTGGCGCTGGGCCTGGCCTGGGGGTATGCGAGACGGGCCTGGCCCAGGTGGAGTGTGGACAAGTCACAGGCACGCCGGGATGGGGCGCGTGCGCTGTGGTATAGCGGCTGTGCGCTGTTATTGCTGGCTGGACTGATCGCTTCCTGGGGACGCGGGGCCTGGCTCGGTTTTGGCGTGGCGCTGATCACGATGGTATTCTTTGCGCCGCGTCGCCGTTGGCAGGGCGCGTTGCTGATCGCTGCCCTTGCTATCGGGGCGCTGGGTATGTGGAGCAGCGGGATGTTGCCCGCCGCGGTACAGGCTCGCCTGGACAGCGCGTTCGCTGACCTGGAGGGCTGGCGTGATGTGCGCGGCGCACCGCTCAACGATGCCAACTATGCCACGCTGGAAAGGCTGGCGCACTGGCAGGCGGCCATCAATATGGCCAGCGCTCACCCCTGGACAGGGGTGGGGCTGGGCAACTACGAAGTGATCTACCCGGAGTATGCACTGCCGCGCTGGCCGCTGGCTCTGGGGCACGCTCACAATGATTATCTGAATACCCTGGCGGAGACTGGATTGGTGGGCGTGGCCGGATACGGGTTCGGTTGGGGGTTGATTGTGCTGGGCACGATACGGGCACTGCGGCAGACCGACCCCCTGAAACGCGGCATTCTGATCGGTCTGCTGGGCACCTGGGCGCATTTCCTGGCGCATAGCCTGGTGGACAAGCTCACTGTCAACAATCTATTCCTGCATCTGGGAGTCATGTTGGGGCTGCTGGCCTGGGCCAGCGAGGATGCAGCATGTGCTTCGTTGAGGGATAATGATCATGCGCATGGTGACTTCTGACAGGGCCGTACGGCGACACTACGGGGGGATAGCAAACGTGCTTGTGCGCTGGAACCGGTTGTTGGTGAGGATCAGCCGGCGTGTGGGTGGGGCGAAGGCCCGCGAAGTCGAGCGTTTTCTCAAGTTCGCCACGGTGGGGGCACTGGGAGCAGTGATTGATTTCGGCGTGCTGAATCTGCTGCAGGCCACGGTGCTGCATCCGGATCCACCTCATATCACGCTGAAGGTGGCCCTGGCGACCGGCACCGCGTTTGTCTCGGCAGTCACCAGCAATTTCATCTGGAATCGCTACTGGACGTATCCGGACTCGCGCTCGCGGTCGGTGCGTCGGCAGTGGCTGCAATTCTTCATCGTCAGTATCATAGGGTTGGCGTTTCGGTTGGTGTGGGTACGCACTCTGTACAACCCGTTTGGGCATTTCGGGGCGGACGTGTTGCGCTCGGTGGGCGCTGTTGCGACGATGACCGATGCAACGGCGCGTCGCCTGGGCACCAATATCGCGCAGTTCTTCGCTGTGTGGATCGTCATGGTGTGGAATTTCTTCGCCAACCGCTACTGGACCTATAACGACGTGGAGTAGAATCCCATGAGCGCGCGCATCCTGATCGTAGACGACGATGTGTTGCTGTGCGATCTGGTGCGCATGGCGCTGGAACATGCTGGCTTTGCCGTCGAGAGTGCGCATTCGGCGGCGAAAGCGTTGGAAATGCTCAGGGATCAGCCGGTCGATCTGGTGTTGCTCGATGTAATGATGACCGACATCAACGGGTTCGATATGCTGCGGCGTATGAAGAGCGACCCCGCTCTGGCTTCTATCCCGGTAGTTTTCCTCTCCGCGCGGGTCGAGGCGATCGCGCAGCAGACCGGGCTGGAGGCCGGAGCGGTGGATTATCTCCCCAAGCCCATCAGCCAGACAACGCTGATCGAGCGCATCCAGGCGATCCTGGCGAAGCACTCTTAGCCTCCCGGCCATGACCGCCATTGGCATAGACTACACGGCTGCCTACGAACAGGGCGCAGGGATTGGACGCTATGTGCGCGAACTGGTGCGCGCCCTGGCCGCGCAGGACTCCTCTACGCCGTATCGTCTGTTCGTAGCCGGAGCAGGCCGACGGCAACTGCCGCCGGTACCCGGCCCGAATTTCTGCTGGCGATCCACGCGCATCACTCCCCTGTGGTTCGCCCGGCTGTGGCATCGCCTGCAACTGCCGCTGCCGGTCGAGGTCTTCACCGGACGGGTGCGCCTGTTTCATGCCACCGACTTCACCCTGCCGCCGACGTTGCCAGGTACGCGCACTTTGCTCACCGTCCACGATCTGTCGTTTGTGCGCGCCCCAGAAACGACGACGCCTGTCCTCAAGGCCTATCTGGATGTTGTGGTGCCGCGCTCGGTGCGGCGGGCCACGCATGTGCTGGCCGATTCGCAGGCGACGAAAGACGACCTGATCGCGCTATATGGCACGCCCGCTGAAAAGATCACCGTGCTGGTGGGCGGAGTGCAGCCGGAATTCAGACCAGTGAGCGATCCCGCGGCGCGAGCAGCCGCCCGGCAGCGCTATGGTATTCCCGCCAACCCTTACGTTTTCTCGGTCGGAACGGTGCAACCGCGCAAGAACTACGCCCGCCTGATCGCCGCCCTGGCTGCACTGGGATCGGCCTACGAAGACGTGCATCTGGTGATCGCTGGTGGACGGGGCTGGCTGGAGGGGCCGATCTATCAGGCGGTACGCGATCACGGCCTGCAGGGTCGGGTGCACTTCATCGGCTTCGCCCGCGACGAAGACCTGCCCGCCCTGTATTCGGATGCTGTGTGCCTGGCCTATCCCTCGCTCTACGAAGGGATCGGTCTGCCGGTGCTGGAGGCCATGGCGTGCGGCACGCCTGTGCTCACCTCGGCCATTTCGTCATTGCCGGAGGTGGCCGGTGACGCGGCGATTCTGGTTGACCCCTATGACATAGAAGCCATTGTTGATGGCCTGCGTCGTTTGCTGGACGATGCGACTCTGCGCACCGAGCTAACCGCGCGCGGCTTCCGGCAGGCCGCGAAGTTCACCTGGGAAGGGGCCGCGACACAGCTTCTGGCGATTTACCGGCAGATGCTACAATAGAGCCAGTCCGAAGAGGCATGGGAGGGGGTATGAGTCTGCCATCGTCATCTTCAACGCGACCGACATTCATCTACGATACGCGCGGCGACTGGCACGCCACCAAGGTGGGCGACTATCTCTTCAACACGCGGGGTGAATACGTCGGCTTTGTCGAGGGCGGCGAGGTCTACAAGCGTGACGGCGAGTGGATCGGTCGCCTGAGCCGCGACGGACGCATCCTGCGCAAGCGCAGCGAACGGCGTCGTCCCTTTCACACGCACCCCCCCGCGCCGCCCGCACGACCAGAGCGTCTGCCGGCGCGCGCGCCCTTGCCGCCGATGATGGCCGAACTGGACTTCAGCACGGTGGACGTGCTGGACGAAGACCCGGACATTTTCAAGCGCATCTCCGACCTGCGTCCCGACATGGACTGAAAATAGGGGCGACCGTGGATTGCGTTCCGGTAGAGGGCAGGTGTGTCGGCAATTCGCAGGGCGCGCTGAACATGCTGACGAACCTGGAGCACGCCAGCCTGAGAGTGTGGTTCTTTAGCGCTTGAGCGCAACGCGCACAGAGGGCGTCACCGCTGCGGGCAAGAGTTGCGCGGATCGGGCGCTGACCTGCAAGAGGAAGGATAGTCCAGTGTCTACCTTGTTGCCTGATCTGACCAGCGGCGCGCAATCCTCGCGGCTGCTGGAGATGCTCAACGAGGCTGGGGCGCGCCGGGTATTGCGCGAACCCGCGCCCGATCTTGGCCTGGCAGAGCATCTGCCCTTTCCCTTCCTGGCCATGGTGGGGCAGCTCGAAATGCGCATGGCGCTGTTGCTGGCGGTGATCAATCCGGCGGTCGGCGGCGTGCTGCTCATCGGGCCGCGCGGCACGGGTAAGACGACCTGCGTGCGCAGCCTGGCCGACCTGCTGCCATATATCGAAGTCAGCGCGTGCCCGGAAGGATGCCTGCCGACAGACGTAGACGCGCAGGGCAACCTGGACGTATGTCTGGATTGTCAGCGCAAGCTGGCGGCGGGCGAGTCTATCACCCGCTATGAAGCAGTGAAGCTGATCGAATTGCCGCTGAACGCCCGCCTGGAAGATGTGGTGGGTGGGATCAACGAGCGGATCGCCGTGCAGCAGGGGCGCGTGCGGTTGGAAAAAGGTATCCTGGCCCGCGCCGACCAGAACCTGCTGTATATTGACGAGGTCAACCTGCTCGACGACGTGATTGTGGACGCCATCCTCGACGCTGCGGCACAGGGTAGCTACACCGTCCGGCGCGGGCCAATGGTGGGCACCTATCGCTCGCGCTTCGTGCTCATTGGCTCGATGAATCCAGAAGAAGGTCGGTTGCGTCCGCAGATCAT
Organism: Anaerolineales bacterium UBA2029; assembly: GCA_002332795.1. Classification (GTDB taxonomy): domain Bacteria; phylum Chloroflexota; class Anaerolineae; order Aggregatilineales; family Aggregatilineaceae; genus UBA2029. The sequence goes on along the minus strand of DDBP01000147.1, from coordinate 4,369 downwards.
GGATCGCTTTGGGCTGCGGGTGTGGGTGCAGGGGCTGACCGATCCGGCGGAGCGTTACGAGGTCTACCGGCGTGTGCGTCGCTATCAGGCCAACAAGCGGCGTTTTCTGGCCGAATGGGCCGAGGTGACCGCGGAGGCCCGCGAAGAAGTGGCCCTGGCCCGTGAACTGCTCAAACAGACGGAACTGAGCGAGGAAGCGGTGGAAGTGGGGCTGGGGTTGGTGTCCGCGTTGGGCATTGATTCGCACCGCGCCGAATACACGATGTTCGAGGCGGCGCGAGCTTATGCCGCGGCGGATGGGCGCGACGTGGCAGGAGTGGACGACATCCGTGCCGTGGCGACAATGGCCCTGCGTCAGCGCCGGAGCGAGTTCATGATCGAGTATTTCCGGCAGCAGTCGGAGGAAGACGCGGCGATCGTGCAGCAACTCGATCAGTTGACCCGGCGGGTGCGGTCATGAGGGCGCAGGGGCCTGGCTGGTGGCTGGCCCTGGCAGCGCTAACCCTGGCGCTGCTGTGTTACTATCTGCCGTGGTACAGCCATGCGACGGCGGCATTCACCCTGCACGCCTACGATCTGGCCGAGTGGGCGAGTCTGCACCCGGCAGTGCGGTCCGAAGCGCCTGCCCTATGGACGAGCTTTCTGTTGCGCCTGCCGCAGGTGACGCTGCTATGGGCAACAGCACTGTTGGCCAACGCTGCACACGATCTACGCCTGCGGACGGTCTTGTGGGGAGTCGCTCTGCTGATAGCGTTGCGCTTCCTGCCGCCGCGCGAGTTTCTCGGCGCTGCCTCCGCCGATCCCAACTATCGGCAGATGGCCCTGCTCACCGGGCTGGGGCTGGCGGGGATAGCGCTTGCCATACCGGCGCGCCGGCTGTCAGCGCGCTGGCGGGGGGCACTCACTGCGGGCGTTCTGCTGATCGGTGTGCTGGCAGGCTGGTGGGGGCTGACGCGCACTCGCCCCTTGCTGGACAATTTCCAGATCGGGGTGAAGGTCGGCTACGGGGCGGTGGGGTATACGCTGTGCTGCCTGGTGGCGGTTGGGATACTACTCCTCAGAAATGTGCGCAGGCAGGACGCAAACAAAAAAGGCGGTTGACAGGTGTCAATCGCCTCCTTGGATGACTCCGGACGGGTGATTTAGCCGCCCATCTTCTCTTCAATGTACTTGATGGCGTCGCCGACGGTCTGGATGGTCTGCGCTTCTTCGTCGGAGATTTCGCCGCCGAATTCGTCTTCGAACGCCATGATCAGTTCTACCAGGTCAAGGGAGTCGGCCTCCAGGTCTTCACGGAACCGCGCGTCGGGCGTGACTTTCTCCCTGTCGACCCCCAACAACTCGACAATGATATCGGTCACGCGCTCCTGAGTGGTAGCCATCTTTCGTTACCTCCTAGTTTGTGGCTTGGGAATTGGCGAGCCGGGCATTGCTATTCTACCCGAAGTATGCCGTGTCGCACAGTCAGTTGGTATATTCTGTGCAGAGCGTCAAGTCTACACGGTCTATCTGTTGCTGTCCAGTGCTGCCCAGCCGTGTACACACCTAAGGAACACCGACACATGCCGGAAGTTACGCCCGCTGCCGACACAGGGCGGCGCAAAGACGACCATATCCGCATCAACCTGGAGGAGAACGTTCAATTTCCTCGCCTGACGACCGGCCTGGAGAGGCTGCGTTTCATGCATCAGGCGGTGCCGGAACTCGACCTGCAGGCGGTAGATACCAGTACGGTCTTCCTGGGCAAGGCGTTGCGCAGCCCCTTGCTAATCTCCTCTATGACAGGGGGCACGGACCGGGCAGGGCAGATCAACATGACTCTGGCCGAGGCCGCGCAGAACGCCGGTATAGCCATGGGACTGGGATCGCTGCGGGTGGCGCTGGAAGACCCGGCGGTGGCCGCAACGTTCCAGGTGCGACGGGTTGCGCCGGACATTTTGCTCTTTGCCAATCTGGGCGCGGTGCAGCTCAACTACGGCTTTGGCGTTGACCAATGCCGGCGGGCGGTGGAACTGGTGGGGGCGGACGCGCTGATCCTGCATCTCAACGCACTGCAGGAAGCAGTGCAACCCGAAGGAGATGGTCATTTCGCTGGCCTGCTGTCTCGCATCGAAGAAGTGTGCAGCGCGCTGGAGGTGCCGGTGATCGCCAAGGAAGTCGGCTGGGGCATCTCGCCGCAGGCGGCGCGACAGTTGGCCGACGCGGGAGTGGCGGTCATTGACGTGGCCGGAGCAGGGGGCACCTCCTGGACGGAGGTGGAGTATCATCGCGCGCCGACCATTCACTACGCCCGCGTGGCACGCGCCTTCGCCGACTGGGGTATCCCCACGGCGGACAGCATCCGCTACGTCCGCGAAGCGGTGCCCGGCTTGCCGATCATCGCCAGCGGCGGTCTGCGCGACGGCGTTGACGTGGCCAAGTGCATTGCGCTGGGGGCCGAACTGGGGGGCATGGCCGGGCCGTTTCTCAAGGCAGCGGTGCAGGGCGTCGAGGCGGTGCAGATGGTGATCTGGGAGCTGGCGACTGAACTGCGTATTGCCATGTTTGCGGCGGGCGCGGGGTCAATTGCCGCCCTCAAGCAGACTCCCCTGTACTGCGACGACTCTCGTCCCTAAGGCAGGGCAGAGAGCAATGATTCCGCCTGACGCAAAGCGTCCCCGGCAGCGCGCACGGCCAGCAGCCCTTCCTGAATGACCTGCGGCGGAGGCTGAGGTCGTGGCGTGGAGCATTCGGCCTGCCAGAGATCGCGGCTGCGCGTCAACTCGATGGCTGCCTGACGCAGTGTCTCGGCCAGAGCGCGGTAAGTCGGGTCGTCGGACGCCTTGACACCCGCCGGATCGGGCACCTGCGGTAGTGTTCCGCAGCGAACCGCTGCGCCGTGTGCCAGTTCTTCCCAGATGGTGGAAAGCCCCTGGTGTGCGGTGACCAGCGCCTCGTAGTCGTGTTGCAGGTCAAGCAGCACAGGGGACTGAGTGGCAAAGGCGGGGGCGGGACGTGTGGGCTGTAGCCAGGGCGTGACGCCAGGCGCGGGATTGCTCTCTTCGCCGCACGCTGCCAGCGAGATCGCCAGCAGTCCCAGAGTCAGGACGTGCCTGCTTGAGAGCATGATCTTCTCCTACACGAACTCCACGAACACGCGGTTGGCTACCAGATAGGCACGCCGGGTCAGGCGGATACGTCCATCGGCGGTCTCCTCGATCAACCCTTGCGCCTGCAGGCGCTGTAACGCGGGGCCGAATGCCTCATGAGGGGAGCAACCAAAGTGTGCGCGAAAGGCGGCGCTGTCAACGCCTTCCTCCAGCAGCCGCAGGCCCAGGATCATGGTGTCGGCCATTGCCTCCCGTCGCTCCACAGGCAGGGTCTCGGCGGTCGCGGCAGAGAGGGGGAAGGGCAGCGGCTCGCTTTGCGCATTGATGCGGGCAATATACGCGCCAGGGTTGGTGACGGTCTCGTAGCGCACGCCGCCGGCGTAGCCGTGCGCGCCTGCGCCGAAGCCCAGGTACGGCAGATTGCGCCAGACGTGTACGTTGTGCTGACAGGCGTGCCCTGGTCTGGCCCAATTGCTGATCTCGTAGTGCTCATACCCGGCGGCCTGCAAGGTATCCGCGGCCCAGTCGTACATATCAGCGGCCAGATCAGGATCGGGCAGCGGTACACGCCCTTGCCGTAGCCATGTGTGCAGCGGCGTGCCTTCTTCGAAACTGAGGCTGTAAAGGGACAGGTGATCAGGCTCGCAGCGCAGGGCATAGTACAGGCTGTGTTGCCACATGGAGAGCGTCTGTCCGGGAATGCCGTAGATCAGGTCGAGGTTGAGGCTGGCGAAACCCGCCTGACGCGCCAGACGCACGGTCTGAGGTACATCATTCGGAGTGTGACGGCGGGCGAACAGACGCAGCTCGCTTTCGTTGGCGGACTGCATCCCGATGCTCAGGCGGCTGACACCCGCCCGGCGCAGTTGCGCAAAGTATGCGGCGTCGGCGTCGCCAGGGTTGACCTCGAAGGAAATCTCGGCTTCAGGGTTGAGGGAGAACGCTTGCTGGCACGTCTCGACGATCTGGCCGACAGCCGGAACAGGCAACTGACTGGGAGTGCCGCCGCCGAAATAGATCGAGAGAATGCCAGGTCGGTGATCAGCAGCCGCTCCTACCAGCCGGATTTCGCGCTGCAGCGCCTGCACATAGGCCGGGATGCGCGCCCTCAGGCCAGCGTAGGTGTTGAAGGCGCAGTAGGTGCAGCGAGTGCGGCAGAAAGGGATGTGCACATACAGGGCCAGTCGCTCGCGCGAGGTTGTCGTAGCGGCAAAGGACGGAGCGACGAGAATCTCATTCACGGCAAAGGCCTCGGTGGATGCGTGCAAAGGTTGTCAGTG
>DDBP01000364.1 GCA_002332795.1 Anaerolineales bacterium UBA2029 | reverse complement strand
CTGGCGGAGCAGGAGTGTCCGTCGCCGCCCGGCGTCTACCGTTCTGGCTGTGCGATCATGCCCGATCCGCTGCCAGAGTACGCGCATAGCGACCTTTCCCGGTCTATTTCTTAAGCAGTTTCTTGATCTCCGCGATCAGTTTCTGCGGGTCTACGGGCTTTTCGATGAACCCGTCTACGGGCAGATAGTCTTCGTCCGGCCCGAAACGCAGCGGCGTGGTCTGATGAATGGCCGTCAGCATCAGGATGGGGATGGCCTTGTGCTCTTCCTTGGCGGCGGGGCCGTGCAGCTTGTGTGCCAGTTGGAAGCCCGCCGTGTGCGTATCCATCATCACATCCAGGATGATCAGATCGGGTTTCAGTTGATCCACTGCTTTCAGGCCGCTTTCCTGGGAGTGCGCGTCGTGCACTTCGTAACCGGCGCTTTCCAGCGGCATCCGCAGCGCCAGCACGACATCGGGATCATCGTCAATGATCAGAATCTTGTGAGCCATTGCTGTTGATACTCCTGACCTCGGTCATGAGGGCATCTACCAGGCCCGGCAAAGCACGCCGAACCGCGTCGCTCAGCGGCTGATCCCAGTCGGTGTGCTGGGGTTGCACGCCGTAGACGATCAACACGGGCGGCAGACAGCACAGCGCTTCGGCCAGCGCCAGCGCTTCGTTGAGATCGCTCTGGTGCAGCGACAAGGCGCGCTCGCGCTCGCGCAGGCGCACGTCGTTCCAGGCGAACCGGCGCACGGTGCCGGGTTGTTCGCCCATCTGCACAGCGTCAACCAGAATCACCCGCCGGTACCGTTCCAGCACAGGGATCAGCCCCAAACCGGCTGTGCCGCCGTCGAGCACGTCTACCCCTGCGGGCAGATCGGGACGGGCGGCGATCTGTTGCACAGCCACGATCCCAATGCCGTCGTCGCCCTGCAAAGGGTTCCCGACGCCCAGGATCAGGGTGTCACCGGCCAGAGTTCCGGTCATGAGCGGCTGAGCTACTCCATCTGCGGCGCTGGCAGCGGGGTCGGGGGCGTCTGATAGCTCGTCCCTCAACCCCGCGTCCAGCCGTTCCCTGTCTCACTTGCCGACGAACTCGACGTTCAAGAAATGCGTTGAGCACGAGATGCACGGGTCGTAGGCCCGCACCAGCATCTCCATCTTCAGGCGAATCTGGTCTTCCGGTTCGGTCAGAATACGGGGCACCAGGGCGCGCATGTCGCGGTCAATGTTGCCCAGGTTTTGCCCCGTCGGGATGATGCAGTTCGCCTCTTCGATCAGGCCGTCTTCGCCGATCTGATACTCGTGGAAGAGGGTGCCGCGTGGCACGTCGCATGCCCCGACGCCCCGCGCCCCCGGCGAGAGCGTCACCGGCGCGGGCGCTTCCCAGGTGATCCCGCGGGCCAGCGTCTCGTCGAGCAGGCGGATGGTGTCGTCTACGCAGTGCACGATTTCCACCACCTGAGCTGCGCTGTTGAGGAAAGGATTGTAGCAGGGCGCGCGCAGTCCCAGGTGTTCGGCGGCAGCTTTGGCACGCGGGTGCAGTTGCTCGTGCTTCAGGTTGAAGCGGGCCAGCGCCCCCACCATATAGCTATCGCGGTTGAAGGCGGTGTGCTTGGCCGTCGAGTGTGGCACCAGGCGTTCGTTGGTCACGCTGCGATATTGCTCGACGGGCAGCGTGTACCCATCGCTGCTGGCGATCATGCCGTCAATGAAGCCATATTCGTCCGGCTGCACCAGTGCCACGTACTCGGTTTCGCGCTCGAAGTTGGGCCAGGGCAGGGTGCCGAACAGCTCGACAGTGGCGTCCACATCGGCAATCATGGCTTCGGCCCGCTCGCGCAGTTCCTCGACCTTGGTCATGCTGGGATACTGGGTGAAGCCGCCGACGGTCATGGCGATGGGATGGGTATGCCGTCCGGCGAAGGCGGCGCACAGGTCGCCAGCGAACTGTTTCATGCGCAGCGCCCGCTTCACGATCTCCGGGTGCGTCTTGGCCAGCGGGAGCACGCTGCCCACGCCCAGGAAGTCCGGCGCAACCAGCATGTAGACATGCAGGATGTGGCTGTCGAGCATTTCGCCGTGAAAGACCAGCTTGCGCAGGCGCACCGTCTGCTCGCTGAGTTTGACCTTCAGGGCGCGTTCGGTGGCACGCAGGCTGGCCGTGGCGTGCCCGCAAGCGCAGATGCCACAGATGCGGCTGGTGATGTGCGACGCCTGGTAGTACGGTCTGCCGCGCAGCATGGCCTCGAAGAAACGCGGCGTCTCGACGATCTGCAGTTCGCACTTTTCGATGGTGCCGCCGCGCACGTCAACCACAATGTTGCCGTGCCCCTCGACGCGGGTGACGTGATGGACGTTGACTTTGATGTTCTCGGTCATGGTCGTCAGGCCTCCTTCGGCGCAGCAAAGGTCGAGGTGGGCAGAGGCTCGTCCTTAAGAGGTGACAGCGGCGTGGTGATCGGCGCTTCGTCGCCCATGTGCTGGAACTGGTAGTGATTGAACATGGTGAAGCGGGCGTCAATCTCAGCGTCCGACAGGCCATGCCCGCGCAGAATCTCGCGCATGTAGGTGAAATTGGCCTCCGGGTGCCAGCCCCGGCAACCTTCGCAACCGTCGCCATAGGTCGGGCAGATGGCGTTGCAGCCCGCGCGGGTGATCGGCCCCAGGCAGGGCTTGCCCAGCGTGTTGAGGCAGGCGTTCTCTTTGAACTTGCACTCCACGCAGAGCGGGTAGTCGGGCAGGCGGGGTTTGCGCCCCTGCAAGATGAGCTGCACGATGCGCAGGAATTCGTAGCGATCAATCGGGCAGCCGGGGATCACCGCGTCCACCTTGATCACGGCGGAGATGGGGCGCGCCGGATAGCTCTCGTAGGCGTCCTTGCCATTCTTGCCGTAGACATACGTCTGGACGTTTTCGATCGTCCAGCGGTTCTTCAGGGCATTGATGCCGCCCAGGTGCGCGCAGGCGCCGAGCGCCACCACCATGCTGGCCTGCTCGCGAATCTGCAACAGGCGGGCCTCGTCACTCTTGCGCGTGCACGAGCCTTCGATGAAGGCGATCTGGTAGTCTTCGCCTTTTTCCGACATGGCTTCGCGAAACTGCACGATTTCCACCAGGTCGAGCAGGCCCAGGTGCGTCTGCAGCAGGTCAATGACGGTGAGCTGGCAGCCTTCGCAACTGGTGAAATCGAAGAAGGCGATTTTCGGTTTCGTGGCCATCAGAGCGCCTCCTCAAAGGCCAGGGCCTCGGCGTAAGTCCACGAGGGGCCTTCCTGGCAACTGTAGCGATGGTTGACCTGGCAATGGCCGCATTTGCCAATGCCGCACTTCATGCGCCGTTCGAAGCTGAGCCAGATTTGCTCCGGCGTCAGCCCTTTACCCAGCAACTCCATGGTGACGAAGCGATACATCACCGGCGGCCCGACGGTCACCGCGATGGTCTTGTACGGGTTGACCTCGACGTGCGGGAACAAGGTGGTGATCACCCCGACATGGCCGAACCAGGTGGGGTCGGGGCGGTCAACAGTCATCAGGAACTCGACATCGTCGCGCTCTTCCCATTCGGCGATGGCATCGCGGAACAGGATTTCCGCCGGGGTCTTGGCCCCATAGAGGATGATCAGGCGGCCAAACTGCGAGCGGTGATCGAGGATTTCGTCAATCAGCGAGCGAGCGGGGGCCAGGCCCAGACCGCCCGCGGCGATGAGAATATCTTTACCGCGGAAGGTGTCTATCGGGAAACCCCGCCCGAAGGGGCCACGGATGCCGATCTGATCGCCCGGCTGCAGTTGGTGAATGACGCCGGTCAGGTCGCCCGCCTTGCGGATGCACAGCTTGAAGGTCTCGCCGGTGCGGTTGGGCGACGACATGACGCTGATGGGTGCCTCGCCGACGCCGGGCACCGAGACCATGACAAACTGCCCCGGCACATGGCCCAGGTTCTGGCCGCCCGGCAGACGCACCGTATAGATTTTCTCCAGCGCCGTTTCGGTCTTCACGTCCTCAATGGTGGCCACTGCGGGCAGGAAGACCGAGGTATGACCGTCGTAGCGCAGCGGCGTTGTGGTCGTCTTGAGGTTCTCGTGCATGTGCAACATCGCGCGCCTCTCCTATACACCCGGCTCAAGCTGCATTTCTTCGTGCAGCGCGTTGAGCGTGCCGGGGATGGTGATATGCACCAGGCAGGCCCGTTCGCAGCGCCCGCAACCCGTGCAACCGATCAGCCCGTGCACCTGCTTGATGTACTTGCCCTTGCGCATCAGGCGATGACGCACGCGCGAGGCTTTGCTCTCGCGGAAGTTGTGTCCGCCCGCCACCAGCGCGAACTCATAGAGCTGGCAGGAGTCCCACACGCGCACGCGCTCGCCGTTCTGCAGGGTGATGTCGTTCTCGTCAATCACATCGAAGCAGAAGCAGGTAGGGCACACATTCGTGCACGATCCGCAGGCCAGGCAGCGTTCGCCCAGTTCCTGCCACAGTTTGGCCTGGTAGCCCAGGGTGAGCAGGGCGGGCGTCTGGTCGCGGCTCATCTTCAGGCGCATCCGGAAACGCGGCCATTTGGACGACAGAATCTGGCCGAGCTTCTGGATATCCTCTTTTTCGGCCATCTTGACGTAGACATGATCCAGCAGCAACCGTTCGCCCTTTTCGGTGCCGGTGTCCACGAAATAGAAATCACCGGCGTCGGTCATGTGCAGGTCGTAGACGGGCGGGGCGGTCAGCGTGCCCATGTCCTTGCAGAACGATGCCTCATCGCACGGGTGCAGGCACTCGATGCCGATGACGTAAATCTGCTCGCGCCGCTCCATGTAGTGCTCATCGCGAAAGCCTTCGGAGAAGACTTTGTCGTAGAGCATGATGCCGTTCATGTCGCAGGTGTGCACGCCGAAGATCACGGTCGGCTCGACGCCCTGATAGACCGGGCGCATTTCGATGCGCCGCCGACCGCCATCTTCCTGCTCGGTGTGATAGGAGAACAGCACCTCGCGCTGAGGCAAAAAGTACTTTTTGGGGGGGAGGATGGTTGTCGTGTAGTCAAGCTGCAACTGCTGGGGATCGGCGATGTCATCGAAGGCGAAGCCGTGCTCCGTCTTCACAGGTCCGACGACACGGAAATTCCCCTGCAGCGCCTTGACAAACTCCGGCAGCCGTTCCTTTGGAAGTATGTACAGGCTCATGTGCCACTCCGCCAAGGCTCCGATGCGATCAAGGATTTCGCTGTAAGTGCCAATACGCGATCCTCTGCGGGGGTCGCGCATACGGCTGATTGGCTGTGCGCCGTCTCACCTAGTAGCGTAGCAGGGCCTGGCGGCGCTCCCCAGTGGAGCTTGGCAATCTTTGGTGTGACGGATATCACTTCATGTGAAGCGAGACACAATCAGCCCGATCGCGTCGTGTTTGTCACCCAATCGTTCAGATAGCTATGATCTCCCTGAATCCCAACGTTGTATAGGAGAGAGGTCACAAGACGTGAACGGTACACGCAGGAAAAGCGCCTACTGGTTGGCGGCGCTGTTGACGCTCGCCGCACTGACTTTCTGGCAATTGGGCGAGAGCCGACCGCCTCAGGCTGCTGCCCAACAGTCCGTCTCCTTGCGCCTGGTGACGATCGCCGATGGCTTTCGACGTCCGCTACTGGTCACGCACGCGGGCGATGGCTCCGGTCGCCTGTTTGTGCTGGAGCAGGGCGGGCTGATCCGCCTGATCAAGGACGGCGCTGTGCAGCCCGAACCATTCCTGGACGTGTCGGCGCTGGTCAGTCCGGCAGCGCGAGGTAACGACTATACGGAGCGCGGCCTGCTGGGGCTGGCGTTCCACCCCAACTACGCAGAGAATGGCCTGTTCTACATCAACTACACCGACACCAGCGGGAACACTGTAGTCGCCCGGTATGTGGTCTCCGCCGATAACCCCGATCGCGCCGACCCGGATAGCGCTCTGCCGTTGCTGTACGTCCCGCAGCCCTATAGCAATCACAACGGCGGGCACATGGAATTCGGCCCGGACGGGTATCTCTATATCTCACTGGGAGATGGCGGGTCGGGCGGTGACCCGCAGGGCAACGGACAGAACCTGGGCGCGTTGTTGGGCAAGATTCTGCGCATTGATGTCAACGTAGACGAGGGTTACGCCATCCCGCCGGACAACCCCTTTGTGGGACGGGCCGATGCCCGCCCGGAAATCTGGGCGTGGGGCCTGCGCAACGTGTGGCGCTTCAGCTTCGACCGTGACACAGGTGACCTCTACCTGGCCGACGTGGGGCAGAACCGCTGGGAGGAAATCAACTTTCAGCCTGCCAGCAGCCCCGGCGGGGAGAATTACGGCTGGAATGCCTACGAGGGGATGCACGTCTACTCCGGGCAGCCGCCCGCTTCGGAGGTGGTGATGCCGGTGCTCGAATACGAACATCGCAACGGCTGGTGCTCGGTGACGGGCGGATACGTGTATCGGGGCGAGCGCATACCGGCTTTGCAGGGGTATTACCTCTATGGCGATTGGTGCACGGGCACCATCTGGGCGGCGCGACCCGACGCCAGCGGTGCCTGGCAAACGTCCATTGTGCTGGAGTCCGGACGGCAGATCAGTTCGTTCGGCCAGGACGAAGCGGGCGAACTGTACGTCGTAGATTACGGCGGCGCGGTCCTGCGTCTGGAGCCGGAAACCGCCGGTTAGTGCCGGGCGTGACGGGGGCGTCGGCTGAGACACCCCCGTTTCCTTTTCTACCTGAGAGCAGCGCGCACCCGCTCGGCGCACTCGGCGCTGGCCAGCGTCACCAGGTGATCGCCTTTGCGAATCTCGGTGGTGCCGTGTGGGATGATCACCCGTCGGTCGCGGCGGATGGAAACCAGGATACAGTCGTCCGGCAGTTCTCTGGCGATGTCTTTGATCTGCTTGCCGACGAAGCGGTGCTTATCGCCAATGTCCACTTCCACCACGCGCACGTTGCCTTCGTGCGCCTCGCGCAGTTCGCGCAGACGGGCGCTGATGTCTTTGCGGTTGGCGATGGCGCGTTCGTAGGCGGCGATGACGTTCTGACGGCGCAGCACACCGAGCAGGCGGCGCGGGTTGGTGCGATCTACGATGGGCAGGCGTCCGATGCCGCGCACGCCCATGCGCCAGAGCGCCTCGCTGATTGGCTCGTCCGGATAGCCAACGGCAATGCCGTCACTGGTGGCGATATCGGCCACGGTCTTCTGCTCGAAGTCCGGCGTGAGCATGGCCTGTTCGACGTCGCTCAGGGTGACAATGCCCAGCAGGTTGCCTTGCTCGTCGGTGACGGGGAAGCCATGATGATGTGTCTTCTCGAAGCGGTGCAACAACTGCGGCAAGGGCATGGTGGGCGGTACCGCGTCGATCGTCGTCTCCATCGCTTCGGCAACGGGGATGCCCTCCAGCAAGTCCACTTCGCGGCGGGGACGGGTGGGCAACTGCGCCATGTACAGGCTTCTATATTTGAGGCGCTGTGCCAGGGTGACCTGCACCAGGTAGCTGAGCGTCACCACCAGAGCCGCCGCCGGTAACAGGTGATAGCCGCTGGTCAGCTCGGAGACCATGAACAGAGCTGCGATAGGGACGTGCCCGGCCCCGCTGAACACCGCGGCCATGCCCACCACTACGAAGGCGGCTGGCATGTCGTGCCCGAAGATATCGGCCAGCGCGCCGCCCAACATGGCCCCCACGAACAGGCTGGGAGCGAATACGCCGCCCGATCCGCCAGAGCCGACGGTGAGCGCCAGGGTGATCATCTTGGCCAGGGGCAGTATCAGCAGCAAACGCAGCCCCAGTTGACCATTGATCGCCATCTGCATCCAGCCATAACCTCCGCCGATGGCTTCGGGGAGCGCCAGGCCGATCAGGCCGACCAGCAGGCCGCCCAGCGCGGGTTTGAGGTAGCCAGGGATGCGCAACGTGCGGAATGCGTCGCGGGTGCGGTAGAAGACGACTGGCATCAGCGCGGCCAGCACTCCCCCGCTGATGCCCAACACGGCGTATTGCAGATATTCGTCAGCGCGATTGACGGTCAGGTTGGGGGGAACGGCAAATAGCGGCTTCCAGCCGACAAAAACGCCGTTAACCGTATAGGCCACTACCGACGCCAGGATCGTAAAGAGCAACGCCCCTGTCTCGAATTCCATCTCATAGTAGAGCACTTCGATGGCGAAGATCGCCGCTCCGATGGGCGTGCGGAAGATAGCCGAAAGACCTGCGGCCATGCCGATCAGCATCAGCATCCGGCGCTCGTCGTCGCTGCGCTGCCGCAGCGAGCCATAGACAGAGCCTATGCCTGCTGCGATGAGCGCCGTAGGGCCTTCGCGCCCAGCCGACCCTCCGGAGCCAAGCGTGATGGCGGAGGCGATCATCTTCAGGGGCGGGATGTGAGCGCGCAGCCGTCCGCCTGCATGATGAAAAGCCTTCACCGCCGAATCGGTGCCCTCTCCTTCCGCTTCGGGGGCCAGCGTATGAATGAGCAGCCCGACCAGCAGGCCGCCCAGCGTAGTTGCTACCGGGAGCAGCCACAGCCCACGAGTGCCGATGCTCTCGACCAGCTTGCCTCCCTCGTTGGGCAGGCCGGGAGGAGTGTAGCCGGCCAGCCCTTCCAGGAAGACGCGCTGACTGAGTTCGAGCAGGAACAGAAAAACCTGAGCGGCCAGGGCACCAACTAGTCCCAACCAGAGGGAGTCCAGTACCAGGCGGCGTTGTCGTTCGTCGGCGAGGGTGAGCACGATCTACTCCATTGGAGCCTTAGTCATTCGACGCCAACGCCCAGTCGGGCGCGGCACAGGTATAACTCTTGCGAAGGGGCAGGGGGTAATTCTGCCGCTTCATTCGGCCCAGGCCGGTCCGTTGCGGACGGGATTACGCAACACGCCCACGCCCTCGATCTCTACTTCGACGGTATCGCCGTCGGTCAGTGGGCCGACGCCGGAGGGCGTGCCCGTCAGGATCACGTCGCCGGGCAGCAAGGTCATCACGCGGCTGATGAAGGCGATCAGGGCGGGCACGTCGAAGACCATCTCCGATGTGCGGGCGCGCTGACGCTGCTCGCCGTTCACCCGGCAGCCGACTTCCAGATTGCGCGGGTCGAGGTCGGTGACGATCCAGGGGCCAAGGGGGCAGAAGGTGTCGAAACCCTTGGCGCGGCCCCACTGATTGTCTTTTCTCTGCAGGTCGCGGGCGCTCACGTCGTTGGCGCAGGTATAGCCGAGCACGTAGTCCAGGGCGGCTGACTGATTCACGCGCGATGCCTGTCGCCCGATGATCACGGCCAGCTCGGCTTCGTATTCCACCTGACCGATGCCCTGCGGGATGAGGATGGGGTCGCCAGGGCCGATCAGGGCGCTGGGCGGCTTGAGGAAGAGCATGGGTTCTTCGGGCACGGGGGCGCTGTGCTCGGCAGCGTGCGCGGCGTAGTTGCGCCCCACACAGACGATCTTGCTCGGCTGCACGGGGGGCAGCAGTCTCAGCGAGTCCACGTGACCCAGGCGTTCACCGGGCTGAAGTGGGCCAGCGAATGGATCGCCGGGCAGCGCATAGACTACCTCATCCTGGATCAGGCCGAAGGCCGGGCCTGTGGGCGTTTGAATACGGGCAATGCGAGCCATCTATCACTCCTTCTGGGGGTGCAAAGCGTGCGCGGCGATCATGAAACGAAACGGTCCGAAACGCAAGCCCGCCCTTCCGCCCCACGAAAGCAAGCGGCTCCCCTGTCGCCAGGAGAGCCGCTGAAATGGTCGGTGAGGTGCTCAGAACCTAGTTCGCTGCGGCGGGGACCGCCAGCGGATATTCCTTCGTGGTCCAGGCCCCGACGCCACCCGCCAGCGAGCGCACGTCAGTGTAGCCCAGCAGTTGCATGGCTACCATGGCGATGACCGACCGGTGACCGCTGCCGCAGTAGACGACGATGGGTTGTGCTTTGTCGGCAGGCCATTCGCTCATCCGGCTCACGAAGGAGCGCAGCTCGATGTGCGCCGCGCCTTCGATGATACCCTTGGCGACTTCCTCGTCGGTGCGTACATCAATCAGGTACGGCGGGTTCTCGATCAGGGCGACGTTCAGGTCGTCGGCGCTGATGGCGTAGAAGCCGGCGGGGATGGCTTTCACGTAGGCGTCAATGGCGGCCAGCAGGTCGGGGTTGAATTCCGGCGCGACGCCTTCCTGAACCTCGACCACATCCGTCGTCACCGGCAGTTCGGCTGCCGTCCAGGCTTTCACGCCACCCAACAGGCTCTGTGCATTCTGATAGCCCAGCAGATTGAGCAGCATCATGGCGATCGCCGAACGGTGACCGCTGCCGCAGTAGATGACCATTTTCTGGTTCAGATCGGGCAGCAGGTTCAGGTGATCGGTCAGCTCGATCAGCGGGATATTGATCGCCCCGGCCAGGTGACCTTCGTCGAACTCGTCAGCGGTACGCACGTCCACCAGCAGAATATCCGGATTCTCGGCCAGCAGCGCGTTGAGGTCAGCGGCGCGGATGGCGTTGAAGCTCGCTGGCAGATTGCTGATGTAGGAGTCCAGCAGACCGGCCAGGTCGAAGGTCTCTGCGGTCGCCGGAGCGGCGCTCTCGATGGGCAGACCCGCTGTGCTCCACGCGCCGAAACCACCCGCCAGGTTGAGAATGTTGGTGTAGCCCAGGATGCGCAGCATGGTAGCGGCCATATTGCCGCGATGGCCTACCGCGCAGTAGATCACAATGTCGGCGTTCTTGTCTGCGGGCAGCTCGCCGACGAAGCTCATGAACTGCTCCAGCGGCCAGTTGACCGCCCCAGCGATGTAGCCCTGCTCGGCAACTTCTTCGGCCTTGCGCACGTCAATCAGCAGAACGGGCGGGTTCTCGATCAGTTTGATGTTCAGGTCTTCGGCCTTGATCGCGCCCCAACCCTGCGGAATGCCCGACAGAGCCGCGTCTACGGCGCTGAGCAGTTCCGGATCAATGTCGGGGGCTGTGCTGCGCTGCGCCTCGAAGACCTCCGTGGTGGTGGTGTACTCTTCGGCAGTCCAGGCGTTGAAGCCACCCTTCATGTTGCGCACATCGGTATAGCCGAGAACTTGCAGGGCGGTCATGGCGATGGCCGAGCGGAACGCCGTGCCACAATAGACCACGATCTTGGCGTTCAGGTCGGGCAGGGCGTCCAGGTTCTTAGCCAGGTCGCGCAGGGGGATGTTGATGGCGCCCGGCAGATGGCCTTCGGCATACTCTTCGGGTTGGCGCACATCCACAATCAGCAGGTCTGGGTTTTCGATCATCTCCACCGAGAGATCGTCAACCGAGACATTGCCGTAGGCCGGTGGCAGGCTGGCATTGTAGGCCTGCAGCCGGGCCTCGACGATGTTCTCCTGGGCGGCGACCGGGGCGAAGGGAAGCGCCAGCGGCAGCAGCAACGCCAGGATCAGGGCAAGCAGGGTGAATCTCCGCATGGTGATACATACCTCCTGGGAATCTTGGGGCGATATTTCAACAGAAGTTCCAACAATCACCGGTGAATTATAGAAACTTGTGATATTTGGAACTAGTGAGTATAAGCATGCCTTATTGATTACGACCTGCGCATTCCCTCTGCCCATCCGGTTCAAGGGGGGTAGAGCCAGGGCAAGCGTTAAGGTTGGCTCGCCTGGTT
>DDBP01000001.1 GCA_002332795.1 Anaerolineales bacterium UBA2029 | reverse complement strand
GCTTCTTGCGGCTGACCTGCCGCGCCACGCGCATGAACTCCGGCCCGTTGGGCACGCCCTCGATATAGGCCAGGATCACGCGCGTCTGCGGGTCTTCGGCCCAGTCGAGCATCAGGTCCGTCTCGCTGACGTCTGCCTTGTTGCCCAGGCTGACGAACCGGCTGAAGCCCAGATCGCGCGAAGCCAGCGACCAGTCGAGAATGGCCGTCTGCAACGCGCCCGATTGTGACATGAACGAAATGTTGCCCTGCGGCGGTGTCCCGGCAGCGAACGTGGCATTGAGCGGGGTGTAGGTGTCAATGATACCCAGGCAGTTCGGCCCAATGACCCGAATGCCGTACTTTTTGGCGATCTCGATCACCTCGCGCTCGCGTTCCGCCCCTTCGACGCTGGCTTCGCGGAACCCGGCGCTGATGATCACCACGGACTTGATCCCCTTTTCGCCACACTCGCGCAGCGCGGCAGGTACCGCGTTGTAGGGGATGACGATTACCGCCAGGTCGGGCGTCTCCGGCAAATCCAGCACCGATGGATAGCACTTGTAGCCGTAGATTTGCGTCGCGCCGGGGTTGATCGGATAGATATTGCCCCTGTATCCCGACTCGATCACATTCGCCAGCACCGAGTAGCCGAGCTTGCCGGGCTTGGTACTCGCGCCCACGATGGCAACTGCGTTTGGTTTGAAGAATCCCTCAAGCATAGAAACTCCCAGGGTCAGACTCTACGCGCAACACCCGCCAGCTTCCTGCCGCCGCACTGCCGGTGTTTGTGCACATGGTCCGCTGGACAGGCACCCGGCATGGTGTGTAATCCGGCGTCGCTTTCGGGTATCTTGCCTCCGGTATAACACAAGACGGCGAGACAGTGGTAGCGGGAAAGGCCCTCATCGTGCCAAACAGCGGCGATTATAACGCCCCCACCCCGCCCTGCCACAGAGAGAAGTCACCCCGCAGCCTGCCGAATTGCACGACAGCGCGTTTCTCTCGCCTATGGCATTTCGTCCCACCCGCGCTACAATCTACCGTGTAGCCAGCATACAGCACAGGGTCGGGTCACCATGCGCACCATCTACCTGGATCACAGCGCCACCACGCCTCTCGACGATCGCGTATTCGAGGCCATGCGGCCCTACTTCGCGCAACAGTTCGCCAACTCCAAAGCCGTGCACCGTCTGGGGCACGAGGCCGAAGCCGCCATTGAAGAGGCCCGCGTCACGGTGGCCCGCTGCCTGGGCTGCATGCCGGAAGAAGTTGTCTTCACCAGCGGCGGCACAGAAAGCGATAACCTGGCCCTGCGCGGTCTGGCCCAGTACGCCCGCCTGCACAGTCAGCCTTTCACGCTGATCACCAGCGCCATGGAACATGCAGCAGTCGGCGCAACCGCCCGGCAATTGCACGAAATCTTCGGCGCGTCACTGCGCATCCTGCCGGTCGATCGTTATGGCCGCGTTGATCCGGACGATCTGCGGGCTGCGCTGCGCGGCCTGCCCGCCGACGGCATTGCTCTGGTCAGCCTGATCTACGCCAACAACGAGATCGGCACGGTGAACCCCATCGCCGAACTATCCGCCATCGCGCACGAGCACGGGGCGTACTTCCACACCGACGCCGTGCAGTCGCCCGGTCACCTGCCGCTGGACGCCCAGGCCATGGGCCTGGATATGCTCTCCCTGTCGTCGCACAAGTTCTATGGGCCGAAGGGTGCTGGCGTGCTCGTCCTGCGCCAGGGCGTGCCCTATCTCTCCGCCCAGACAGGGGCCAGCCATGAAGACGGGCGGCGCGCCGGTACGCACAACACGCCGGGCATCGTCGGCACCGCCGTCGCCCTGGAACTGGCCTGTGCTGCCCGCGAAGAGACCTCCGCCCGTCTGTCGGCGCTGCGCCAGAACCTGGTAGAGGGTGTACTCAGCCGTATACCCGATGCCGAACTCACAGGTCACCCGGAAGAACGTCTGCCGGGGCACGCCAGCTTCGTCTTCAAGGATGTGCTCAGCAGCACCCTGCTGATGGTGCTCGACCAACACGGCATCGCCGCCTCGTCGGGCAGCGCCTGCAAATCCGGCAACGAGCAACCCTCGTCCATTCTGGAAGCGCTCGGCTATGGCCCGGCCTGGACGCGCGGTGGACTACGCCTCTCATTGGGCCGCGACAACACCGCCGACGACATCGCTGCCGTGCTGGACGTGCTGCCCGAAGCAGTGGCCGCCGTGCGCCGGCTCGCGCTGCCCAGTCACGCTTAGCTGCCATCTTCCGCCATGTCTACCAAACCGCGCGTAGTGGTTGCCATGAGCGGCGGAGTAGATAGCTCTGTCGCCGCTGCCCTGCTGGTCGAGCAGGGCTACGACGTGGTGGGGATGATGCTGCGCCTGTGGTCGGAGGACTGCGGCGAAGGCGGCTCCAATCGCTGCTGCACGCCCGGTCAGATGGCCGATGCCCGCCGCATCGCGGCTCAACTGGGCATTCCCTTCTACGTCATTGACACGCAGGAGGTCTTCCGCCGCACGGTCGTACAGTTCTTCATTGATCGTTACGCAGCGGGCGATACTCCCAATCCATGCCTGGAGTGCAACCGCCTCATCCGCTTCGAGTGGTTGCTGGGGCACGCCCTGGCCATCGGCGCGGACTTCCTGGCGACCGGCCACTATGCCCGCGTCGAGCGCGATCCGGATGGCACTGTCCGCCTGCTGAAAGCGCGCGACGCAGCCAAGGATCAGAGTTATGTGCTCAGCGTGCTCACTCAAGACAAACTCCGGCGGGCTTTGTTTCCGGTTGGTGACTATACGAAGCAAGAAGTGCGCGCTCTGGCTCAGGCTCGCGGGCTGCCCGTCGCCTCCAAGCACGACAGTCAGGACCTGTGCTTCCTGGCCGACGGCGACTATCGCCGCTTCCTGCGGCAGCACGCCCCTGACGCTGTGCGCCCCGGCCCCATCCTCACCCGCGATGGGCGCGAGCTGGGCACGCACTCCGGCCTGCCCAACTACACCATCGGGCAGCGCAAGGGATTGGGCATCAGCTACTCCGAACCGCTCTACGTCCTGGCGATGGACCCCGCCCGCAATGCCCTGATCGTGGGCACCGAGGCCGAACTGGGGTGTTCCTCCCTGGTCGCCGGACGCCTCAACTGGATCGCGGGAACGCCCCCCGCGCCCGCTTTCCGCGCCGAGATCAAGATTCGTTACAAGGCTCGCCCGGCCTGGGGCACGGTGAGCGTGCTCCCCGACGGGGGTGTCTCGGTGCGTTTCGAGACGCCGCAGCGCGACATCACGCCCGGCCAGGGCGTCGTCTTCTACCAGGGAGAAGTCTGCCTGGGCGGGGGTATCATCCTTCGCGCCGGAGATGGACAAGACGGCGACACTCAGTAGGCGGTTACCTGCAAGAAATGGCGCACGTCGTCGCGGAACAGCAGCATCACCAGTGTGCCGAACACGATGTACGGCCCGTAGGGCAGCGGCGTGAAGAGCCGATAGCGCCGGCCCGCCAGCGACCGCCCGAAGATGTAGAGCAGCGATCCCACCGCCCCTGCTACTACGGTGATCAGCGCGGCGAAGATGAACGCCCGCCAGCCCAGCATCAGTCCGCTGAGCGTCGCCAGCATCACGTCGCCGAAGCCGAAGGCCACCTCGTCGCGTCCCATCAGGGTCGAGAACGCCGCGCCGCCCAGGAACATCGCCAGGAACAGCAGGAAGCCCAACACTCCTCCCCACACATATTCCTGGAACGACTTGCCCATCTGTGGAGAGATCGCCGCTACCAGTAGCGCGAACAGGCACGAGGGCACGATCACCACGAACAGGATCAGACGGTGCTCCAGGTCTATGACGGTGATCAGTGCCAGGATGGCCAGGTAGATCAGCCAGGCCCACAGCGCCGGTTCGTCCCGAAAGGCGATCACCAGTCCAGCGTACGCCAGCCCCAGCGTCAGTTCCAGCAGCGGGTGACGCCAGCCCAGCCGATTCGGTCGCGGCGTGGGTGTCTCCGGCCCCAGAGCGGGATCAGGGAGCGTCGGCGGACCGTCGCGCAGACCCAGGGCGAAGGCGCTCACTCCCAGCCAGGCCCGCTTCGGGCGCGGGCTGCCGTCCGGATAGTGGGGTAGACGCAGGCGCTCCTCCGCCGGTAAGTCGTCCGCCAGGGCGTTGAGCAGCGCCCCCACCAGCACACCCAGAATGCCAGCCAACACTGCCAGTACCGCTGTCGGCATCGTTGTCCCCCTATCGGGCAGATGTGGATCAATACGCGAGCCGCGGCAATGACTCCGGATGCCCCAGGAAGAACGGCGGCGTGGGCGTCGGCGGCCCAGGCGGAGGCGGCAAAAGGGTCACTGCCCCGCCCAGCACAACCACCGTGATGGCCAGGATCAACAGGATGAACACGATCAAACGCCCGGTTCGGGGTCTCCGCCGCACGACTTTCGCTCCTGCCGTTGCTCGACACGCCGCGCATTATACCAGAAACGCGCATAGGGCTGCTGTCAGCAAAGCAGCCCGAAGTCAGGCGCTTGTCAGCTACGATGATTGCCCCCCGCTCTGCTACACCCTATAATGACAGCAAGAGGTCAGTGCGATTTGCGCATTGGCCCGGATCCCTGAGGAAGAACCTATGGACATCCTGGTGGCAAGTGTGTTCAGCGACTTCTTCGGCGAGAACCCTCTGTACATCGTCTACGCGGCAGCCCTGCTCATCGGGCTGATCTACGCCGTGTTCCTGATCTTCTTCCACGGCATTGGCGATGCGCTCGGCGATCTCGACCTGGACCTGCACGCCGACCTGGACACCGGTGATCTCGACCTGATCAGCTCTGACGGTGCAGCCGAAGCCACGGGCGTCAGTATGCTGGCCGTCGCCAGTTTCGTCTCATCGTTCGGCGCGTTCGGGCTGATCGCGGCCACCTTGCTCGGCGCGGGCAACGTGATCAGCTTCGTGGTCGCGCTGGCCGGGGGTCTCCTCATTGGCATTGCGGCTCAGGTCTTCTTCCTGTATATCCTCTCGCCGACTGTCAGCAGCGAGGTGCATCAGACGCGCCTGATCGGTCAGGTAGCCGAGATCACCACACCCATCCCGCCGAACGGCGTCGGACAGATTGCCTTCGTGGCCCAGGGCAGCCGCATCACCTACTCGGCCCGCGCGACCGATGAGACCCGCGCCCTGGAACGCGGCACACCAGTGCGCATCGAGCGCATCGTCGGCGGGATGGCCTATGTAACCGAGATTGACGGGTGACTGTGCCCATCGCCCTTCACCCTTCACCGTTCGCGGTAGCACGCCGACTCTTGGATCATCAGCCCAGAAAGGATAGCACTCTATGGAAGCTGTAGGCGCAATCGTCATCCTGTTGTTCCTTTTCATCCTGTTCACGCTGGTAGCGGTCTACGCCAGTCGGGTGCGCAAGGTCGGCCCCAACGAGGTGCTGGTCATCTCCGGTCGCCGCACCCGCAATCCTGTCACCGGCGAGATCGAACCGTATCGCATTGTCAAAGGGGGACGCGCCTTCATCTGGCCCATTCTGGAGCGGGTAGACACGCTTTCGCTGGAAATCATGACCATTGAGATCATGACCGAAGATGTCTACACCCGTCAGGGCGTGCCAGTGACGCTGGAGGGCGTAGCGCAGATCAAGATCGCCAGCGACGATGTCTCGATCCGCACCGCTGCCGAGCGCTTCCTTTCGAAGTCGCGCGCGGAGATCATCAACGTGGCGCACGAAACCCTGGCCGGGCACCTGCGCGCCATCATCGGCAACATGACCGTCGAGGAAATCTACCGCGAGCGCGACAAGTTCGCCCAGGAAGTGCAGAGCGTCTCCGCCAGCGATCTGGCCAATATGGGCCTGGGCATTGACACCTTCGTCATCAAGGACGTGCGCGACAAAGAGGGCTATCTCGATGCGCTGGGCCGCCCGCGCGTCGCCGAAGTCAAGCGCGATGCCACCATTGCCGAGCAACTCGCCGCCACGCGCGAGGCGGAAGCCCGCCGCGACTACCAACTGCAACAGGCCGAATATGACAGCGAAGTCGCCCGCAAGCAGACCGAGGCCAACCTGGCCGGTACGCTGCAGGAGCGCATCGTCAACCAGAAGATCCGCGCCGAAGAGGTGCAGATCGAACTGATCGAGAAGCAGAAGCGCATCGAGGTGCAGGAGCAGGAAGCCCTGCGCATGGAGAAGGAACTGGAAGCGACTGTCCGCAAACCGGCAGAAGCCGAACAGTACCGCATCCAGACCATCGCCAGCGCTCAGAAGTTCGAGATGGAGGCGCGCGCCGCCGGTGAGGCAGCCGCCATCCGCGCCCGCGGTGAAGCCGAAGCCGACGCCATCCGCGCCCGCGGTCTGGCCGAGGCGGAGGTGGTGTTGCAGAAGGGCCTGGCCGAAGCTCAGGCG
>DDBP01000220.1 GCA_002332795.1 Anaerolineales bacterium UBA2029 | reverse complement strand
TGCGTCGCGGGGCGAGGGGATTTGCCTTCTCAGGCGCGGGTATTCCTCGTCGTCCCGTTGCCTTCGTCATTGGGGCGGCGTAGCCCAGGCGTACAGCGCCCGTCCGGTGGAGCAAGCGCCGTTTCGCGCTATAATCCGCGCCGACTTCGTGCGCCGGAGGGAGCGACTCCATGCGGATACCCCAATGGTTTGTGCTGGCCTGGGTGATCTTCTTCAGCGCCCTGGGGATCGTCGGGGCGGTGTTCACCTACGGCTTTGTGCGCGATCGCGCCGCCGAACTCGACAGCGTACTGGAGTTGCCCGATCCGCCTCAGGTAGGCCGCCCGTCGGGCGGTGAGCGCGCCCCTACCGCCACCCCTCAGCCGTCAGCGGGCGACGAGACGCCCACGCCTTTCGGCGGAGTCACCCCGACCCCTGAAGAAGAGACCTCGCCAGAGACGCCGGCCCCTGTCGGGGCAGCGGGTGCAGCACAACCCGCCGCTTATGCTCCCTGGGACGACCCGCGCCGCGTGTCGGTGTTGCTGCTGGGCATTGATCAGCGTGCGGGCGAGCAGGGCACTTTCCCCACCGACACGATCATCCTTTTCTCGCTCGATCCGGTCGGCAACACGGCGGCCATTCTCTCTATCCCCCGCGATCTATGGGTGGAGTATCCCGGCCTGGGGCGCTTTGGGCGCATCAACGGCGCGAACATCGTCGGCGACGAGATCAGCTATCCGGGCGGGGGTGGCCCGGCCTACGCGGTGCGCACCGTCGAAAAGGAACTGGGGCTGAAAATTCAGTTCTACGTGCTGATCAATTTCGAGGTCTTCACCAAACTGATTGATGCCATCGGCCCGGTCGAGGTGTGCCCGCCGGAACCCATTCACGACGATCATTATCCGGACGGCAGCTACGGCTATATCACCATTCACTTCGACGCCGGTTGCCAGGAACTGGACGCCGAGCGGCTGCTACAATACGCCCGTACACGTCATCAGGATAGCGACATTGGGCGCGCCGCCCGTCAGCAGGAAGTGATCCTGGCCGTGCGCAAGAAAATACTCAGCACGGGCGGGGTGACCTCGCTGCTACCCCAGGCAGCCGCGTTGTGGGAATCGGTGCAGGACAACGTCCGCACCAACCTGACCTTCGAGAACATGGTGCGGCTGGCCCTGCGCGCCGAGCAAATCCCCTCCGAAAACATCCGCCAGGGACAGATTTCGTTCGGCGAAGTCTACGAAAGCACCACCGAGGACGGGGAACAGGTGCTCGTCCCCATCGCCAGCGACATCCGCCTGCTGATCGAAGACCTGTTCCGCCCGCCCGACACACCAGCAGCGCAGGCCCAATGACTCGTCGGCGGGCCATCTTGTGATGATTGTCATCAAAATTGGCTGAACAATCGAGTTTATCTGCGCGGCCAGATAGCCTATAATGGGCTATAAGTCGGCCCGTCGCAGCTCCTCATGGTTCCCCCCAGGCCGTCTCCTGTGCGCTTTGTCCCCTCAGGAGAACGAGGGTCATGACGCGAACAATGCTGGCCGCCTTCGTCCGAGCGCCCTTCCAGTTCGAGCTACGAGAAATCCCTGTGCCCACCGTCCGCGAAGGGTGGGCGTTGGTCAAAGTAGAAGCCTGCGGCATCTGCGGCACCGACCTGCATATCGCCAGCTCCACCACACACCGCCTGACAACCAAACCGCCCACCGAATGGCAGGGCTTCGGGCACGAGATCGCCGGCGTGGTGGCGGAAGTGGGGCCGGGCGTCCATCACGTCAGGGAGGGCGACCGCGTCGTGCTGGAGAGCGGTTCCTTCTGCGGGACGTGCGAACTGTGCCGCAACGGTCGGGTTGACCTGTGCAACAAGGGGCCGAACTTCTGGAGCAACGAGTCCATGGGCTTCGCCGAGTACATCCTGGCCCCCAAAGAATGCCTGGTGCCCTTCGACGGCCTGCCCTTCGAAGTCGCCTGCCTGGCCGAGCCGTTGGGCGTGGCGCTGGACATGACTTACACCGCAGATATCGCCCTGGGAAACGACGTGCTGGTGCTGGGCCTCGGTCCGATCGGCCTGTTCTCGATCCCCCTGGCCCGCATGAAGGGCGCAGCGCGCATCTACGCCGTCAACCGCTCCGGCGGCAAACGCGCTGATCTGGCGCGGCGCTACGGAGCGGACGAGGTCATCCTGAGCAG
Organism: Anaerolineales bacterium UBA2029; assembly: GCA_002332795.1. Classification (GTDB taxonomy): domain Bacteria; phylum Chloroflexota; class Anaerolineae; order Aggregatilineales; family Aggregatilineaceae; genus UBA2029. The sequence continues at coordinate 26,662 of DDBP01000220.1, read as the reverse complement.
CGAAACGCCGGTGGAACAGATTCCCTTCCGGCGCGGCGGCGTAGACCGGGCGCTGGTCTCGGCGTCGGCCTCGGCGGTGCTCTCGGCCATGCCGGTGATGAACTACGGCGGGATCATCGCCTTCATCGGCATCGAGTATGGCCCCGGCGCGCTGCTGCAATTCGACGCCAACGAGTTTCACTTCAAGAAGTTGCAACTGCGCGCATCGCACGCCGCGCCCGCGCTGTATTTCCCCACCTGCCTGCAACTGCTGAAGGACGGGCACGTGGACGGACAGGCGATGGTCTCGCACGTGATGCCGCTGGAACGCATCGCCGAAGCCATGATGTTGCTGCGCGACAACCGTTCCGAGGCGCTAAAGATCGTGATCAAGCCGTGACTGATGTGTGTCGGGTGATGAAAGCGAAAGACTAGAGGAGTTCGGTATCGCTATCGTACACATCCGGTAAGAAACAGGTTTCCGTCCGCGCCAGAAAGTTGGCTTGGCCTACAGGGATTGGCGATGGTCAACCTGCGCGAGAATCAGGCACGCGGCTCACCAGCTCAGGCGGTGCTGGTCGTCGGCGGGGGTATCGGCGGGATGCGGGCGGCGCTCGATCTGGCCGATGCCGGGTTGAAGGTACACCTGGTCGAACAGACCCCTTGCCTGGGTGGGCGTGTGGCCCAACTGGGCTACATGTTCCCCCAACACGACTGTGTGCTGTGTCGGGGTACGCCCGATCACGGCTACGGCTGCACGCGGCCTTCCATTTCTCCTGCCTACCTCGAACACAATCAGCACCCCAACATTGACGTTCTCACCAACACGCACATCATAGACATCGAAGGGCAGGCCGGTGACTTCACCGTCTCGCTGCGCCAGGAACCGCGCTACGTAGACCCCGACCGCTGCGTCAGTTGCGGTCTGTGCGCGCGCGTCTGCCCCGTCGAACTGCCCGATAGCTATCAGCAGGGCATGACCCGCCGCAAGGCCATCTACAAGGTGGCTGCGCGCGCCGTGCCCGACGCCTACGTGATAGACCGCGGCCCCTACTGCGACGAGTGCGGCAAGTGCGTGGAGGTCTGCCCCACTGACGCGATCGATCTGCACGAGCCGCCGCGCCTGCGCCACGTCGAGGTCGGCGCGATCATCCTGGCGCTGGGCTTCCAGGTTTACGATCCCACCGAACTGGAAGAACTGGGTTACGGGCGCTTCCCCAACGTGCTGCACGCCATGCAATACGAGCGCCTGGCCAGTCGCTCTGGCCCCACCGAAGGCGTCGTGCTGCGCCCCTCCGACGGCCAACGCCCGCGCTCCATCGCCTGGCTGCAGTGCATCGGCTCGCGCGACCAGAAGAACGGCTTCTGCTCGTCCATCTGCTGTATGTACGCCACCAAAGAGGCCATGCTGGCCAAGCAACGCCTGGCCGGGCAGGTGGAATGCACCATCTTCATCATGGACGAGCGCGCCTTCAACAAAGAATACAGCCGCTATTTCGCCACTGCGCGCGAACGCTACGGCATCCGCTATGTGCGCTGCCGCGTGTCCGGCATTCACGAAGACCCCGCCACGCACGACCTGATCCTGCATTACGCCGAACCGGACGGCACACGGCACGAAGAGCGCTTCGAGGCGGTGGTGCTGGCGACCGGCCTGCAACCGCCGCAGACGGCGCGGCACCTGGCCGAACTGCTGGAGATCGAACTGAACGCCTACGGCTTCTGCCAGACGGACAAATTCACCCCGCTGCAGACATCGCGGCCCGGCGTCTTCGTCTGCGGGGCGTTCTCCTCGCCCAAGGAGATCGCCGAGACGATCATAGACGCCAGCGGTGCCGCCGCCGAAGTGATGCGCCTGCTCAACGATCAGCTCAACGCGCACCCCTACAGCCGCGAATGGCCTTTCCTGGTGGCAGCCAACGGTCTGCCGCCTGAGCGCAATGTGGCGGGCGAAGCGCCCCGCGTGGGCGTGTTCGCCTGTTCCTGCGGCAAGACCATCAGCGAGGTGCTCGACCTGCGCGCCCTGTTGCAGGGCGCAGCGCAATGGCCGGACGTGGTAGCGACTGATCTGCTCGACTTTGCCTGCCTGCCAGAGGGCCTGGCCGAACTCAAAGACGCCATTCAGCGGCAGGACCTCAACCGGGTGGTGATAGGCGGGTGCAGCAACCGCACCCACGATGCCCTGTTCCAGCGTACCGTGCGCCAGGCGGGCCTGAACCCCTATCTGCTGGAGATGGTCAACCTGCGCGAGCAGTGCAGCCTGGTGCACCGCCAACAGCCCGCCCAGGCCAACCGCAAAGCCCTGGAACTGTTGCGCGTGGCCGTCGGGCGCGTCCGCGCGGCGCAGCCGGTGCACAAAGAAAAGCATCCCTGCCTGCCCGCCGCGCTGGTGATCGGCGGCGGCGTCGCGGGCATGACTGCCGCCCTGGCCATCGCCGACAGCGGCTACCGCGTGCATCTGGTCGAGCGCTCCGACATGCTGGGCGGCAACCTGACCAATCTCTACTACGTGGTGGAGGGCTACAACCCGCAGCGCCTGCTGCGCGACCTGGTCAACCGGGTGCGCGCACACACGCAGATCACCGTCTTCACCCGCACCGAGGTCGTGCGTCACTGGGGGCACGTGGGGCATTTCCACGCCCTGCTGCGCACCAGCCATGCCACTGGTCTGGTCGAAGAGACGGAAGTGGAGCACGGCGTGACCATTGTCGCCACTGGCGCGCGCGAGACGCACGAGCACCCCTTGCTGGAACTGCCAGGGGTGATCACGCAGCGCGAACTGGAAGAAATGGTCATTCACCAGCCGGAAGCGGTCGCGGCCCTGCGCGATGTGGTCATGATCCAGTGCGCCCGTCCGCCGGGGATGCCCGAATACTGCTCGCGGGTGTGCTGCACCAACACCATCAAGAACGCCCTGCGGCTGAAGCTGTTCAACCCGGAATGCCGCGTCAGCGTGCTCTTCAAGAACATCGTGACCTACGGTTTCCGCGAAGAGTACTACACCGAGGCGCGCAAGCGCGGCGTCCTCTTCCTGCGCTACACCGATGCCGACCCGCCGCAGGTGATCCCCGCTGACGGTCGCCTGACAGTGCGGGTGCGCGATCTGGCGCTCGACCGGCTGCTGAACCTGCCCGCCGACCTAGTGACGATGAGCATGTCCGTCGCGCCGAGCGAAGGCACGGCGGCGCTGGCCCGTATGCTGCGCGTGCCGCTCTCCAGCGAGGGCTTTTTCGAGGAAGCGCAGATGAAGCTGCGCCCGATGGACTTCATGCGCGAGGGCATCTTCCTGGCGGGCATGGCGCACTACCCCAAGTTCCTGGAAGAGAGCATCAGCCATGCCCTGGCCGCGGCGGCCCGCGCCCTGACGTTGCTTTCGCAGGGGGCGCTGCACCTGGGCGGCATTGTCGCGCAGGTAGACCCCAACAAGTGCGTCGGCTGCCTGACCTGCACGCGCACCTGCCCTTTCGCCATCCCGCAGGTGATTCAGCAGGAAGGGCGGACGGGCGTCGGTGGGCTGGGCGGCGCGGCGTACATTGACCCGGCGCAGTGCCAGGGGTGCGGCACCTGCACTGGTGAATGCCCGGCCAGCGCCATCCAACTGGTCAACTACACCGACGAGCAGGTGATGCTGCGCTCGATCGGCGGGCTGGGGCGCTGGCTGGCAGGGTACGGACGAGAGGTAGCGCGATGAGCAGCGAACCGTTCGAGCCGGAGATCACGGCTTTCTACTGCATCTATTGCGGGTACATGGCCGCAGACACGGCGGGCGCGCTGGGCGTACAGTACTCGCCCAACGTGAAGTTTCTGCGCCTGCCCTGCACAGGCAAGACCGACATCCGCTACCTGCTGGAAGCCTTCGAGCAGGGGGCCGACGGCGTCTATCTGGTCGCCTGCCCCATCGGCAACTGTCACCATGTGCGCGGCAACGAACGCGGGCGGGCCAGGGTGCAGCGAGCCAAGCGCATCCTGGACGAGATCGGGCTGGGGGGCGAGCGCCTGGAGATGTTCTTCATGTCCGGCAGTCAGGCGCACGCCTTCGCCGCCGCCGCGCAAACGATGACCGAGCGCATTCGCAAGCTGGGGCCAAACCCGCTCAAGCGTTACCGCCCGCCGTCCCCACCAGCAGAAGGGGGCGAGGGCGAACTTGATGAGGAGCCAGGATGGCGTGGCCGCCGCCCCCGTCCTGGTACAGGAGGCGCTTAGGGTTCGATCGTCCGTCTTAGTTTTTGCGAGGGGCAACGCCATGAGCGACCCCGGTCACACACCAACTCCCCACACACCCGTCGGCGCGGTGATGGTCGTCGGCGGGGGCATCGCCGGCATGCAGGCCGCGCTCGACCTGGCCGATCAGGGCTTCCGCGTCTACCTGGTCGAGGCGCAGTCGGCCATCGGCGGCAAGATGGCGCAGCTCGACAAGACCTTCCCCACCAACGACTGCGCCATGTGTACCATCTCGCCCCGCCTGGTGGAGGTGGGCCGCCATCCCAACATCACCCTGCTGACCGATAGCGAAGTGCTGGACGTGCAGGGACAGGCGGGGGATTTCACCGTGCGCCTGCGCCGTCACCCGCGCTACATTGACCCGAACAAGTGCATCGGCTGCGGGGACTGTGCCAAGGTCTGCCCGGTGATCGTGCCCGACCGCTTCAACGAGGGCCTGGCACCCCGCCGCGCCGCCTACAAGCTGTATCCGCAGGCCGTCCCCAACGCCTACGCCATCGAGAAGAAGGGTATCTCCCCCTGCCGCGATGCCTGCCCTGCCGGTCAGCGGGCGCAGGGCTACATTGCCCTCATCCGCGAAGGGCGCTGGGAAGACGCGCTGCGCGTGATCAAGATGGACAACCCCTTTCCCGGCATCTGCGGGCGCATCTGCAATCACCGCTGCGAGACGGCTTGCAACCGCGGCCTGCTCGACGAGCCGATCAACATCCGCGCCCTCAAGCGCTTCGTCACCGACAAGGTCTACGCGCAGCCGCGTCAGCCCGTCGAACCCGCGCCCCGCCTCTACCCGCAGCGCGTGGCGATCATCGGCGCGGGGCCGTGCGGCCTGACCGCCGCCCAAGACCTGGTGCGGGCGGGTTATGGCGTCACCGTCTTCGAAGCAATGCCCGTCGCGGGCGGGATGCTGCGCCTGGGCGTGCCGGAATATCGCCTGCCGACGGAGATCATCGAGCGGGAAGTACAGGACATCATAGACCTGGGCGTTGACCTGCGGCTGAATCACCGCGTGGACAACCTGGACGACGTGTTCGCCGAGGGCTTCGACGCGGTGCTGATCGCCGTCGGCGCGCACGAGGGCGTGCGCCTGCCCATCCCCGGCGCAGACCTAGACGGCGTGCTGATCAACACGCACTTCCTGCGCGACGTGCGCCTGGGTCGCTACGGGCCGGGCGGCGACGCGCCCCCGCTGGGGCAACGGGTGCTGGTGCTCGGCGGCGGCAACGTGGCCATAGACGTGGCCCGCAGCGCCCTTCGCCTGGGGCGCGAGGTACACCTGGCCTGCCTGGAAAGCCGCGAGACCATGCCCGCGCATCCCTGGGAAGTGCAGGCCGCCGAAGAAGAGGGCGTCGTCATTCACGCCGGGCGCACGTTCGAGCGCATCCTGGGCGACGAGCGCGGACATGTGCGCGGTGTGGAGTGTCAGCGCGTCATCTCCTTCCATTTCGACGAGACGGGCCGCCTGCACGTGGAAAAGGAGCCGGATTCGACGCATGTGCTCCCCTGCGACACGGTGATCTTTTCCGTGGGGCAGCGGGCCGGTCTGGCTTTCATCCCCGACGACGCCGGCGTGGGCCTGACGCCGAAGCAGACCATCGCCGTCAACCCCAACACGCTGGCCGCCACGCGGCAGGGCGTCTTCGCCGCGGGCGACAGCGTCTCCGGCACCGCCTTCGTCATCGAGGCGGTGGAGAGCGGGCACATCGCCGCCCGTTCGATCATCCGCTATTTGCGCGGCGAGCACCTGGAACCGCCCCCCAAGCCCGCCCTGCCCGTGGTACACCTGACGCGCGAAGAGCTGGAGGAGCGCGTGGCGCGGGGCGAGTTACACCGGCAACCGCGCGTGCCCATGCCCGAACTGCCTGTCGAGCAGCGCGTGCGCACTTTCGCCGAAGTCGAGGGCGGCTACGACGACGAGTCGGCGCAGCGCGAGGCAGCGCGTTGCCTGGCCTGCGGCGTGTGCTCGGAATGCATGAGCTGCACCTTCGCCTGTGGGGTCAACGCCATTGATCACGACATGGTCGCCCGCGACGAGACGGTGCGCGTCGGGGCGCTGATCCTGGCCCCCGGCTATCAGGTCTACCGCGCCGAACTGTCGGAGGAATACGGCCTGGGGCGCTACCCCAACGTGATCACCGCGCTGCAATTCGAGCGCCTGCTCTCGGCTTCTGGCCCGACGATGGGGCACATTCAACGCCCGTCCGACGGGAGCACACCGCGCCGTATCGCCTTCCTGCAATGCGTCGGTTCGCGCGACCGCACGCACGACTACTGCTCGGCGGTGTGCTGCATGTACGCCACCAAAGAGGCGGTCATGGCCAAAGAGCACGAGCCAGACCTGGACGTGCACGTCTTCCTGATGGACATGCGCGCCTTCTCCAAGGGCTACTGGAGCTACTTCGAGCGCGCCCGCGACCGCTATGGCATTCACTATACGCGCTGCCGCATCAGCGCCCTGCGCGAAGACCCCGTCACGCACGACCTGATCCTGCGTTACCAGGACGAAGACGGCGCGCTGCACCAGGAGCGCTTCGACCTGGCCGTGCTGTCGGTGGGCATGGAGATCAGCCCGCAGGTGCGCGAACTCGGTCGTCGCCTGGGCATCGAACTGGACGAGTACGGCTTCTGCCATACGGTGCTCTTCAACCCCCTGGAGACCAGCCGCCCCGGCATTTACGCCGTCGGCCCCTTCCGCGAACCGAAGGACATCCCCGAATCGGTCATCGAGGCCAGCGGAGCGGCAGCAGCGGCAGCAGCGCGGCTGAGCGCGGCCCGTTTCAGCCTGACCGTCACGCCCGAATATCCGCCGGAGCGCGACGTGAGCGGCGAGGAACCGCGCATCGGTGTCTTCGTCTGCCATTGCGGGTCGAACATCGGCGGTTATCTGGACGTGCCCGGCGTGGCCGAATACGCGCGGACGCTGCCCGGCGTCGTGCATGCCGAGGACAACCTGTACACCTGCTCGCAGGACAGCATCAAACACATCGCCGAGCAGATCGCCGAGCACCGTCTCAACCGCGTCGTCGTCGCCAGTTGCACCCCCCTGACACACGCGCCGCTGTTCCAGGACTGCCTGCGCAGCGCCGGACTGAACCCCTACCTGTTCGAGATGGCCAACATCCGCAACCAGTGTTCGTGGGTGCACTCGCACGACTGGGAGACCGCCACGGCCAAGGCGCGCGACCTGGTGCGCATGGCCGTCACGCGGGCGGCGCTGCTGGAGCCGCAGTATACGCTCGACGTGCCCGTCAAACAGGCGGCGCTGGTGGTCGGCGGCGGGGCGGCGGGCATGAGCGCGGCGCTGGCCCTGGCCGACCAGGGCTTCCCGGTGCACCTGGTGGAGCGCGAAGCCGAACTGGGCGGCAACCTGCGCCATGTCTTCGTCCCGCGCAATGGCCACGATCCGCAGGCAGTGCTGCGCTCGCTGATCGAGCGCACCCGCGCGCACCCGCTGATCACCCTGCACCTGGGCAGTCAGGTGGTGGCGACGGGCGGCTTCCGCGGCAACTTCACCAGCACCATCCAGCATGCCGACGGGGAACGGACCGCCGTGCAGCACGGCGCGACCATCCTGGCGACCGGCGCGCAGGAATATCGCGGGCCGGACTACGGCTACGGGAGCGACCCGCGCATCGTCACGCAGCAGGAGTTCGAGGCGCGGCTGACCGCGGGTGACGATCTGCCCGCCTCGGTGGTCATGATTCAGTGCGTCGGCCCGGCGGAGCGCTTCTGCAGCCGTATCTGCTGCACGGTGGCGCTGAAAAACGCGCTGGCCCTCAAGCAACGCCGACCGGACGCGCAGGTGACGATCCTCTACCGCGACATCCGCACCTATGGTTTCAAGGAGCGGCTGTACACGCAGGCGCGGGCGGCGGGCGTGCTGTTCGTCCGCTACGACGACGCGCACCGCCCCCAGGTGACGGCGGACGGCGAACTGACCGTGCGCGCCTGGGAGCCTGTCCTGCGCCGCGATCTGTGGCTGCGCCCCGATCTGCTGGTGCTGAGCATGCCCGTCGTGCCGCGCGACGACGCTCAGAAGGTCGCCGGGCTGTTCAAGGCGGCGCTGGACGGAGACGGCTTCTTCCTGGAGGCGCACGTCAAGCTGCGCCCGGTGGACTTCGCTACCGACGGAGTCTTCATGGCGGGCATGGCCCATTACCCCAAGCTGCTCGACGAGACGCTGATCCAGGCCAACGCCGCCGCTGCCCGCGCCGCGCGGGTGCTCAGCCGCGACACGCTGACGGCGGGCGGGCGCGTGGCCGTCGTAGACCCGGCCAAATGCACCGGTTGCCTGACCTGCGTGCGCATCTGCCCCTTCGACGTGCCGCGCATCGAGCCGACGCTGACCGGCGTGGGCGGGCTACAGGGCGCAGCGCATATCGAGGCGGCGATCTGCCAGGGTTGCGGATCGTGCGCCGCCGAATGCCCGGCAGGGGCCATTCAGTTGATGCACTATACGGACGCGCAGATGAGCGCCAAAGTGAGGGCTTTGTTCGAGCCAGCGGGCTTCGTGCCGCTGGACCGGATAGGAGAGAGGACGTGATGACCAGCACGCCCCTCAACATCGTCGCTTTTTGCTGCGAGCATTGCGCCTATGCCGCGGCAGACCTGGCCGGTGGCCTGCGCCTGCAATACCCGCCGGAGGTCAAGATCGTGCAGATACCCTGCACCGGGCGGATTGACGTGCTCGCCGTCCTGCACGCCTTCGAGGCGGGCGCGGACGGTGTGCTCACCGCCGGTTGACTGCCCGGCGACTGTCATTACCTGGAAGGTAATGTCAACGCCCGACGGCGCATGAAACGTATCCAGCAATTGCTGGCGCAGATTGGCCTGGAGCCAGAGCGCGCCCGCATGGTCAACCTGTCCTCGGCGATGGCCGGTGAATTCGTCGCCGCCGTCAACGCCATGACCGAGCAGATCGCGGCGCTGGGGCCGAGTCCTTTGCGCATCCCCCGCTCACATCCTGACAAACCAGACGCGGAGAGTGAGGCATGATCGTTGCAGAGCAAAAGTCCTTAGACGAGATGAAAACCCTGATCGGCGAAGCGAAAAACGTGCTGGTGGTGGGCTGCGGCACCTGCGTGACGGTCTGCTTCGCCGGCGGCGCGCGCGAAGCTGCCATCGTCGCCGCCTCGCTGCGTATGGCCACTCAGCTCGACGGCAACGGCAAAGCGGTCAGCGACGTGACCGTACAGCGTCAGTGCGAATGGGAATACCTGGACGAGATCGCCGAGCAGGTGCGCGCGGCAGACGTGGTGCTCTCGCTTGGCTGCGGCATCGGGGTGCAGGCCATCGCCGAGCACTTCCCGCAGGCGTGGGTGGTGCCCGGCCTCAACACCAGCTTCCTGGGCCTGCCGACCGAGCAGGGCGTCTGGGCGGAACGTTGCGCAGCCTGCGGCGACTGTCTGCTGGGGCGCACGGGGGGCATCTGCCCCATCGCCCGCTGCTCCAAGTCGCTGCTCAACGGGCCGTGCGGCGGGTCGGAAGACGGGCATTGCGAAGTGAACCCGGACATTCCCTGCGCCTGGCAGTTGATCTACGACCGGCTCAGCAGCCTGGGCAAGCTCGACCTGCTGCTGGAGATTCAGCCCCCCAAGAACTGGAAAGCAGCCCGCGACGGCGGCCCGCGCAAGATCGTGCGCGAAGACCTGCGCCTGAAGGCGGAGGAGGAATAGACCTATGGCAGACCAGGCAGGCAGCAACGGCTATCTGGTGGGATCGAACCTGGAGCGGGTGTTGCGGGCGGGTCACTTCGCCGTCACCGCCGAGCTGGGGCCGCCGCAGAGCGCTGACGGAGACGTGATCCGCAAGAAAGCGGCGCTGCTGAAGGGCTGCTGCGACGCCGTCAACATCACCGACAATCAGACGGCCATCGTGCGTATGTCCAGCATTGGCGCGGGGGCGATCGTCGTGCGAGAAGGGCTGGAGCCGGTCATTCAGATGACCTGCCGCGACCGCAATCGCCTGGCCATTCAGAGCGATCTGCTGGGCGCGTATGCCCTGGGGATGCGCAACCTGCTGTGTCTTTCCGGCGATCACCAGAGCTTCGGCAATCACCCTTCGGCCAAGAACGTCTTCGATCTGGACTCGATTCAACTGGTGCAGATGGTCGCCGCCATGCGCGACGCCAAAGTGTTCCAGTGTGGCGAGCCGTTCAAGGGCCAGGAACCGCGCTTCTTCATTGGGGCGGCGGCGGCCCCCTTCGCCGATCCGGTCGAATTCCGCCCCTATCGCCTGGCGAAGAAGGTCAAGGCGGGTGCGAATTTCATTCAGACGCAGTTGATCTACGATATTCCCGCTTTCAAGAGTTTTATGGAGAAAGTGCGGCAGATGGGCCTGCACGAGCAGGTCTACATCCTGGCGGGCGTCGGCCCGCTGAAAAGCCCGGCCATGGCCCGCTATATGAAGGAAAGCGTGCCCGGCCTGTGGGTGCCCGACGAATTCATCGCGCGGATGGAGGCGGCGGGCGCGCCCTGGGCGGACATCCCCAAGGATCAACTGAGCAAAGAGGACAAGAAAGCGCGCGCCGAAGCCTGGAAACAGGAGGGCATCCGCATCTGCATCGAGTTGATCCAGCAACTGCGCGAGATCGAGGGGGTGGCTGGCGTGCACATCATGGCCATCGAGTGGGAGGAAGCCGTCCGCCCGATCGTCGAGGGAGCCGGGCTGTTGCCGCGCCCCAGCGTGTCCGCGCCGACTGCGCAGGAGGCCAGCCATGACTGAGACTCCGTCCAGCGCTGCTCCTGGCCCCTTCAGCGCGGAACTGGCCCGCCGTGTCCAGCAGGAGACCGGGCAGAACGTCTATCTGTGTTATCAGTGTGTCAAGTGCACCAGCGGGTGCCCGGTGTCCGAGTTCTTCGACTGGCAGCCGAATCAGATCATGCGCGCGCTGCAACTGGGCCAGGAAGACATCGCCCTGGGCGCGCAGACGCCCTGGCTGTGCGCCGCCTGCCAGACGTGTACCACGCGCTGCCCGCAGGGGCTGGACATCGCCGCCATCATGGAGTTTCTCACCCGCGAGGCCCGCGCACGGGGCATGGCCCCGCCCGTGCCACAGGTGGCAGTCTTCAACGAGGCATTTTTGCGCGAAGTCCGGCTGTGGGGCCGCGCCTACGAACTGGGCCTGATGGCCGAATTGAAGCTGCGCACGCGCAATTTCACCGACGACATAGACCTGGGCCTGAAGATGCTGCGCAAGCGCAAGCTGGCTTTCGCCCCGCGCCGTGTCCGCCCGCCGCGCAAGGTCAGGCCAGCGGTAGGGGCCGCGCAGGCCGTGGCCTACTATCCGGGGTGCTCGCTGCATTCGACCGCCCGCGAATATCATCAGTCCACTAAGGCGGTGTGCCAGGCGCTGGGCATTGCCCTGGTGGAGCCGGATGGCTGGATTTGCTGCGGCAGTTCGGCAGCGCACCGCGCCGATCCCGATGCGGCACTGCGCCTGCCGCTGGAAAACCTGGCGCTGATCGAAAAGAGCGGTTTCAAAGAGGTGACCATGCCCTGCGCGGCATGTTTCAACCGGCACAAGGCCGCGCAGTTCGAGATTCGGCACGACAGCGAGCGCAAAGCGCAGATGGACCGGGCGCTCGGCTATCGCTACGGGGATACGGTGCAGGTCAACACCCTGATTGATACCATCCTGCAACGGGTGGGCACGGACGGAATCGCCGCCAAAGTACAGCGCCCCCTAGCTGGTCTGCGAGTAGTCTGTTACTACGGCTGCCTGCTCACTCGCCCGCCCGAAGTGACTGCCGCGCCCCATCCGGAAAACCCTACCGGCATGGATACCCTGCTGCGGGCGCTCGGCGCGGAGGTCGTGGACTGGTCGTACAAGACCACCTGTTGTGGAGCAGCCCACTCGTTGACGCGCCCGGACATCGTGCTGCACCTGAGCGGCGAACTGATCCGACAGGCGCGCGCCGCGGGCGCTGATGCGATCGCCGTGGCCTGTCCGCTCTGCCATACCAACCTGGACGCGCGGCAGTTCCAGATGGCGCTGGATGCGCCCATGCCCGTGCTGTACTTCACCCAACTGATGGCGCTGGCTTTCGGTCTGCCGGAAAAAGCCTGCGCCCTGGACAAAAACCTGGTTGACCCACGACCGTTGCTGGAGCAGAAAGGGCTGCTCGGCTTTTACCAGGCCAGCCCCCGGACGGGCGCGACCGTCTAGCTCGCCGGGGGCACCATCCAGCGCCGCCGGGCGCATGGTTTCCGGCGCTCTCTCCCCGCCGGTTGCAGCAGGGAGTCTGGCCGTGGTTCCGGTTGACCTGCTCGATACGCTGCACGAAACGTGGCAGGCAGTCTGCTGTGCGTATGATGTCGCCGCGCCTCTGCCGGACATGGCCGCGCTGTTCGAGGGAGTCGATCTGTCCGCGCCGTCGCGGGCCGCCGAAACCGTGCTCGCCAACATGCTGACCGAGGCGATGGAGTGTGTCAGTCGCTTCTCCCCCTGGTACCGCCAACCGGTGTGGGCCTTCGGCCTGACGCTGGTGCGCGAGGCCCCGGAAATCCCGCCCCACTGGTCGCTGACTCAGCGCGCGTTGCAGGACTGGCAACGTCCCCTGCGCTCCCTGGAACGGGCTATCGAGCGCAACATCGGGCTGATCCTCTCGGCAAACGTGATCGCCAGCCTGGACGCACTATCGGCGCAGGACGAAGACCCCTGCGTGACCGCCGCCTGCCAGTGCACCCCGCCGCGCGTGATCCTGGTCAACCGCTCGGTGCTGGAAAAAGCACAAGTCCGCTGCGATTCCTGCCGCGAGCTGTTTCACGAGGTCGAAAGTGGTCTGGAGATGGACGGCTGGGAAAGGTAGGCTGTCAACCCCTCACCCGGCCCGCGCCCTCTCGTAGATGTGCAGCAGTTGCGCGTAATTGCGCTCGGCGGTGTATTTCTGCTCGTATTCGCGGCGAGCGGCGCGCCCCATCTCGGCCATCTCTGCCGGATGATCCCAGGCCCAGCGCACTTTGGCGGCCAGGTCTGCCGGGTCGCCGGCGGTGAAGTGCAACCCCGTCACGCCGTCGGTTACGATCTCGGCCATGACCCCTATGCGCGAGACGATCACCGGCACGCCGCAGGCGAAGGCTTCGATAATGGATAGAGGCAGTCCTTCATACCCCTTTGAAGGAAAAACCATCAGCCGTGCCTGGCCGAGCACATCCATTGTTGTCTCGTGTGGCAGCCAATCTACAAACTCGACCCGCGTCAGATCGTGCTGACATGCATAGTCTAGTAACTCATTACGGAGCGGGCCAGTCCCGACTACTTTCAACGGGATTCCCGCCAGGCTGCGCCAAGCGTGGAACAGGTCTCGACAACCCTTCTCCGGCGAGAGTCGCCCTATGTAGACAGCATAGTCGTCCACTGATTCGCGCCAGCCCGGATCAGGAGATACAAAATTCGGCTTGACAGTGACCTTGTGGGCGGGCAATCCTGCTCGGATGAACTTCTGTCTGCCAAATTCAGTCAGGGCGATGTAGACATCCACCACTTGCGACCAGGTGTGTCGCAGCCAGTGAAAGGCGAGAGTCGCGGCAACCGCACCTGTAAGTGCCCGGCTACCGCGATAACAGGCATGAACTACCCCTGGCCAGGCGATTCTTTTCCCCAGGCAATCCTCGCATAACCGCCCCTCACGAAAAAAAGTCGCTGCAGGACAACTCAGACGATAATTGTGCAGCGACTGCACCACCGGCACGCCCGCCTCGCGACAGGCGAGATATGCCGCTGGAGAGATCATGAAATGTGTGTTGTGGAAATGCGCCACGTCGGGCTTTTCCGCCGCGATCAGCGCACGCAGATCGCGCACGGCGTCGCGCGCCCAGATCATACGCAGGGGCAGCAGCGCTTTGGCGGCAGGGGAGAAATCGCGCACCTCGGCATTGGAGCGGGTGTAGGTGACGACAGTGTGCCCGTGTTCGCGCAACAGGGCCGCCTCGCGCTCGAAGACAGTATCTTCGCCGCCGGGTTGCTGATAGGTGTTATGGACGAGCAGGAGTTTCATTGCGCGGCCCGGCGAAAGGATTATCGCGGCCCCACCAGTAACAGCCAGTCGCCAGCTTCCAGGCGATGCGCATCCCTTTGGCGATCACCTTCTTGATGCGCAGCGAATAGAGCGGCTCGTCACCGATGTAGCGGCGGCGCATGACCCGGTCTTCGGCGTTGCTCTCGGCGCGGCGCGCCTGATTCTTCTGCTGCGGGTAGAAGCGCATCCGCGACCAGTAGCGGCGGACGTGATACAGGCGCGTCACGTCAGCAAAGCGAATCCACAGATCGGCGTCCATGGCCAGGTCGAACGCCTTGTCCAGCCCGCCTACCTGCCGGTAGAGGCTCATCCGCCAGAAGGTAGAGGGTTGCGGGATGAAGTTGTAGTCATACGTCCAGATGAAGCGGTTGAAGGCGTGCTCGCGCTTGGGTCGGATGGGTCGCCCGTCAATGTCAATCCACGAGCTATCGCCATAGACGACCTGCGCCTGTGGATGCGCGGCGAAGAATTCGGCGACTTCGCGCAGCGTCCAGGGTTCGTGCAGGTCGTCGGAGCACAGCCAGCCGCCGATCTCACCCGTCGCGCGGTCGAAGCCTTTGATCAGCGCGTGCGTCTGCCCTTCATCCGGCTCGCTGACCCAGTAGGCCAGGCGGTCGGCGTAGCGCCGGACGATCTCGATGGTGTTGTCGGTGGAGCCACCATCAATGAGCAACACTTCCAGGTTGGGATAGTCCTGGTCGAACAGGCTGCGCAGCGTCGCCTCGATGAAGCGTCCCTGATTGTAGGACGGGATGACGATGCTGATGCGAGGCCAGGTGTCCATCTCGCCAAAATCTCCTCGTCCAGGTATCACTTTCTGAGCACCTCATGATAGAGCGCCTGGTAACGGCGCGCAATCAGCGTCAGCTCGTATTCCAGTTCGACTTTGCGCCGCGCGGCCTCGGCCAGCGCCCGCCGGCGCGACTCGTCTTCCAGTACCCAGCCGATGCCCCGCACCAAGTCTGCTTCGTCGAAGGGGCGGGCCAGATAGCCCGTCTGCTGATGGGTGATCAGATCGGGCATTCCCCCAATCTCGAAAGCAACGCACGGCACACCGCAGGCCAGCGCCTCCAGCACTGTATTGGGGAAATTATCCTGCCGCGAAGGGGCGACGAAGACATCCGCCGCGGAATAGAGCAGAGAGAGACTGAGATCGTCGTGCAGGCTGCCCACGTAAGTGGCCGGAAGGCCAAAGTCAGGCGGATCAGCCGGTTCGGGCGCGCCGAAGACGACCAGGTGCAGGTGGTCCCTGGCCGGGGTCTGCGCCAGCGAGCGCAACGCGCCCTGCAGATGGGTGAAGCCCTTCAGCGGGTCGCTGGTACTGTGCATCGCGCCGAAGAGGATCAGGCGGCGGTCGGCGGGCAATTCCAGCAGTTGCCGCGCCAACGCCTGCTCATGCGGTTTGTAGCGGGAGGTATCAATGCCGTTGGGGATGACCTCGATCCGCCGATTGCCAAACAAGGCGCTCTGCTGCGCGCAATCCGCCAGCCAGCGACTCGGCGTGACCACGGTCAGGTTCAGCCGTCCCCAGTGCTTGTGCTTCTGCTCCCAGACTCGGCGGCTGAGGTCGTGCTCGCGACCCGATCGAAGCTGTGGGCAGTTGCCGCAGGATTGCCGATAGCGCGTGCACTCAAGCGCATAGTGACAGCCGCCAGTAAATGCCCACATATCGTGCAGTGTCCACACCAGTGGACGCTGGAAAGCAGACAAGGCCCGGATGGGGACGAATCCCGCGCCGATCCAGTGCAGGTGAATCACATCCGGCTGCAAGCGGGCGATGATGGAGGGGATACCAGTGGGTACCCAGCCGATGCTCCAGGTGAGCGCCTGGCGACGGGAATAGCGGCGCAGCGGAAGCTGATCCAGGTAGCCGCACGCTTTGAAGACCACTTTGCGCATATCCTGGCGCAGACCGGTTGACGCGGGGTGTCCGTCGGCAGCGGGAACAGCGAAGGCGGGATAGGTGTATGGATCATCCCCACTCTTGCGCCGGACAATCGTGCGCGAGTCGATCCCAATCGCGCGCAGTCCCAGGTGAAGACGCTGGGCAGCGCGCGCGGCCCCGCCGCTAATATCCTCTGCGCTAAGCTGTACCACGCGCATAACCTGTCACCTCTGGGGAACAGTCCCCGCCGGGCGCACCGCCTGCCGGGCGCGCCGCCAGTATCGCCGCAGCCGGTTGACCGCGCGCCGATACAGGGGTGGCCGGAGCAACGTCACCCTGCTCAAAAGCCGATCCGCTTCGGCGTCACGAGTCACGGCTACCGGATGTTGCAACGGGAACGTCAGTGGCTGCGTAGGCATGGCAGCGACGCGGTTCCTGACCAGTGTGTGCGTTGCCTCCAGCCCAAAGCCAATGTTGGAGATCAGGTTGTGGCATGGCATAACCGACAGCCCTTCGCGCGCCCGGCAGGCGAATGACCATTGATAGTCCCAGGTATCTACCCGTCCCTCGTAGACACGAGTCCACATATCACAGAAATGCTGTCTCTCGCGCTGGTCTTCGAACTGATCGAGCACGCGCTTCCGCACCTGAAGATCGGTCCACTGACTCATGGTCACGTCATAGTACTGCCAGGCCCTGCGCCAGGTTGCCCAGCCCCAGATGTGCATGTAGCCGGTGAAGAAGTAGCTTGTCGGCGGACGGTACGCCCCGCGCAACGGATTCGTGCCCGCGATCTGTGTGACGCGCTCGTCGTCACGGTAGCGCTCCAGTAACTCCGCACAGAAGCGGAAGAAAGTCGGGTCGGGCAGGCAGTCGTCTTCCAGGATGATCGCCTGCTCCTCATGGGCAAACACCCAGTCCAGGCCGGACGAGACACGGCGCTTCAGGCCCAGATTGGTATCGGCGTAGTTCTTGAAAACCTGGCAGGGCCAGTCTACCTCTTCGATGATCGCGCGCGTTGCGGCGCAGCGGGCGGCTTCGGACTCGTCGCGCGGCCCATCGGCGATCACATACAGGCGGCGGGGGCGCGCCGCAGCGATCGCCGCAAAGACGCGGCGCGTCAGTTCAGGACGCCTGTAGATCAGGAAAGCGACAGGGACGTCGAATGTGCTGTCGGGACTAACGGCTTTCATGGTTCACAGCTTAAAAGGGTTTGGATAAAACAGAGCACGAGTTTGTATCTTGCCCATGTAGACCAAGGGTCGGAACAAGAAGGAACTCAGGTGTGAGGCAACTGCCTGTGAGATCACTGTCGCTATGGCCGAACCGATCCCACCCAGGGACGGGATCAGCGCCAGATTCAGCAGCACGTTCGACACTGCCCCCAGAACGCTGGCCTGCAAAGACAGCACCTGCCGGTTTTCGGACTGTATGACCGCGCTGCGCACCTGTCCCATGCTGATCCACACCCCGGCCCACATCAAGATCGCCAGCATGGGCGCGGCGTCGCTGAACTCTGCGCCGTAGAACAGGCGGATGATGAAAGGAGCCAGGACGGTCGTGGGGATCGCCACCCCGTAGGAGAGCAACACCACCAGGTTGAGCAGGCGCTGAATGCGCAGGTGATATTCGGCGGGCGACAGGTGCTTGGAACGCACGATGGTCGGGAAAAAAGTGGTGCGGATGGCCATTGGCACGAACAGCCAGATTTCGGAGAGCTTGACGGCAGAAGCATACAGGCCCACCTCGCGCTCGCCTTTGTCGCCAGGGATCATCTGGCCGAGCATGGTCTGATCGATGCGCATATAGACCATGATCGCCAGGCCCTCAAGCAGCAGCGGCCAGCCGTCGGCCAGCAGCCTGCGCGCGCGGGTCAGGTGAACGCGCCAGGCGGTCAGCGTGCCACGTGTCCGCTGGAACACGATCAGCAGCCCCAGCGCGAACAGCCCGCTTTCGAGAGCCGTGATCGCGGCAAAGACCAGCAACGGCGCTCCCGCCAGTACTCCCACCACACGCCCCGCGCTGGCGATCAGCAGCGCGGCGTTACGCGCATAGACCACGTATTTGGCCCGCACCTGCGCGTTGAACCACTGCTCGATGACGGTGAACGCCTGGAAGATCATCCCACAGGCGATCACCCACACCGCCTGCTGATCTTGGGCTTTGTCCGGGCGCAGCGCGATCACGGCGACCGCCGCCAGAGCAGCGCCGGTCACGGCCCCGCCGAGCATCAGGACGAAGGCGGTGCCCAGGGTGGCGTTTTCGTCCTCCGGCCTCTCGACCAGGTCGCGCATGACCAGGTTGGGCAGGCCCAGCAATGCCAGCGGCGTGAACAGGGCGACGAACGCTACCGCAAAAGAGAGCGTGCCATACCGTTCCGGCCCCAGGTAGCGCACCACCCAGGCGTTGACGATCGCCACGCTGAGCAGGCGCAGCACATTATCGGCGAAGAGCCAGCCCAGGTTTTCGACGATGCGCCGCGCCCCAGGGTAACGCACCTGGAAGTCGTGCCACTGTGCCGTCAGCCGGTCGAACGTTCTCAAGCGACTGCTCCCCTGCCTGCTTCGCAGTACAGTGAGAGCATTCTAGCAAAGGTTGACGGAATGTACGATGCACTGATCGCACCGCAGAGCGCTCAGACGCGCTTGTCACAGATGCTTCTGAAAGAAGGCGATCGTGCGCAGCATGGCCTCTTTGAAGTATGGCGAGTTGATGTCGTGCCCGCCGCCCGCATACTCGTAGTATTCGAACAGTTTGCCGTGTTCGGTCAACACCTGAGCCAGGTCGCGCGAGTAGCCGATATTGACAACCGGATCGTTGACGGCATGATGAATCTGCAAGGGGGCTTGCAGCAGATCGATATGCTCGGTGAGCGAGACGGCCTTCCAATACGGGTTCTCGGTATTCGGTTCGCCGTAAGCCTCGCGTAGTTCGCGCCCACGCCGCCGGCTGGGAGAGTTCTCCATGCCCGCGCCGCCAGAAGACGGATCGGAAATGCGATATTTGGTGAAATCGTCGTAGCTGTAGACTGCGCCCGCCCAGATCACGCCCGCCTGAATATCCGGCTCGATCAACATGGCGCGCAGCACCAGGTTACCGGACATGCTGTGCCCCCACATGCCGATCCCCTGCGGGTCCACGAAGTCGAGCGTCTGCAGACTCTTGAGGGCGGCGATGGCGTCTATGGTGTAGGCGGGAGAGAAGTAGGTGCCGGTTGGCTCCCCCTCGGAGTTGCCATGCCCGCGCATGTCTATCTTGAAGACCACGAAACCATGACTGGCCAGGGTGTGCACATAGGCCACGTAGCGCTCGGTGGTGCGGTAGCTGGCGGGAGGGATGAACCCATGATTGAACACAATGGCCTTGAAGCCGCCTGGCGGCACGTCGCCGAAGGGGACAGTCAGCAGACCATAGATTTTGTTCCCCTCGGAGATGTAGCTGGCGATGTACTGCGAGTAGTTGGGGCCGTCGGGGAGCTGCTGTTCGAAGGTGATCTCGCTCCCTGTGATTTCCCGTTCGAGCAGGGCGGCAATGGTCAAATCCTCGCCGATAGGGAATTCGCTCGCTTGAGGGGGGTCGTCCCCCTGCGCTCCCAGCGGTTCGGCGAGCGGAGCCAGGCTCAGCCCCAAAGCGATCAGCACGACAAGCGCCTTCCCCAAAAATCTGTACCGTTTCGCTTCCATCGTTCCGTCTCCTCAGTCCATCCAACACTGACTCACCAACCTGTACGCCTGAATCACGGCGGCGCGCGGAGCGGAGCCGGACGCCGGTGCATATCTAGGGTTATACACAATCTCGCGATCTGTCACCCACTCCGCCGAATGGTCGGTAGGGCGGAGGGGGCGGGCAGCGGGCCGGGGTGTTGAGGCAGAGCAAGGCAGTGAACCGCCGAGACGCAGAGCGCGCAGAGGAGCATGGCTGGGCCACTCCGCGCCTCGGCGGTGAGGTGTGATCCGGTCAGGGGAGATGCTCGATCAGGTGTTGCAGAGTGCGCACCGCCTGCCGATACTCGGCCAGCGACAGGTGCTCGTGCGGCGTGTGATCCAGGCTGCTATCGCCCGGCCCGTAGGCCACGATGGGGCAGTGCCAGACTTCGCCCACCACATTCATGTCGCTGGTGCCGCTCTTGAACACGAAGCCAGGCTGTTCGCCCTGCGCGCGAATGGCGGTCAACAGCGCGCGCACCAGCGGCGTCTGTTTGGAGGCGCAGTAAGCCGGCTCCGCGCTCGACGTGTCCCACTCGGCGGCGGGATCGGCCAGCGCCGCCAGGGCGGCCCGCGCGTCGTCCGGCAGCACGCCCGGCGGCAGGCGGAAGTTGATCTCCATGTCCACTGTTTCGTGAAAGCCGTCGTCGTGCGTGTTGATGGCGGCCAGATGCAGCGAAACCTGGTCGAAGACGCGCTCCTTGCCCTGATTGTGCTGCTCCGCCCACGCCTGCAAGCCCTGCCACAGCCGCACGCCCAGTTCGCCGACGCTCGGCCCTGGCCGGGCGGAATGCGCCAGCGGGCGGGTCAGGCGGTAGTGCAGACGCATGTGCCCCTTATAGCCCAGGGTGATGCGGCTCGCTCCGCTCGGCTCGCCGATGATGCACCAGGTCGGCTGCGCCCCTTCGCGCACGTAGTACGCGCCGCGACTGTCTGCTTCCTCGTCCACCGCGCCAATGACCACTACTCGCCAGCCAGGAGGAATGGCGGCGTGGGCCGTCGCCTCGGCGAAAGCGCACAGCGATCCCTTGGCGTCCACGCTGCCGCGCCCGTACAGGCAACCGTCTTCCACGCGCACTGGAATAGCGCCGGGGACGGTGTCTATGTGCCCCAGCAGCAACAGCGTATGCGGGGCGTCGGCGGCTCCGCGCACCCCTACGGCGTTGCCTGCCGCGTCTACGCTGGCGTCGAAGCCGCGCGCACCCATCCAGTCCACCAGGGCGCGCACGGCTTCCGCTTCCTGCCCCGACGGGCTGTAGAGGCTCACCAACTGCGTGATCAGGTCGGCGTCGTCCATGGGTCACCCCCTGCGCAGCGCTTCGGCAATGATTTCGGCGGTGCGCAGCGTGTGGCCGGTGTGCGGCGTGAGGCGGGTAAGCTGACTCACTCGCGCTGCCTCTTCGGCGTAACCCAGATAGCCCAGCATCAGCCCCGCGCTGAGGATGGCCGCGCGCGGGTCGGCGATGCCCTTGCCGGCGATGTCCGGCGCGCTGCCATGCACCGGCTCGAAGACCGCCGGTCGCCCCGCGCCGATGTTGGCCGAGGGAGCCAGCCCCAGCCCGCCCGTCAGCCCTGCGACCAGATCGCTCAGGATGTCGCCGAAAAGGTTGGTCGTCACCAGCACATCGAAGCGCCCCGGATCGCTCACCAGGCGCAGGGCTGCCGTGTCTACCAGCATTTCTTCGACCGTCAGGTCGGGGAAGTCGCGGGTCACTTCCAGCGCCACCCGGCGAAAGAGGCCGCAGGTGGCCTTGAGCACATTGGCCTTGTGCACGATGGTCAGCAGACCGCGCCGCCCCTGCGCCTGCTGACAGGCCAGCCGGACGATGCGCTCGGAGGCGCGGGCAGTGATCACCCGCTCGGTGATGGCGGTCTGTCCGCCGTCTTCCGTGCGCTCGCGCCCGCTATACAGCCCCTCGGTGTTCTCGCGCACGATCAGCAGGTCGATCCCGTCCGCCTGCGCCGGGCGCAGATTGGCGAACAGGTCGAAGTGACGGCGCAGTGCCAGGATCGGGCTGCGATAGCCGGGCACCTGCCCCAGCGGCGAACTCGTCGCGCCGAAGAGCACCGCGTCGGAGCGGGCGCACTGCGCCAGTGTCGCTTCTGGCAAAGCTTCGCCGGTGCGCTCGAACGCCCCGAAACCGGCGTCTGCCTCGGCGAACTCCAGGTCCAGGCCCAGCGCTTCCAGCACCAGCCGCGCGGCGGGGATGACTTCCTGGCCGATACCATCGCCGGGAATGAGCGTGATCAGCGGCATCAGGCACCCCCTTTGAAGCGGCGTTGCAGCATGGGCAGCAGCCCGCCCGCGTCCAGGATGGCCTGCACCGACGGCGACAGCGGCGGGATGGGGAAAACCTGCCCGTCGCCCGCGACGATCTGCCCGGCGGCACGATCAATGCCGATCTCATCGCCGGTGCGCACCAGCCGGTGCAGTTCCGGGCAGACGATGGGCAGCAGCCCCTGATTGATACAGTTGCGGAAGTAGATGCGGCTGAAGGAGGCGGCGATGATCGCCGCGACTCCGGCAGCCTTCAGCGCGGTGACTGCCTGCTCGCGGCTGCTGCCGCAACCCCAGTTGCGCCCGGCCACGATCACGTCGCCGGGGCGGACTTCCCGCGCGAACCTCGGATCGAGGTCTTCCAGGGCGTGCGCGGCCAGCTCTTCCGGCGCGGTGAGGGTGTAGGTGTACTTGCCGGGGAAGATGACGTCGGTGTTGACGTCGTCGCCATAAACCCAACAGCGATGCCTGGTGATCATGACAGATACTCCCGTGGATCGGCGATGCAACCGGCCAGCGCGCTGGCCGCCACCACATAGGGGCTGGCCAGGTAGATCGGCGCGTCGGGCGTGCCCATGCGCCCGCGAAAGTTGCGATTGCCGGTGCTGATGGTGACTTCGTCCGGCGCGGGCACGCCCATATGGTTGCCCATGCACGGGCCACAGCCGGGCGTGCCGATCATCGCACCGGCGGCCAGCAACGTGTCCAGCACGCCGGTCTGCACGGCCCGACGCAACACCTGCGCACTGGCGGGGATCACCAGCAACCGGCAGCGCACCTGCCGTCCGCGCACGATCTGCGCCGCGGCCTGCAGGTCTTCGTAGCGACCGTTGGTGCACGTGCCCAGGAATGCCTGCTGTACCGGTTGGCCGAGCACCTCGTCCAGGTCCACGACGTGATCGGGGCGGTGCGGCAGGGCAATCTGCGGAGGTAAAGCGCTCACGTCGAGCTGATAGTGTGCCACGTAGGGGGCATCGGGATCGGGATAGAGCGGCGTGTAGTCGCGGGTACGGCGCGGCTCCAGATAGTCGAAGACGGCCTGATCGGGCGGCAGATAGACGTTCTTCGCGCCGCTCTCCGCCAGCAGGTTGGGCAGGACGGCCCGCTCGTCCAGCGAAAGCGCGCTCAGTGTCTCGCCGTCGAATTCCAGCGAGCGATACAGCGCCCCGTCCGCCCCGATCTCGCGCAGCAGCCGCAACCCGATATCCTTGGCCGTGACGCCGGGCGCGAGCCGCCCCGTCAGGGTGATGCGCGCCGCTTCGGGCACGCGCAGCCACAGTTGACCCGTCGCCCACAGCGCGGCCAGTTCGGTGCGGCCCACGCCCGCGCCGAATGCTCCCAGCCAGCCGTGATGGGTGGTATGACTGTCCGCGCCGAGCACTGTCTCGCCGGGCAGGATCAACGCCTCCTCGCCCAATACCTGATGGCAGACGCCGCGCCCCGCCTCGAAGAAGTGCGCGATGCCCTGCTCCTCCACCCACTGTCGGATTTCCGCGTGATTCTGGGCATGGCGCGTCGTCGGCGCGGGGACGGCGTGATCGAGGGTAATCACCACGCGGTCGGGGTAGGCGACGCGCGGCGCGCCGATCTCGGCGAAGATGCGCCGGATGGCCGCCGAGTTGTCGTGACTGAGGATCACGTCGGGCGTCACGTCCACGATGTCGCCCGCGCGGACGGCAGGCAGCCCCGCCGCCCGCGCCAGCGCCTTTTCGGCAAAAGTATATCCGCTCATGACTGCGTCACCGCCGCCGCCTGCAACAGACTGTCTACCTCGTGCAGGGCCATGGGGCGCACGTCGGCCCGCCGCTTGATATCCTGCGCCAGCGCGCGCAGGGTAGCATCGTCCAGGTGCAACCCCAGCGCCAGCGCCCGTTGCCGCAAGGCATTCCAGCCGGTCAGCCGATGCCCGATCATCACCTCCCGCGACAGGCCGAAGTCCTGCGGCTTCAGGATTTCGTAGGTAGCGGGGTCGGCCAGCACCGCTTTGGTGTGAATACCCGCCTTGTGAATGAAGGCGCTGGAACCGGTGATGTAGTTGCTGAAGGGGATCTCGATGCCACACAGATCGGCGATCAGCCGGTCGAGGCGCGGCAGCACCGGCAGGTTGTACTTGGCGACGTAGGCGCGATCCAGCGTGTAGAGCCGGGCGATCAGCCCGCCCAGCGGCGTGATGCCGTTGCGCTCGCCGATGCCCAGGATGGTCGTGTCTACATGGGTGGCCCCCGCCTGCAGGGCAGCGCAGGCGTTGGCAATGGCGCAGCCGCTGTCGTTGTGCCCGTGAAACTCCACGTCCAGGCCAGTCAGGCGCACCAGTTGCTCCACCATGCTATAGACCTGATCGGGCAGGGCGATGCCCACCGTGTCGGCGACGCCCAGGCGGTTCACCACCCCCAGGTCGGCCACCGCCAGGTAGACACGCAACAGGTCGGATTCGCGGCTGCGGAAGGTGTCTTCGGTGCTGAAGCGCAGGATGATGTCGGGGGCCTGCGCGCGGACGAAGGTCAGCACTTCGGCGGCCAGGTCAATGATCTGCTCGATGCTCTTGCCGTGACTGTGCGTCATCAGCAGCGGCGACGTGCCGATCACGATGTCCAGGCCGTGCACGCCGGTATCCAAGGCGCGCAGGGCATCGTCGCGATGGCAGCGGATGTGCGTCAGGATGCGGGCGCGCAGTCCGGCGTTGACCAGGGCGCGGATGTCCGCTTCGCTCTGCGGAGAGGCGCAGGGCGTGGTCATCTCGATCATCTCGATGCCGAACTCGTCCAGCAGACCGGCGATCTCCAGCTTCTGGGCCGTGGTGAAAGAGGCCGTGCTGAACTGTTCGCCTTCGCGCAGGGTGCTGTCTATGATGCTATAGCGATCCAGGGGCATCGCTCAAAACCTCCTCGACAGTAGCAATCGCCGTCCACAAGTCTTCCTCGCTGATCACCAGCGGCGGCAGCAGGCGCAGCACGGTCCGTCCGGCGGGCAGGGCCAGCACGCCGCGCTCCTGCAACGCCGCCAGGGCCGGCGCAACCTTGCCGCGCAATTCCACGCCGATCATGAAGCCCTGCCCGCGCACTTCGCGCACTGTGGTAGAGGGCAGGTGCTCGCGCAGGTGTGCCAGCACTGCCTCGCCGAGCGCCCGCGCCCGCGCGATCAGGTCGGGCTGCTGACTCTGCAACACGTCCAGCACGGCCAGCCCTGCCGCGCAGGCAACCGGATTGCCGCCGAAAGTGCTGCCATGCACGCCGGGCGGCAACGGACCCAGGCCCTCGGCCAGCAACACTGCGCCCAGCGGCAGGCCGTTGGCCATGCTCTTGGCCAGGCACAGCAGGTCGGGCTGCACACCCTCGCGCTGATGGGCGAAGAGCCAGCCCGTGCGCCCAAAGCCCGTCTGCACCTCGTCCAGGATCAGCAGCGAGCCGTTGGCGCGGCACAGCGCCTGTACTTCGCGCAGGTAGCCATCCTGGGCGGGGATCACGCCGCCCTCGCCCTGCACTGGCTCGATCAGCACCGCCGCGACCGTCCCGTTGAGCGCGGCGGCCAGCGGTTCCAGGGCGTTGAAGGGCACGTGCACGATCTCCGGCAGCAGGGGTTCGAAGGGGTCGCGGTAGGCGGGCTGCCAGGTGACGCTGAGCGCGCCGAAGGTGCGCCCGTGAAAGCCGCGCATGGCGGCGATGATGCGCGGGCGTCCGGTGAGCAGGCGGGCGATCTTCAGCGCGCCCTCGATGGCCTCCGCGCCGCTGTTGCACAGGAACACCCGGCCCATGCCCGCCGCCGCGCACAGCGCCGCCTGATAGTGGGCGCGGGTGGCGTTGAGGAACATCTCCGGGCAGTGAATGAGAGTCGCCGCCTGCTGCTGAATGGCCTTCACGATGGCCGGGTGACCGTGCCCCAGGTTGGTCGCGCCGTGCCCGCTGACGCAGTCAATGTACGTCCGGCCCGCCGCGTCGGTCAGGCGCGCGCCCTGCCCGCCGACGACCTGCACGTCGCGCTTGGTGTAAACGCCGCTGGAGAAAGCGCGCTCCAGCTCCGCGATGTCAACCTGCGTATCCAACATGTTCCGCCTCACTTTCGCCCAGAATATGCGTCCCGGCTCCGGCCAGCGCCGCGTCGAGCGGGGCGGGCAGGCCCGCGTCGCCCAGGATGACCAGCGGCACGTTCGCCTGACGTGCCGCCAGCAACTTCTTTTTCATGCGCCCCTGCGCCAGGGACTCATACTGGTTCAGATCGGCCAGCGCGAAGGTCGGCACGACCGACGACGGATCGGCGGGATCGCGCAGCAGGCCGGGCACGTTGCTAAGGATGATCAGCGTCTGTGCGCACAGCGCCCGTGCCACTGTCGCCGCCACCAGGTCGCCGTCTACGTTCAATGACTCGCCCGCCGTCCCCAGCGCCAGCGGCGCGACGACCGGCGTGTAGCCGCCCGCCAGCAACAGCCGCAGCAGGCGTTCGTCCACGCCTTCGATAGCCCCGGAGAAGTCATCGCGCACGATGACCGGTCGCCCGTTGCGCAGGGCGCGGATGGCCGTCTTGCGGCGGGCGGTGATGACCGCCGGTCCCGCCAGCCCGGCGACACAGACCCCGCGCACAGCCA
>DDBP01000055.1 GCA_002332795.1 Anaerolineales bacterium UBA2029 | reverse complement strand
GAGAACGGCGCGGCCTACGACGATCCTCCGCCTGTTGACGGCGTAGTCGAAGACCCGCAACGCCAGCACTATCTGGCGTTGCACTGCCAGGCATGCGAACAGGCCATCGCGCAGGGCGTCCCACTCAAAGGCTATTTCGCCTGGAGTCTGATGGACAATTTCGAGTGGGCCGAAGGATACCGGATGCGCTTCGGCCTGGTCTACGTGGACTTCGCCACGCTGGAACGCATCCCCAAACGCAGCGCCCTCTACTACCGCGACCTGATCGCCGCGCACCGCGCCGCCCATTCCAGCCCGGCCTGATAGTGGGGCAAAAGACAGGCCCCGGCCAACAACGGTCGGGGCCTGCTGTTTCCAGTTTGCCCAAAGGATCAGCCAGACGATTTCTTCTCGCTCTTGGGCGCAGCGGGAGGCCCCGACCGGCGCACGGTGAAGCGCGTCCCCGGCTTCGGGCGCGTGCCAGTCTCCGCGGCGTCTACCAGTTCCACGCGGATCCGCGCTGACGCTTCGCAACGAAAGAGCACCGAATGACCGGAGACGATCTCGGCGCGCCTGGGCTTGAACTCCTTGCCGCTGAACGTGATCAGCGTCACCTCGCCCTTGCGGTAGCTCTTGGGATCGGGGTGCGCCACACGAATCTGGGCTTCGGCCCCGCTCTGTTCCTCTACCGCGCGATAAAGTCCAGGGCGCACCAGCGTCACGGCGAACAGATCGCCCGCCGGAATCAGTTCAGCGCTGTTGAGGGCGCGCCGTTCCTTGTGCTCCGTGCGGGCGATTTCCACCGAATAAGCGCCGGTGCCCTGCGACACATAGAACCCCATCACGCTGTTGACGCCCAGGGTATAGCGCGGCCCGTCGTCATGATCGCAGCAGTCGCGGGGGCGTTCCTGCGCCAGCGTCGCCAGATCGAGGTTGATCTGTTGCTGCGCGCCCGCCTCGCCCACCAGCACCGCCGCGCGGTAGATCACCGCGCCGCCGCGCCGGACGAACAGCTCATAGCTGCCCGCCTCGCTGAAATGGTGAAAGAGCGTGGTCAGCACCGTCAGCGCCCGGCTTTCGTAGGGGCGCACGCTGAAGATCGCCCGATTGAGCAATACGTTTTTCTGCGGCATGGTTACGCTCCTACGTCGGCCTGAACCACCATTTCGAGGTCATCCACGCGCACGCTCAGGTTGCGGACGGGAACGCGCACCGGGATCAGCCCGCTGGCGGCAGGCAGAATCTCGAAGGGGTCGTCTATGCGGTAGAGGGGGTTGCAACTGGCGAAGAAGTCCAGCACTAGCGTGGCGATGAAGTCCAGCAACCCGAAACTGACGTTGAACAGATCGCTGAGCCACTCCTGAATATCGTCGGGAATGTCCAGAATGGCGCGGATCAGGTCGGCGACCCCGCCGATGATGGCCAGGATCAGGTCGCGCACCCAGCCACCGGGGATCAACGCGGTCACCGCGCTGGTCAGTGCATTTTCGATCAGGTTGCCGACGATGTCCGGAAAGTCGAACAGATCAATGTCCAGCGTCTGCGGATCGAGGAAAATCTGCCACTGATTGCTGGTCGGCAGCGGGTCTACGCGCAGCAGGGAGCAGGGATCGGGCGAAGGCAGAGGCAGGCTGGCATCGAAGTAACGCGCAGCCAGGCTGCCGGTGAAGCTGATCTCCTGCGCCACCAGGCTGGCGAAGTCCGGCGAGATGGACACGTCCGGATCGCCGCTGAACACGCATATCTTGGGCAGGCAGATGTCCGGGATGGGCCAGGGCATGTTGATGCAGCCGCCCCCCACGCAAATCTCCGGGATGTCCAGACCGATGATCACCTTCAGGCGGTCCCAGCGGATATCGAGTTCTTTGATCTGCACCGTGTTGTCGGCGCGCAGGTCTACCTGCCCGCCTTCCAGGTGCATTTTCACGTCGTAGCCCAGCGTGAACGCCCCATGATCCTGCAGGTCGGAGTCCTGGAACACGAAATTGCGTTTGAGCAAATCGAACGAACGGATGAAAGTCGCCTCAGAAACGGCGACGGTCAGATGTGCCATGGCGCTGTCTCCTAGGGGGTCACGACCAGGTTGACGAACACTTTGAGCTGATCGTCTTCGATGGCGGGATTGTTGGGCACCGCGGCGGGCACCGGCGCGGATTGCAGCGAAATCTGCTGGCCGACGGCGATCCCTTGCTGACGCAGCACGGAGGTGATGTCCAGCACCATCTTCTCGATCTTCACGCTCAGGCGCGGCAGAATGCCCAGCCGCAACACTGCTTCGGCGTAGCATTCGATGATGTTTTCCATCTCCACGGGCCGCAGGTCTACGATCTCCAGCCCATCCAGCCGCACCTTCAGATAGTCGTCCGCCCCGATCTTGCCCCATTCGAAGTGCAGCACGGCGAACAGTTCCAGGCAGAAGCAGGTCAGCTTGCGCACAGGCAGGACGATGGGGTCACGCGGTTGACGTTCAGGCACATGCGAGAGGGAGAACAGGTCCTTACCGGCCTGAGCGACAGCCAACACCTCCTCGATGGGGATCAGGTCGGCGTAGTAGTCGTCCGGCAGGCAGCCCAGGCCGAAGCATCCCTTCAGTCGCAAGGCGAAACGCTGCGGGGGTAGCTCGCCCAGTTCCGGCGGCAACTTGATCGTGTCGGAATCGTGAAAGTCAATCTCCATGTCGGTGAACTGCACGCAGTAGTTCAGCCCTATCGGCTGGGGCGCTGCCAGCACGGGCAACGGTTGCTGCACAGTCACCAGGGGGTTGCCAGCCGCGAAGACCTCTGGAGCGGCCACGACAGGCACGCACAACAAGTCCGGATGCTGGGCCAGGAAAGGCGTCGCGTAGTTGAAGAGCGAGGGCCTCTGCCGCATGATGTGCCGTACCACACGGTTGAGGCCCTCCTCGTGCACTGCACCATAGATATCGCTGCGATCGGTGAAAGTCATAGTGAACCTTTCTGATGGCGAAGGAGGATGGGAGGTGAGCGGCAGGCCCATACAGCCCCGGAGGCCAGCGCTGCCGCAAAGGGGAAGACAGGCTCAACGATGCATGGCACCTCCACCAATTAACACTATTGATCAGAAAACAATTTTTGAATGAAATTATATAAATTGTCAAGTTAGAGAATTAAGTCACAATATCGCCACAAAATTACTACGTCATGCGCGTAATCTCTGTTTCAAGCAGCATGCGGCTGGCCGGTCAGGTCGCGTCTACGCCCAGCAGACCGCGATATACCCCTGGCGTTGAGCCGGGGATTTCGATCGCCCCGACCGCCTGCCGGTAGAAGTCAATTGGCCCTGCCCCGCCGATGATCGCGTAGCCGTACCCTTCGATCCACATGCTGTGCAGACACATCAGCAACAACGCCTTGCCAATGCCACGTCCCCGCGCAGCTTCGGCCACGCCTGTCGGGCCGAAAAAACCTTTGCGCGTCACGTCGTAGCAGGCGAAGCCCAGCAACTCGCCGCCGCCCACTGCCACAAAGCACGAGACCGGCTGATGGCCGAAGGCGGCTTCGCACTCACTCTGCCAATGCGGCCAGAAGTGCTGCCCGATCCAGGCGATCACCAGATACTTTTCCGCCGCCAGGGCGCGCCGCACGGCAATTCCTTCCGCCTGCAGCGCCGTCAACGACGGCTCCAGCGGCGGTAGTTCGTAGAGCTTGACTAACAAATCTGCCATGGCTGTTTCCTCACACTCCGACAGGCTGTCCTCTGTCCAAGTATGCTCGATTCGCGGCGATCGTGCCCGCCCCGCCTGGCGTTCCGTCTCACGTCTGGTTGACGACCCCGCGAAGTTAAGAGAGAATAGCCCTGATTTCTCACCCGACACCCCGGCCCGGCATGGGCTATAGACGACGTTCTTATTGACGTAGGGAGAAGATGTTATGACCGTGACCACGCTTGCCAACTACATCAACGGGGCCTGGCGGCCCTCGCAGTCCGAACAGCTACTCGATGTGCACAACCCTGCTACCGCGGAGGTGCTGGCGCGCGTCCCGCTCTCCCCGGCAGAAGAAGTAGATCAGGCCGCGCAGGCTGCCGCAACCGCCTTCGCCACCTGGCGGCGAGTTCCGCCCGTAGAGCGGGTGCAGTACCTGTTCCGCCTCAAGAACCTGCTGGAAGAGCATATTGACGACCTCTCGCGCTCGATCACCAACGAGAATGGCAAGACGTTCGCCGAGGCCAAGGGCGAAATGCGCCGTGCCATCGAAAACGTCGAGGTCGCCTGCGGCATTCCCACGCTGATGCAGAGCGAGTTCTCCGAAGACATCGCCAGCGGCATAGACGAGTTCGTGATCCGCCAGCCGGTGGGCGTGGCGGCGATCATCGCCCCGTTCAACTTCCCCGGCATGATCCCGTTCTGGTTCCTGCCCTACGCCGTCGCCACCGGCAACACCGTCATCGTGAAGCCGTCCGAGCGCTGCCCCATCACTATGCACAAGGCCATGGAGCTGATCGAGCAGGCCGGCTTTCCGCCCGGCGTCGTGAACCTGATCAACGGCGGAGCGGACACGGTCAATGCCCTGCTGGATCATCCGCTCATCGGCGCTGTCAGCTTCGTGGGGTCAACACCCGTTGCGCGGCACATCTACGCCCGTGCTTCGGCCAACGGCAAGCGCGTGCAGGCCCAGGGGGGCGCGAAGAATCCCATCGTGGTGCTGCCCGATGCCGACCTGGAAACGACCATCCGCATCGCCGCCGACAGCGCCTTCGGTAACGCCGGGCAGCGTTGCCTGGCCGCCTCGCTGGCTGTCACGGTTGGGCAGGCGCGCGGCCCCTTCACCGAAGCC
>DDBP01000360.1 GCA_002332795.1 Anaerolineales bacterium UBA2029 | reverse complement strand
CGAACGCCTGCTCGCCCCGCTGATCGCCGCTGGCATAGACCTGACCGGTCTGCGCCTCACCGACCTGCCCACCCCCCGCGCCTGGCAGGTCACCGAAGCCGACGGGCGGCGGACGCAGGTCTGGCGCGTGCCGCCAGAAACGCTGGGGGCGCAACTGGCCCGCCGCTGGGACGTGTTGCCGGAGTCATACCGCGCGGCACGGCATTTTCACTGGGGCATTCACCCCGATGATCCGGCTGCGTCCGCCTTCGCCGCCGAATTGACCGCCCAGGGGAAGCGCGTCAGCCTGGAGCCGTTCCGTCCGCCGCAGCGCCCGCTCGACGATGAAGCGCTGCGGGCTTTGCTGGCGGCGTGCGCCGTCTTTTCGCCCAACTGGGAAGAAGCGTTGCGCCTGACCGGCCTGAGCGACTCCAACGCGATCGTGGCGCGCTTCCGGCAACTGGGCGGGCAGATACTGGCCCTGCGGCGAGGGGTAAACGGCGCGGATGTGTGGGATTTGCGGGCGGGGCGCGGCGTGCGCGTCCCCGCGATACGCACCACGGTGATCGATCCCGTCGGCGCGGGTAACGCCTTCTGTGGGGCCTTGCTCGCTCGCCTGGACGACGGCCTGGAGGAGGCGGCCTGCCATGCGGTAGTCGTTGCGTCGTATCTGGTCGAGCAGGTGGGAATGCCCGCCGCGCTCCCCGCTCCGCGCGACTATGCCCGTCGCCTGGACGAGGCGCGGGCCGGCTTGCAACCGCTGTCCTGGCTCGGCACGGAGTGATGGGCTAGATGGTGATCACCTTGTCGGCGCGCCATTGCGCCTCGACGATGTCGGCCATGCTGCCTGCCAGCCCGACGGCGCGCTGATCGGTCAGCCCATAGAAGTTGAGGCACGTGGTGCAGACAATCAGACGGACACCCGCTGCTTCCAGGGCACGCAGCACATCCAGCACCGGCGACCCGTTACAGGTCAGCCGGACACCTTCGGCATAGAAGCAAATGGCGGCGGGCAGTTTGCCGTCGTCCAGCAGAATCTGGAAATACTTGGCCGCCAGGGTGTGCTGTAGTTCCGGGTCGGCATCGCCCATGCCGTTGCGCGTGACCAGAATCACGGTGTTCGTTGTGGCAGTCATTACCGGCTCCTTCTCTTTAGCGCTATGATTGGTCGGGTGGCGCATCCAGAGCGCATCCGAGTCAAAGATAGGCATTGTCCCACCCAACGGCAAATCAGACAGGAGGTTCGATGACCGCTCGTTCTCCCATGCATCAGCAAATTGACACCCTGCCCGACCTGGTACGCGCCATCGCCAGGCCCTTCGACGAGTCCGCGCGCGCGACGTTCGACTTCGAGCTGTGCACGTCGGTCAAGCGCATCTATCTGGTCGGCTGTGGCGACAGCTATCACGCGCCGGTCGGGGCAGAACTGGCCTTCAACCTGTTTGCGGGCGTGCCCACGCAGGCTGTCAGTTCGCTCACTTTCAGCCGCTACGTCGTCCCGCACCTGCCCGCTACTGGCCCCAAGACCAACCTGGTGATCGCCGTGTCGGTGTCTGGCGTGGTCAGCCGCACCATCGAGGCGCTGCGCCTGGCCCGTCAGGCGGGGGCGGTGGGCGTCGCGCTGACCGGCACGCCCGGCGCGCCGCTGGCACAGTCCGCCGAGCGCGTCTTCAAGACCACTGTCCCGCCGCTGCCCGACGAACTGGCGGGGATGGTGGTGCCCGGCGTCTGCTCCTACCTGGCCTCGCAGATGGCGCTCTATATGGCGGCGCTGCGCATCGGCGAGGTGCGCGGTCACCTGAACACGGCCAGGGCCGACGCCCTGCGGGCCGAACTGGCCGCGCAGGCGGGTATCATGGCGGCGACCATTCAGGCGTGCGAGCCGGTCGCCCGCGAGCTGATGCAGACGTGGACGGACATCCCCGAATTTGTCTACGTGGGAGCCGGGCCGCTCTACGGCGTGGCCATGTTCAGCGCGGCCAAGATGCTGGAAGCCAGCGGCGACCCGGCCATGGCCCAGGAAACCGAGGAGTGGGCGCACCTGCAGTACTTCTCGCGCCGCGCCGACACGCCTACCGTGTTGATCAGCGCGGGCGTGCGCGACGCCGACCGCATGGCCGAAGTCGCGCGGGCGGCGCAGTCCATCGGGCGGCGCGTGATCGGCGTGTTGCCGGAGGGCGAAACAACCATTCGCGCCTATGTGGATCACGTCCTGCCGGTCAAGGGGGCAGTGCGCGAAGCGTTCGCCCCGCTGGTCTTCAGCATCCCCGGTGAGTTGCTGGCCGCGGAGCGCACCGTCGCGCTGGGCGAGACCTATTTCCGCGGCTGGGGCGGCGGGCGCACGGTGGACTGGGCCGACGGGGCCAGCCGCATCCGCGACAGTCACCTGATCGAAACGCTGGACGAACTGCGCAACCTGGAGCAGTGAGCGTGCGCGACGAGTCGCCCGCCTACGTGTGTGTGGGCGGAATCATCATTGATGACATCGTGCACCCCGACGGTCAGACGCGCATGGGTGTGCTCGGCGGCGGGGTCACCCATGCTGCCGCCGGCATGTTGATCTGGGGGGAGCGCGCGGGCATCTTCGCCTGCGCCGGCCACGATCTGCCCGAAGGGGCGCGCCGCCGTCTGGAGCGCGATTTCGATACGCGCGGGTTGCTGGTGCTCGACCTGCCACAGGCGCGCGCCTGGCAACTGTTCGAGTGGGACGGCAAGCGCACCGAGATTTTCCGCGTGGAAGTGCTCG
>DDBP01000300.1 GCA_002332795.1 Anaerolineales bacterium UBA2029 | reverse complement strand
CATCAACGCGGCGCGCAGGGCTTCGCGTTCCACACCCGCCGCGACAACCGCGCTGCGCACTGCCCACACTGCGTCATAGCCGGCGGCGGCCAGTCCGCCGGGCACTTCCGCATAGGCGAGCAGATAGTCTTCCAGGAAGATGCGCGACGCCCGCCCCGGATAGGCGTACGACCAGTTGGTCGCGCCGATCACACCTTCGGCCAGCGTGTCGGAGAGAAAGCCCGCGCGGGCGGCTTCTTCGGCGTCGCGGTAGACGAATTGCCCGGCCCAGCCTCCTTTGCGCAGCAGGCTGAGCAGGCTGGCAGCGTCGCGCGGCGCGCCCCACATGACGATCGCTTCCGGATTCAGGTCGAGCAGGGCGCGCGATTCGGCCAGCAGACTGGACGAGTCGGCGAGTTGTACCCGCGCGCCAGGAGTGATGCCGCGCGTCTGCATGGCCCGCTCGAAGAACAGCAGCGCTTCGGTCCATTCGACGTTGGTCTGCACCAGCGCCACAGAGGTCACGCCCAGGTCGTCGAGCAGATAGGTCGCCAGGGCTTCGCTATACAGATGCTCCGGCGCGCGCAGACGCAACACCGTGTCGCTGGCATCGTCGCGGGTGAGGGCGTCGGCGGTGAGCGCCGTCAGCACGGGCACGCCGGCGCTGGTCAGGGCGGCGGTGCTCTGGGGCGTAAGCACAGTGTTGTCTTCTGGGCCGAGCAGGGCGATCACCTCCTGAGCTACCAGCGCGGCCACATCCCGGCTGAGCGACTCGGCGGTGGGCGGTTGTGCCAGCATGGCTAGCTCCAGTTGATATGTCGCACCGCCCACGCGCAACCCGCCCGCGCCGTTGATCTGATCCATGGCCAGTTGCGCGCCTTTGGCCAGGTCGGAGCCAGCGACACCCAGGTAACCGATGCGCAGCACGCTGGCCTGGGCGGGAGGGCTGGCCAGCGCCGGGCCGGTCGCCGCGACCAGCAGCGCCAACAGGGCCATCATCACCGGCCAACGCCGGATGCCAGGGACGAAACGGGTGAGGTGATGCATGAGAAACCTCCTGCTCGCGCCGTCTGACAGGGCACACAGGCACTATTGTGGCCCGAATTCCCTTTATACGCCAGCCGCCCGCGCAGGGCAAGTGACTGGAAACTCCGCAAAGAGACAAACCGCAGGGGACACGGAGAACACAGAGGAAGCGCAGAGGAGAGAGAACACGCTCTGCGTCCTCTGCGCTGCCCGCGGTGAAGATGTTATTGCAGCCCCGCCAGGTCGAGTTTGCTGGCGGTGAATTCGGCCACGTCCTCGGCGACACCGATCACTTCGTCAGGGTTGGCCGAGGCCGAGGCGGTCAGCGAGACCATGACCAGGAAGCGACCGTGCGGCAGGATGACGTTGCGGAACATAGCCCCGCCGCAGCGATGGAAGGTAGTGCTGCCGATCCACAGTTGCCCGCTGACAGTACCTACGTCATGCGGCATGATGCTGGAATACAGGCCAGTGCCCAGC
The DNA here is from genome assembly GCA_002332795.1 of Anaerolineales bacterium UBA2029. Taxonomy (GTDB): domain Bacteria; phylum Chloroflexota; class Anaerolineae; order Aggregatilineales; family Aggregatilineaceae; genus UBA2029. The sequence goes on along the minus strand of DDBP01000300.1, from coordinate 12,274 downwards.
CAGGCCTGCTGTATGCCTGTATCGTTCATGTAGAGCGTCGGTCCCGCCGCGTCGTTGAACAGGGCTACGCTGATTTCTACGTCCAGCAGGGCCGGATCGCCGCAGGTCGTGCCCGTACTCCAGAGATGGCTGACCTGCCCGATCAGTCCCGACCGCTGGGCGGCGTTCTGCGTCGCCAGGGCCAGGTCATTGAGACCGGCGGTCTGGAACAGGGCCAGTAACTGATCGAGCGTGTAGGTGCCGCTGAGCGTCTGATCGGGTTGCCAGGGGGGCGAATCCATGCCCAGATCGTCCATGGTGGGCATGGCTCCGGCCAGGTCTTGCAGGGTAGCGCGCGGCGCAGCCGGTGTCGGCGGCAGGACGACAGGGGTAGGGACGGGCAGGGCCGGCGTGGGCGGGGTCATGGCCGGGGTCGGCTCCAGGAGCACTGCGCCGGGAACCGGTGTCGGCGGGAAGGGTTGCGTGGCCTGGGCGTCGGCGTGAGCGATCACGATGGGAATCAGTTGATCTACCAGACTCCAGACCAGTTGCGGGTCGGTGTCGGCGTTGGCGGTCATGGAGACGGTGAGCATCAATCCCCAGTACTCGAAGAAGACGGCGTACTCAGTTTCCTGGGGGAAGCAGGTGCCGGTATCCGGCCCATAGATCGCCCGCCAGCCGTGCACGGTCTCGGCGGGGGACAGGGAATAGCCCAGCGCGGCGAAGAAGTCCTGGACCTGGGGATCGTCGAAGAAGCGGCGTCCGGCGCTGGCGCTGCTGAACTGACCGACTTCGCTGTAAATCTTGCTGATGGGCAGGTTGGGCTGGCAGGACGTATAGGAGATGCCGACGGAGAACTGCCAGCCATAGGTGGCGGTGATCTGCTGGAAGGAAGCTGCCAGTTCGGACGCGCCGGCGTTCTGAAGGTCGGACGTCATCCCCTCTGCCGTGAAGGTCTTCACCTCCTGGTTGGCGGCGAAGTCGGCGGGCACGTCGGAGGGCTGCAGGTTGATGGCGGTCAGCCCTGTTTCGTCAAGCGGCGGAAAAGACGGTTCGGCAGGAGCGGGGGTGCTGGTAGGGATGATCAGGCCACCCGCTGGCGTGCTGGTGGGGATCAACAGTCCGCCTCCGGCTGCGGGTGTGTTGGTCGGGATCAGCAGCCCTCCGCCTGGCTCTGGCGTGCTGGTGGGGATGAGCAACCCGCCGCCCGCGCCCGGCGTCGGCGAAGCGCCAGGGATGATGTCCTGGCTGAGCGGGATGGGCGTGGGGGTAGGGCCGCCCTGCGCACTGACAGGCCCGGTCAGGGCCAGGCTCAGCGACACCAGCGACAGCCCGACGACAATTGGTAACAGTGACACCTTGTAGAGCGACTTCATGAAACACTCTCCCTGATACGGCTCTGGCGGATGGGCACACCCAGGAGCCAGCGAACAATGAGGAATGGCAGTGTTTGTCTCGCCGTGCCCTGATCGGCTGAGAACAGGGGAAGGGGAGAAAGAATCGTTGCTCACCGACAGGGCGGTGGCGAAGGCCTGTATGACTGATTCATAGAATAGTATAAACCGGCTATGGGCGCACACAAGATGAGCGGTGCCAGGACGTGGGGAAAACACCCGCGATCAGTCTGTCAGGCGTTGGCTATCTTACGATATGCCATAAAGCGCCCGGTATACGTCGTATTGCTCGTAGATACGCCGCACGTAGGAGCGCGTTTCGTCGAAGCTGATCGTCTGCAGGAACAGATCGAGGTCTGGGCCGGAGATGCTCAACCATTGGGCGGCGTTGCCCGGCCCGCCGTTGTAACCGGCCAGGGCGGCGTAGGGCAGCCCGTCGAGCTGATCCATCACATAGCGCAGATAGTAGGTGCCGAAGATGACGTTGACGTAGGGACGGTAGACGTCGCTGTTCTGGTAATCCGGCCAGCCCAGTTGCAGGGCGATCCATTGACCGGTGTCCGGGATGATCTGCATCAGACCCTGCGCAGCGGCATAGGACGTGGCGAAGCCCTCGAACAGGCTTTCCTGGCGGATGAGGGCGAAGACCAGCAGCGGATCGAGATTGCGTTCGGCGGCAGCGGGCAGCACCAGGTCTTTGTAGTAAACCGGATAGCGCAGCCGCGCGATCAGGCCGGGCGCTTGCGTGGTGTCAATCCCAGCCAGGTCAATGAGCCTGGCCGCGGCGTTGATGGAGAGGCGGTACAGGCGCAAGTCGCGCAGGTAAAGCGCCAGTTGGTAGAGCGAGAGCGGGTCGGTCTCGACGGCGGTCAGCAGCGCGTCGAATTCCTTCTCGGCGGCTTCGTAGGCGGTGGTGGACGCGCCGACGATCATCAGTTCGCGTCCGCGGATCAGGCGCGGGTCGGCCTCCAACTGCGCGCTCAGGGGGTAGAGCGGCCCCTCCTGAGTGATGCCGAAGGTGTGGCGCAGCCAGGTTTCGGCTTCGGCCAGGGCCGCTGCTTCGTCGAACTCGAACATCGTAGCGGGCGGCGGTTCGAAGGGCGCGCGTCCGGCGAGCAGATCGGCGGCGCGCAGGCTGTAGTAGCCGCCGGGGTCAGCGGCAGCCGCGGCCTGATACGCCTGACGGGCCAGGTCGTCTTTGCCGTCGCGCTGATAGAGCCGCCCCACCCACAGATAGGCGGCAGCCTGCAGTTCACCGGAGCCAGTCGCGGCGAGTTGGGCGAACAGTTGCGCGGCCATGCCCACGTTGCCCGCGTTGTAGGCCATGGTCGCGCCCATGAATAGCCCTTCCTGTGCCCACGATGTGCCGGGAAACATCTGCCCCAGGATGTCGAAGGTGGCCAGGGCGGCGTCGGTGTTGCCCTGTGTGCTGTAGAGATAGCCCGCTCGCCAGAGCGCTTCGGCGGCTTCCGGCGTGTCCGGGTGCTGCGTGGCGAGAGCTGAGTATTTCTGGATGGCACCCGCCACATCACCGGAGAGGAAGAGGGTACGGCCCTGTTCCAGCCAGGCCACGCCAAAGGCCGGGTCGGTGGGATAGGTGTCTATGACGGTCTGGAAGGTGGTCAGCGCGGCCTGAGTGTTGCCCATCTCGCGGTAGGACCGGCCCAGCATCAACAGTGCCTCCGCCGAAAGGTAGCCGTTCGCGCTGCTGTGAGTGTTGAGCGCCTGAATGGCTGCCGCGTAGTCCTGGTTGGCGAAGTAGATGATGGCCTGCTGATAGCTGTCTACCTGCAGGCCGGCTTTCAGCAGAATGCCCAGGGCCTGGTAAGCGGGCCAGGTCTCTGGATAGTCGCGGACGATGCGCTGCAGGCGGGTATGTCCGCCCGCTACGTCGCCATGAGCAAGCTGTACCTGCGCCGCCTGAAATTCGATGCTGGCGCGGTAGGGGGCGTTGCGCGCCTCGGCCAGGATGGCGTCGTACTGGGCGATGGCCTGCTGCGGCTGCCCGGCATTGAGATAGCCTGCGGCCACCCGTTCGCGCAGCGCCACCAGCGACGAGAGTTCGCGCGTGGCCTCGGCGGCTTTGGCGTAGGCGGCCAGCGATTCGGCGGGCTGCCCCAGCGCCAGGTAGGCGTCGCCGATGCGCTCGTAGACGTAGCTGTCAATCAAGCCTGGTCGCAATGACAGGTAGGTCTGAAAGTCGTTGATCGCCAGTTGCCATTCGCTCAGGCCCAGGTAGGCGTCGCCGCGCAGGAAGGTGGCATGCGCCAGGCGCGGATCGTTCGGGTATTGCACGATGAAGCGCGAGAGGGCGTCAGCCGCCTGAGCGTACAGCCCTTCGCGCAGGGCCGCTTCGCCCAGGCCATAGGTGGCACTGGCCTGCAGGGCCGGGTCGGCGTTGGGTTGAGCGAGCACTGCCTCGAAGTAGGAAACGGCGGTCACGTAGTCGCCATTGTGCAGGGCGCGTTCGGCGTCGCCGAAGGCTTCCTGGGGGGGCAGCGTAGGGGTGGGGACGAGGTATGGCGTGGGCGTCACATAGGGCACGGTGGCCGGAGTGAGCAGCGCCGGATTGCTCGGCGTCGCCGTCACCACAATCACGGGCGACTGACGGGCGAAGTTACAGCCCGCGGCCAGTATGCCCGTCAGGGCGGCGGCCAGCGCGTAGACAAAGAGGCGTCGTGAAGTCATGCGGGCGATTATGGCGGCGGGGCGGACGCTTGTCAACCGCGCGCGGTCTGCGCTTGATGGGCGGTGTCCTGTCGCCAGGGTGGTTCAGGGGCGGACAGCCATTGAGCGCATCATGAACAGGAGGCTCTCCTTGACTTTACCTCACCCCCGCTCGGCGCTGGCGCGCCTCGTGCCCCCTCTCTCCAGATGCCCTCATTATCCTCTACCCTGTAACCCATGTCTCCGAACGAGTGTTACCTATCTGTCCGGTCTATACACGCGGGCGAAGGGGCGACTTCCCCTCTCCCGCGCGACTGGCGTCGCGGAGCGGAGAGTGAGGAGGGAGGGGCAGCAGAGCACGGCCAACCGCCTGACCCCTTTTGCACGCGCCCCTCATTCTCCGCCCCTGGCAGTCGCCGGATCAGCCCCGTATAATAGCCGCGGCAAAGCCACGCACAAGGAGTGATCATGCCCATCTCCAACACCCCGACCGTCCAGTACGGTGATCTGATCATGCTGGTCGGCAAAGACCGCCGGACGTTCCTGCGCACCGTCACCGAAGGGCAGCGCTTCGAATGTCATCTGGGCTACCTCGATCTCGATACCCTGGTAGGCGTGCCCTACGGATCGCAGGTCGCCACCCACAAAGGGCACAAGATGTTCGTGCTCGTGCCGCACACCGACGACCTGATCCGGCATCTGCAGCGCGAAGGGCAGATCATCTTCCCCAAAGACCTGGGCTACATCATGCTCAAACTGGGCATCCGCCCTGGGGTGCAGGTCATCGAGGCGGGCACGGGCAGCGGAGCGCTCACCCTGACACTGGCGCAATTCGTCGGGGCGGAAGGGCACGTCTATAGCTACGAGCGGCGGCCCAACATGCAGGCGCGCGCCATCGCCAACCTGCGCCGCCTGGGATTGCTGGATCGCGTCACCTTCTACCTGCACGACATCGCCGAGGGTTTCTTCGAGCGCGACGTGCAGTCGCTGTTCCTGGACGTGCGCGAACCCTGGCTCTACCTGGAACAGGCGCGCGCTGCTCTGCGCGGCGGGGGCTTTTTCGGGGCAATCGTGCCCACCATCAATCAGGTCGTCACGCTGACGGAGCATCTCTACGCCGGCCCATGGTACCTGCTGGAAATCGAAGAATTGCTACGGCGATCCTACAAGACCATCCCCGCCCGCATCCGCCCGGACGATCAGATGGTGGGGCACACGGGTTTTCTGGTCTTCGCTCGCGCCGTTGAGCGATTGGAGCATCCGGACACCGAAGGCGAAGAAATCGCCGGGGAGGCCCCCGAAGAACCCTGGGACGCCGACGAGCGCTGAAACGAAAACAGGGGCCGTTGCTGGCCCCTGTGATATCCTTCGACAGTCTACGCCCGTCGTGAGGATTACTCTTCCTCTTCCTCGGCAGGACGACGGCGGATGAGTTCCGGTTCGGCGGCAGCTTCTGCGCCCGCCTCTTCCTCCACCTCAGCCGTTTCCAGGAACGAGGTCGAAACCACCACTTCGTTACCTTCCACCAGGTAGGTCACGCCAGGCAGCACGGGCAGTTGAGCAGCCAGGATGTTGTCGCCCACTTCGCGCAGCCCGGACACGTCCACCGCGATCTCGGCGGGCAGGTCGGCGGGCAGGCATTCCACCAACACATGCGTCATCTCGTGATTGATCACGCCGCCCGCATCTTCGATCGCGTCCGCGTGCCCCACCAGCACCACCGGCACTTCGGTGCGGATGGCGACGTCCATCCGCACGCGGAAAAAGTCCACGTGCAGCACGTCCCCGCGGATCGGGTCACGCTGCACCTGGCGCACCAGGGCGCTGTGCTGCTCACCGTCCACGTTCAACTCGATCAGGTGCGTACCGCCAGCGTCGCGCAACACGGGACGCAGCGCCGTCCAGGACACCTGCAAGGGTAGCGCTTCGAACGCTGGCCCGTACAACACGGCGGGGATCAACCCTTGCGCCCGCATCTGCTTGACCTGCTTGCCGGTCAGATCGCGCCTGGTTGCCTCAAGCACAAATTTCTCAGCCATCGAAACCTGTTCTCCTCGATCTCAGCAGGGTGACCCGCCACGTTTGTCGTTCTTGAGGGTCGTTCAGCGTGCCCCCCAGCACTCCTCGACAATGGACTACACGCCAGGCGGGGGCGCACAGCAGCGCAATTGTAATGGAGCAGGCGCTGAGCGTCAATGGTTGGCTGGCCGCAACCGCTCACGCTATCATTGCCGCTGCGCTGTAAGCCAGGCATAACGACAGCAGCGGACAGGCCATTCTATGCGACGGACTTCTCTTTCCCGAACCGAACAGCTTTTGCTGGCGCTGATCGTGCTGATGGGCGTCTGGCTGCGCTTTCAGCATCTGGGCGCGATCGAATACAACATTGACCAGGCATACCCCATCTGGCAGGCGCTGCGCACGCTGGATGCCGGACGCTGGCCACTGACCGGGCAGGGCACCTCGGTGCTCTTCGACAACCCGCCGCTCACTGGCTACCTGTACCTGCCCATCGTCGCACTGGCGCGGCAACCGCTGGCTGTCTACGTCTTCACCATCGCCCTCAACACTCTGGCGATCTGGCTGGTCTGGCGGGCGCTGGCCCGTCTGCTGGATACGCGGGCGGCGCTGCTCGCCACCGCCCTGCTGGCGACCAATCCCTGGATCATTGAAGACAGTCGGCGCGCATGGGTACAGGCTCTGGCTCCGTTTTTTGTTGCCCTGGTGTTCTGGGCGCTGACCCCCGTCCTCACCGGGCAGACGCGCCACCCCGCCCGCCGACTGCTGATCGCCCTGGGCGGCCTGACCCTCTTCGCTCACACCTACCTGCTGGCCTATGCCCTGCTCGCGCCTGTCGGCCTGCTGCTCGCCCTCTACTGGCGACGAGTGCCCAAACGCGCCCTGCTGATCGGAAGCGCCTGCTTCGTCGTGTTCGCCGCCTTCTACGCCGCCGGGTTGCTGCGCACCTGGGATCGTACCCGCTCCCGCGCGGAGACTTTCGCAGCAGGCGAGGCGCACCTGTCGGACGAGGCGCTCGGCCACGCCCTGCGGCTGATCACCGGCAGCGGTTACGCGGAGGTGCGTGGCATGGCCGCCCCCGCCGACGACGTGCAGACGCGGCAGGCGCTCAGCCGCGCGGTGCACGCCGTCTGGATGGCGTTCGTTGTGATCGGCGCAGGCAGAGTACTACTCACCTGGAGATATGGGCAACCGGTGTCGGGCAGAGTCCTGCATTCCGGGTTACCTCACCCCCGCTCGGCGCTGGCGCGCCGCGCTGCCCTCTCTCCATACATGGAGAGGAGGCAAGCCGAGCGTGGCGAGGCTGGGGGTGAGGTCAGCGCTCCCACGTCGAGCGAGTCGCTGACAACCTTTGCACGCCCCCTCGTTCAGCGCAGAGACACTGTCCTGTCGCACCCCGTAGACTCTCGTGACCGGGTGCTGATCCTGCTGACCTGGTTCGCGCTGCCCGTCCTGATGATGAGCTACGTCTCGCGCTCCGTGCACCCCTTCTACCTGCTGCTGACCATCCCCGCCGGGCACGGGCTGGCGGCCTGGGGCGTGCGCCCCGCCCTCGACCGGCGCGCGGGTATGGCGCTGGTCGCCGCCCTGGTGATCGTCACCGGCGCGCTCAACGGGCTGAACACGGTGCGCTTTGCGCAGGCCAGCGCCGCGCACCCTGGCGAAGACCTGCCCGGCACGCTGCCCCTGGCCGAAGCCACGGCTCTGGGGACACGTCTGCGCGAGGCGCTTGAGCCGGGGATGGCGATTCTCAGTCCCATGCCAGAATGGACGCCGCCCACCCTGGCCGGTAAGGCCGTGCGCAGCGAGGAGATGAGCGGCTTTGAACGTGCCCTCATCGTCCCGCCGGGTGGTGCGCTGCTGCTGACGATTGCGCGCCCGCAGGAGACCGTCGCGCCGCCGCTCTACGCGACGCCCGCCGCCTCGCCGCTGGTGTTTTCCGACGGCTCCACCATCGCCTTGTGGCGTGTGACGCCAGAACAACTGCCCATTGCGCACCCTGCCGACATTCCCTCCGACATCCTGGTGAGCTTCGTCGGCTGGACGCTGGACGGCTCGCTGACGGCAGGAGAGAGCGCCACCCTGGACCTGTTCTGGCGCGTAGACGGCCTGTCCCCTGACCGCGGCATCTGGACGTTTGCCCCCTACGCACACCTGCTCGACGGGAATGGGGCGCGCGTGACGGTCGTAGATGGAGCGGTGATCTCGGCGCTGGACTGGGTGTCCGGCGACCTGCTGGTCTACCGCCTGCCGATCAGCGTCCCCTCCGACGCGCAAGGCCCGTTTGCCCTGCAGGTGGGACTGTTCGACAGCGTGCGGGCGCGTCCCGACGGCACGATTGGCGTCAACGCCATCTTCCAGCTCGACGACGAGACCTTCGTCGCCGACCTGCCGCTGATCGCGCCGTGAATGTTCGCAGAGGAGACCAACCATGAGATAATTGGTGGCGAGTTTGTCATATCGAGTAGCGATGCGCCGGAACCGCTTCAGGCGGTTGATCAGGCGTTCTACTCGATTGCGTTGGCGGTACACCATCCGGTCGAACGGTCCTGGCGTTGGTCCGAACGGCGCGGGATGGTGTAGCGGATGCCGCGCCGCCGTAACAAGGCGCGCACGAAACGATAGCTGTAGCCTTTATCCCCGACAAGCCGCCGCGGTCGGCGTTTGGGACGCTCCCGGCCTGCTCGCTTGACCGCCCCTTGGGCCAGCAACTGTTCCAGGACCGTCACCTCATGCCGTTCGCCGCCGGTCAACACAAAGGTGATGGGCTAGCCCTGTCCCTCAGCGCGTACGTGGATTTTGGTGCTCCAGCCGCCCCGTGAGCAGCCTAAGGCTTGTTCGCTCCCTTTTTCGCCCCGGCGGCGTGCTGGTGAGCCCGCACGATGCTGCTATCCACAAAGTGGATCTCTCAGTCAAGCTCACCCCCCTCGTCGGCTTGCTGTTGTAGGGCGGCCAACACGCGCTCCCAAATCCCGGCCTGTCGCCAGCGGCGAAACCGGCTGTAGACCGTCTGCCACTTGCCGTAGCGTTCCGGCATGTCACGCCAGGGTGCCCCCGTGCGCAGCACCCACAAGATTCCGTTGACCACCCTCCGATGGTCCAGCGCTGGTCGCCCTGTCTTTGGCTTCTGCGGCGGCAACAACGGGGCCAGTCGCTCCCACTGTGCGTCTGTCAGTTCATGTCTTCGCTCTGTCATGCCTCGATTTTATCAATAACTTGCCTTTGCAGACACGCCCTGGCCCTGTCCGCCCCTTTGCCCGCCGCGCGGGCGGGGGATGAGGGTCAGCCGGCGCACCAAGGTCACTGACAACCTTTGCACACACCCCCTGTGGCACTGCGGTTGCAGGGCTGAGGTTTGCTGCTAAACTAAAGCGTAACGTGCAGCGACCGGACAGGCGGGCCTGCCATGGAGATGCCGGGCATGAAACGGATCCTTGTGGTTGATGACGAGATCGGCGCGTTGACTCTGATCGGGATCATGCTGGAGCGCGGCGGCTTTGAGGTGCTCAAAGCCAAGGATGCCGATCAGGCGCTGGCGGTGCTGGAGCTGGAAAAGCCCGACCTGATCATCCTCGACGTGATGATGCCGGGGATGGATGGGATCGAGCTATGCCGCCTGTTGCGCAATCGTCCTGACACGGCGGAGCTGCCGATTCTGATTCTATCGGCGCGCGGTGACGCCAAGAGCGTCATGAGTGGTATGGAGGCCGGGGCCAGCGACTATCTGCCCAAGCCGATCTTGCATCACGACCTGGTGGCCAAAGTCCGGCGGATGCTCGACATGGGCGAGGGGGACGCCGACCTGCGGGCGAGCCTGTGAAGCTCGCCATCAACGAAAGATGAGCCGATAGGTGTGACGCTCAGGGCCTGCCACTGTGTGCGTTGGCAGGCGCGTTTTTTTGTGGACGGGACGCGCGGTCGAGGCAGGCAGAGACGCGAGGAGGGTATATGTTCCCCATCGGCGACGACAATCACGGGGCGCGGGGCATCCCGGTGGTCACGGTAGCGCTCATTGTGGTCAACGTGCTGGTCTATTTGTACGAAGCGTCTCTGGACGTGCGGCAACAGTTCTCGTTCGTGTACACCTATGGAGCGATCCCGGCGGAGATCGAGCGCGGCGTTGATCTCTTCACCCTGTTCACGTCCATGTTCGTGCACGGTGGGTTCGCGCATATCGCTGGCAACATGCTGTTTCTGTGGATTTTCGGCGACAACATCGAGCAGCGCTTCGGCCCGATGCTGTTTCTGGTTTTCTACCTCGGCACTGGCCTGGCCGCTTCTGCCGCGCACATCCTCACCAACCCTGGCTCGCAGATTCCGACGGTAGGCGCGAGCGGCGCGATTTCCGGCGTGATGGGCGCGTATATTCTGCTCTATCCGCTCAACCGGATTCGCACGTTCATCTGGTATCTGGGCGTGGTGTATGTCCCCGCCTTCATTTACCTGGGCATCTGGTTCATGACGCAGCTTCTCAACGGCATGGTCGCGCTCAGCGTGCCGACGGCACAGAGCACAGGCGTGGCCTTCTGGGCACATGTCGGCGGCTTTGTGGCGGGCATGGCCGGGGCAGCCCTGCTGGCTCCCATCAAGCCGGAACCGCCGCGCCGTCGGCAGGAGATTCTGTTCCCGCCCAACTACAGCGATCGCGACGAGCCGTGGTGGTAAGACCGGCTGCCCATTGGACAGACACATGGTCTCGCAGTAGAATGGCCCGTCGGTGAGCCATGCGGGTTGACCGGAAGGGCCGTTGAGCAACACTCGTGCAGGAGGAAGAACGTGCGCACCCCATTACTGGTAATTCTGGCCGGTGGAGCGAGTTCGCGCCTGTGGCCGCTGGAAGAAAAGTCGCTGATCAAGTTCATGGGCCGTCCCTTGTTGAGCCTGCAACTGGAGAATTACGCCCGCCTGGGCCTGACGCGCGCCGTGATCGTCGCCAATCCGGAGAACGAAGCGCAGATTCGCGGCCTGCTGTCGTCGCTATCTGGGGTGCAGGCAGAAGTCGTCGTGCAGCGCGAGCCGCGCGGCATGGGCGATGCCCTGCTGCAACTCGAAGGCTATCTGGCCAGGCACGGCAATCAGACCATCTACGTCACGCAGGTGCACGACCTGACCGACACCATCCTGCATCAGCGCATGCTGACCGAGTATCAGTCTGAAATGGCGCTGGCCTATCTGGCCGGGTATCGCGTCAGCGAGTATTTCCCCGGCGGCTACCTGGAAGTGGACGGGGACGGGCGCATTCGCAACGTGATCGAGAAGCCGGGGCCGGGCAACGAACCCAGCGACCTGGTGAGCATCGTCGCGCATATTCACACCGACGCGACCCTGCTGCTGGACTACATCCGCGCCGAGTACGCCAAGCCGGACAAGACCGACGATCACTACGAGCGGGCCATGGCGCAGATGATGAAAGAGCATGTTTTCCGCGTGGTGCCCTACGAAGGCGCGTGGCAGGCGCTGAAGTTCCCCTGGCACGTGCTGGACATCATGCACGCCTTCCTGGGGCAGATCGAGGGACAGCGCATCGCTCCAGACGCCCTGATCGAAGATGGCGTGCTGATCAAAGGCAACGTGGTGATCGAAAGCGGCGCGCGGCTCTTTCACGGCGCAACGGTCATCGGCCCGGCCTACATCGGAGCGGGCGCGATCGTGGGCAACGGGGCGCTGGTGCGCGAGTCCATGATCGGCGCGGGGGCGGTGGTGGGCTTTGCCACCGAAGTAGCGCGCAGCTACCTGGCCGACCGCGCCCATACGCACGCCTGTCAGGTGCTCGATTCCGTGCTGGACGAGGACGTGAACTTCTCCGCGAGCTGCACCACGGCCAACCTGCGTATTGATCAGGGGCCGGTGTGGTCCGTGGTGAAGGGGCAGCGGCTGAACACCGGGCGCACCAAGCTGGGGCTGATCGCGGGCAAGCGCGCTTTCATCGCGGTCAACGTGATGACCATGCCCGGCGTGAAGATCGGGCGCGATGCCGAGATCGGCCCGACGACGGTCGTGCGCGAAGACGTGCCGGATGGCGTGCGCGTGTGGGTCGAGCAGACGCTGGGTCGCAGCGAGCGTAAGGACGCCTGAGGGCGGTATCCTGGGTGTTGTATATCTGAGTTATTGCTCTGGGAGGCCGTTTGAGAAGTCCTGCTCTGCGGCTTTACCTCACCCTCACTCGGCACTAACGCGCCTCGTGCCCTCTCTCTAGTCTAGGCTGGAGAGGGGGC
>DDBP01000056.1 GCA_002332795.1 Anaerolineales bacterium UBA2029 | reverse complement strand
CTTCGCCCGCCGCGCGGGAGAAGGGGCCGGGGGTTGAGGGGGAAAAGTGCATAACACGCTCCAGGGCCGTGTCCTGATGCGCCCCGCCAGCGAGGTGATCGTTTCTGGCACTGACCTGTGCCGTCTGTGAGTGCCCATGCGCATCCTGTTTGTCGCTTCGTTGCATCATCCGGCGGAACTGGAAAGAGCGCGGCGCAATGCTCCGCCGGGCGATGATCCGCTCTTTCCGCCGTCGCAGGCGCAGCACTTTTGGGTGCGCGCCCTGCGTCGGCAAGGGCACGAGTGCGCCGTCTTCTGGCGCTCGCAGAGCGCGTGGCCCTGGGCCAGGCAGGGTCAACTGCGCATGACGCAGCGCCTGACCCTGGGGCGGGCGCTCAGCGCATTGGCGGCGCGCTTCCCCTACGCCAACCCCGACTTCCGCCTGCGTAATCGCCGCCTGATCCGCTTTGCTGCCGGGTTCCAGCCGGACGTGATCATCCTGCCCGGTGACAACGGCGTGATCCTGCCGGAGACGCTGGCCCGCCTCAAACAGGAGCACGACGCGACGCTGATCTATGGCTGTGGCACGTCGCCAGTGGTCTTTTCGCGGCCCATCGAGCGCGCCGCCGCGCCGCTCTACGACCTGGTGATCGCCAACGACTTCTATCACGCTGTGCAGTGGCGCGAACTGGGCGCGCCGCGCGCCGAAGTGCTGCCCATGTCGGCCATTGATCCAGACTTCCACTATCCCTACGCCCTGAGCGACGACGAACGGGTACGCTACGGCTGCGATGTGGCCGTCGTGGGGACGCTCGTCCCGCAGCGCCTGTATAGCGAGCGCGTGGCCGCCCTGGAAGCCCTGCGCGAATTCGACCTGGGCATCTGGAGCGTGCACGAGGTCCCGCCGTCGCTGCGCCCCTACTATCGCGGCGCGGCGCTGGGCGAGCAGATGTTGCGCATCACCCGCGCGGCGAAGATCACGGTCAACCCGCACGGCGATTTCATGCGCTGGGGCGGCAACATGCGCCTCTTTGAGGCGTGCGGCGTGGGGACGTTGCAGATCGCCGACGACCGACCCGGCGTGCGCGAATGGTTCACCGTGGGCGAGCACCTGCTCACCTACCGCGATCCGCAACATCTGCGCGAGCTGGTCGCCTATTACCTGGCACACGATGGCGAGCGGACGCGGATTGCCGAGGCGGGGCGGGCGCACGTGCACGCGCATCACACCTACGATCACCGCATGGAACGGCTGATGGCGCTGGTGACGCAGATTCGTTCCAGCCACAAGTGAGGCAGCAGCATGACCGACGATCTCTACGAGCGCACCCGGCAGTCCTGGGAAGACATCTGGTCGCAGGCCAGCGTCGAGGCCGAGCTGGAAGTCTTGAATCAGAAGCGCACCTGGGAAACGCTGGGCGTCTATCCGCAATATCTCTCCAGGGAAGGCATCATCCTGGAAGCGGGCTGTGGCCTGGGCACCGTGATCATCAAGCTGCGCGAGATGGGCCTGCGCGTGATCGGGCTGGACTACGCCGAACGCGCCCTGCGTACCGCCCGCGCCCATGACCCGACGCTCTCTCTGCAGGCGGGCGACGTGCACGCGCTGCCCTACCGCAGCGGCTCGCTGCACGGCTATCTGTCGTTCGGCGTGCTGGAGCACTTCGCGCACGGCATGGGGCCGGCCCTGCGCGAGGCCAACCGCGTGCTGGTGCCCGGCGGGACGCTGGTGCTGACCATCCCCTATCCGAATGTGGTGCACCGCCTGGTGCACTGGAAGCGCCGCCTGCTCCGCCAGGGGACACTGGCCGACGAAGATTTCTACGAGAGCACCTACACGCAGCATCAGTTGATCGCCGAGGTGCAGCGGGCGGGCTTCGACGTGTTGCTGGTGCGGCCCACCAGTCACAGCTTCACGCTGTGGGGGCTGGGCTGGCCGTTTCGGGGGAAGGGGTATTACCGCACCACCTGGCTGGCGGACGCGCTGGGGGCGGTGTTGCGCCGCGTTGCCCCCTGGCCCTTCAACTTCACCACCCTGATCGTCGCCCGCAAGGCCCGCAGTCCGCGCGATCAGTGAGGGGCGCTTCTCGCTGACGGGGCAAAGACTGAACCGCAGAGGCGCAGAGATCGCAGAGAAAGGCACAGGGCCTTTCTCCTTGGTTTTCCTCTGTGCCCCCGGCGTCTCTGTGGTGAATTCCGCCCCCGAATCCGAATGCGCACGGCTTCACGGCAGGCTCGCTTTGCGCTATACTCGCGCCCATGTTGTCGCCAGTCAGTCGGCATAGAGCATGAAGCTGTCTACCGTCATCTGCAACTACAACACGCGCGACGAACTGGCCCGCGCCCTGGAGTCGTTGCTGAGCACGGGGGGCGATCTCGACCAGGAGATCATCGTCGTGGACAACGCCTCGCGCGATGGCAGCGCGGCGATGGTGCGCGCGCGCTTCCCCAACGTGCAGGTGATCGAAGCGGGGGGCAACCGCTGGTTCAGCGGGGGCAACAACCTGGGGTTGCGCGCCGCGCGGGGCGAATACGCGCTGATTCTCAACCCCGACACGATCCTGCTGCCGGGCACCCTGGCAACGCTGGTGCGCTACCTGGACGAGCATCCCGCCGTCGGTGCAGTGACGGCGCGCATGACCTTCGCTGACGGGACGTTGCAGCGCAATTGCTCGCGTTTCCCCGCCTTCGCCGACGCGCTGCTCAGTTATACGCTGGTGGGGGTGTTGTTCCCGCGCTGGCGGGCGCGGCGGCGACGCGCCATGTGGTACGAGGACTGGGATCGCCTGAGCACGCGCGCGGTAGAAGTGGCCCCCGGCTCGTGCCTGCTGGCCCGCCGGGCGATCCTGGCGCAGATTGACTACTTCGACGAGCGGCTCAAGCTATTCTTCACCGACGACGACCTGTGTCGCCGCATTGTGGCGACGGGCGCGGAAATCCATTACGTGGCCGAGGCAGTGCTGATTCACGACGAGCACGCCAGTCTCAACCAGGTGCCACGTCTGACACAGCGCATCTACTGGCAGGACCTGCTGGTCTATACGCGCAAATATCACGGGCGCGCGGCGGCCTGGGCGCTGGCGCTGTTGTTGCTGCCGACCCGCATCGGGATGGCGCTCAAGCGCCGCCTCAGCCAAACCCATCACTCCTGACTCATGACTCATAACTCCTGACTCATGACTCACCACTCACGACTTGCGACTCATTATCCAGGAAATCCGTCCATGAACACTCATGTCCTCGTCACCGGCGCTGCCGGGTTCATTGGCAGTCATCTTGTGGAAGCGCTCGTCCGCCAGGGAGCGCATGTGCGCGCCTTCGTGCGCTACAACTCCGGTCACCGCACCGGCAACCTGGAATTGCTGCCGCCAGAGGTGCGCGCCGAGGTCGAAGTCTGTTTCGGCGACCTGCGCGACGCCGACGCCGTGACTCAGGCCATGCGCGGGGTGGAGCAGGTCTATCACCTGGGCGCGGTGATCACCATCCCCTATTCTTATCAGCATCCGCGCGAGGTGCTGGACGTGAACGTGGGCGGCACGCTCAACGTGTTGCTCGCCGCCCGCGACCTGGGCGTGCAGGGCGTGGCCATCGCTTCCACCAGCGAGGTTTACGGCACGGCGCAGACCGAACCCATCGACGAGCGCCACCCGATCAA
>DDBP01000346.1 GCA_002332795.1 Anaerolineales bacterium UBA2029 | reverse complement strand
CGCTGCTTTATTGCACACAGGATGGCGACGTGGTGGCCGCGCTGGTGCGCGGAGACCGGGATCTGAACGAGGCCAAACTGGAGCGGGCGCTGGGCGGGGTGGCCGTGGAGATGGCACCGGCCGAGGTTGTGGAGCGGATCACCGGGGCGCCGGTGGGCTTCGCCGGTCCGCAGGGGCTGGAGCTGCTGGCGGCGGGGTTGAGCGCCGACGAGGCGCTGGAGCGGCTGCTGCGCGACGATCCGCAGCGCGCGCACCGGCAGATCGGGCTGGTAGATGCACAGGGGCGCGCCGCCGCTTTCACCGGCGAAGAATGCCTGCCCTGGGCGGGGCATCGGCTGGGGCAGGGCTACACCTGCCAGGGCAACATCCTCACCGGGCCGGAGACGCTCGACGCCATGGCGTCAGCCTTCGAAACGACCTCTGGCGACCTGGCCGGGCGACTGCTGGCCGCTCTGCGGGCGGGGGACGCGGCGGGTGGCGATCGGCGTGGCAAACAGTCGGCGGCGCTGCTGGTGGTGAAGCCGAACGGCGGCTACGGCGGGGACAATAATCGCTACCTCGACCTGCGCGTGGACGATCACCCGGACCCGGTCAACCGGCTGGCCGAACTGCTCGACCTGCACCGCCTCTATTTCGGCTCGACTCCACCCGACGCGCGACTGCCCATTGACACGACGCTGGCCCGCGAACTGCAGGCCATGCTCGCCCGTCACGGCTACTATCAGGGGCCGGTCAACGGGCAATGGGACGAGACATCCATTGCGGCGTTCTGGCGCTTCGTGGGCACGGAAAACCTGGAAGAACGCTGGACACCAGACGATCCGCACTGGCTCGATCCGGTGGTGCTGGACTTCATCCGCGCGCGCTTCTGAAGTTACACCAACCCCGGCAACGGTTCGCCCAGGCGCATCTGTAACTCGGCCAGCGCTTCGTAGGCGGCGCCGCGCACCGAAGGATCGCGGTCGCGCAGCGCGGCGTAGAGCGGCTTGAGCGCGGGCACATGGCCCAGCCGCGCCAGCGTCTGCGCGGCCATGATGCGATAGAGCGCCTGCCCTTCCTGCAACACCCGGATCAACATCTGCCGGGCGTTGGGGCCAGCCGGGACGCCCTCGCCATGATCGGCGGCCCAGGCGATCAGCCAGCTTAGCGCGTCGGCTTCGGGGTGACGGCGCGGTCCCTGGCGCTCCGGCGACTGCGCCGCCGTGAAGGCGTCCTGCGCCGCCGTGCGCACATACCACTGCTCGTCTTCCATCATGGCGCGGTAGAGGGCGGTCAGCGCCCAGGGCGCGCGGATGCGGCGCAACCCATAGACCGCTGCGCGGCGGATTTCCACCTCTTTGGCGACGATCGCTTCGCGCAGGATGTCGTGCCCATTGCCGGGCAGGGCGGCCAGCGCCTCGGCGATGGCGCGGCGCACTTCGTGCCCTTCCTGGAACAGCCCGTGAATCATGATCTCGATGGCCTGCTCGGTGCCGATCGCGCCCAGCGCCAGGGCTGCGGCCAGCTTCACGTCCTGGTCTTCGTCGGCGAGCATGGCCGCCAGGTCTTTGACGGCTTCGGGGTTGCCCAACGCGCCCAGTCCCACGCACCCCAGGCGGCGGATGTCGGCGTCGGCGGCGTGCAGGGCCTGACGCAGGATGAACAACACGTTGCGGTCGCGCGAGGCGATCAGCGCGGCCAGGGCGCGCTCGCGCACCAGCGGGTACTGCTCGTTGGCCAGCAGCGCTTTGGCCAGCCGCGTGAAGATATCGCCGCGCCAGGGCGCGTCAGCAGGCGCATCGGGCAGCCAGTGTACCAGGTCGAACAGGTTGCTGTAGAACAGGTCGGGCGGCACACTGAGCTTGCGGTAGATGACAGGCACGATGTTGATGCGTCCGGCGGCAAAGCCGAGCGCTTCCTGCCAGGCCGGTTCCAGCGCCAGTTCGGTCGGGCGCTCCGATCCTGGCTCCAGCAGCGTCTCGCTCGCCAGGAAGCTGGTCAGTCGCGGATGGACGAAGGCGTAGCGCTCGCCCGCGTATTCCCTCAGCAGGCCGTCTTTGACCAGATCGGGCAGGGCGTCGCCCCCTTTGACCTTGCCACCGGCGCTGAGCGCAGCGCTGGCCTCGGCTGCTGGCAGCGGGCCGCCCGCGTCGAGTTGAGCGGCGGCCAGGGCGGGCAATGCCTCGCGCCACGATGTATGTGACAGATGGCGCAACACAAAGGCGTCGTACCAGCCCTGACGACCGATCTCGCGCGTGTCGTCGGCCAGCCCCGCCCACAACTTGAGCGTGACATCGAAGATGCTGCGCCCGCGATTGTCTTGCGTCAGGCGGCGCATGACCTGCTCGTCCGGCGCGGTAGCGCGGCGCTGTGTGCGCGGCCAGGCTGCCGCCCAGCGCTCGGCGAGAGTCGCGTAGTCCTCGTCGCGCCAGGCGCGCAGGAAGACCGGCGCATAGCCCGCCGCGATCAGCGCCTCATAGCCGGTGGGCGGCCCGGCCACCACGATCAGGTTATGCCCGTAGAGTGCCCCCAACTGACGCAGCCATTCCAGATACGGCGCGCGCGCCGCCGGCGACAGTTCGTCGAAACCGTCCACCAGCACCAGAGCGCGCCCGCGTTCCAGCGCCGGGTAGATGACGCTGCCCGCGACGCGCGCGGTCATGGCGCTCAGGCGGCGCTGCGCAGCGCGCACCAGCGGCTCCGCCGGGTCAACGGCCATGTTTTTCCCCTTGCCGTAGAGCGCGGGGTCTAGCTCGACATCGCACAGGTGCACCAGCACCGGCGTGAGTGAGGAGATTTCCAGCGGAGGCAGGCGCTGCTCGTCTTCCTCGGTCAGGCCATATTGCTGGCGGCGCTGTTGGCGTACGTCGTAGAGTTTTTCCAGCGCTCGCTCCTGGATGCGTTGACGCTCGGCGGCGCGGGCGCGGCGCTGCTCTTCTGGCAAATCCTTCTCTTCGGCCAGGATGGCCTGCTCCGAAAGGTCTTCGAACGACTCGAAGGTCACCTCGCCAAGCGCCATCAACCCCAGCGTGGCCAGCGTCACGCTCTTGCCCATGCCGCTCGCTCCCAGCAAGGCCACCAGCCGGTCGCCCGCGCCCAGGTCGGTCAGCGGGATGGTCTCCAGGTTGTAGGGCGCGTAGCTTTGCGGCATGTCGTGAAAGACCGGCACCACGTCGAAAACGTCGCGGGCCAGCCCTTCATCGCCGCTGGGTGCAACGACCGGCGGCGGGGGCAGCAGCAGGCGCGGTTCGAGCAGGACCTCAGTCAGCGGGAACAGGTCGCCAGCCAGATGATAGGATTGCAGGACGCGCAGCAAATCGCGGGCGTAACGGGTGTCGGCGGCCTGCCCCACGAAGCGCCGCGTCCCTTCGATCTGCGCTTCGGCTGTTCGCTGAATCCGGGCCAGACGGCGACGTACGCGCCAGGTGATCAGCGCCAGGACGCCGCCAGTGGCAAAGCCAGCCAGAAAGGAAAGCGGATCGAAGCGCATGGCGTCCCCTCGTCACAAGGCTATCAGGATACGTCCGCAACTTTCGCAGGTGATCAGTTCCAGGCCCTGCCGCACCTGTTGCACCGTGGCCGTCGTCTGTCCCACCCCGCAGATCGAGCAGCTCTCGCCTTCTAGCATGGCGACAGCGTAGCCGTTCTTGCGCGCGCGCAGGTTTTGGTAGAGCGCCAGATATTCCGCGCTGATCGTCTTTTCGAGTTGCTGCCGGTCTGCTTTGAGGTGGCGAATCTCGTTCTTGAGCCGGTCGAGTTCCGCTTTGAGCGTCTCCTGATCGGTCTCCCAGCGCTGCTCGACTTGCTGCAGATGCGCGCGCGCCGCGGACAGCGCTTCCTGCAATTCCTCGACGGCGATCATGGTTTCCAGCAGGGCGTCTTCCAGCGCCGCATGCCGCCGTTCGCGTTCGGCGATCTTGTGCTGGATGTCTTCCAGTTCTTTGGGGTTGTTGACGCCGCCCCCGTAGAGTCGCGCGTTGAGCTGTTTCGTCTGCTCGGCGACCGTCTTGATTTCCAGGGAGAGATCGGCAGCGCGCGTTTCCTGGGGGCGCAGGCGCTCTTCGAGCGCGCTCACGTCGGCGCGCGCCTGCTGACGGGCGCGGTCGTCTTCCAGCGCCGCAGTGATTTCGCGCACACGCGCACGGCGGGACTCTAGTTCCAGGTCGAGCTTTTGCAGGCGGTAGAGCGCTCTGGTCTGGCTCATGGTCGTCTCTGAACTGGCGGCTAGCGCCGGGCGTTGTAAAATGAGCGTACCGGATTCCGGCAGATTCCCAGAACAGCACCGTGCATTATACTCACGCCGGAATCCGCGGGCAAACCTGCCGTAAGGGAGGATGCGTGCAAAAGGTATCAGGCAGTTTGCCGCGCTCTGCTGCCCCTCACTCCTCGCTCCCCTTTCCCTCGCGACGGCGTCGCGGGGCGAGGGGACTTGCCTGCGGGCGAAAACACTTCCCTTCTCCCCGCCTTGCGTGGCAGGAGGGGCCGGGGGATGAGGGGGAAAAGCGCATAACACACTCTAGCAGGGAGTGCGATGCAGACATTACGGTCCGTATACATCTCGGCTGCTGAGTGGCGATGGGTGATCGTGATCAGTGGCCTGTTGGTGGCCCTGACCATTGTCCCCTATGCCTGGGCGCTGGCCCGCAATCAGAGCACCTCCGAATGGCAGTTCATGGGGATGCTGACCAACCCCAAAGACGGCGCGACCTATCTGGCCAAGATCGAGCAGGGGCGCGAGGGATCGTGGCTGTTTCAGCTTCGGCACACTCCCCAGCAACACGACGGAGCCGTATTCCACACCTTCTACCTGTTCCTGGGGCACGCGGCACGGGTGCTGGCGCTGTCGAGCCTGGTGACGTTTCACCTGGTGCGCATGGCAACCAGCTTCTTCATGTATATCTCGCTCTATCAGCTCGGCGCGACGGTGTGGGTGCGGCAGCGACCGCGCCGCCTGTTCTTCGTGCTGAGCGCAGTGGGGGCCGGGTTGGGCTGGCTGGTGGTGCTCTTCGATCCCGACGCACTGGCCCCCGATCTGGCCGTTCCCGAAGCATTCCCCTTCTATGCCTCTTTCGCCAACCCCCATTTCCCGATGAGCATTGCCTGCCTGGCGCTGATCGCTTCCGCCTATCTCGTGGTGTTTCGGCGCGGCTACACCGATCCGCCCAGCGTGGAGAACGGCGGCCTGGGGATACTGTTGCTCTCAGTGGTGCTGGCGCTCATTCAACCGACCGCGCTGATCCCTATCGCCGGCGCGCTGGTGCTGTATGTGGGCGTGCGGGCCTGGATCACGCGCGCAGTGCCGCAACACGAGTTGCGCTGGGCCTCCATGCTGTGGCTGCCGATCATCCCCTTCGCTGTCTACGACTACGCTGTGTTCCACTTCAACTCAATCATGGGCGAGTTCAACGCGCAGAACGAGACCCCTTCACCGGCACCGTGGTTGCTGTTGGCCGGGTATGGGCTGCTGCTACTGGTGGCGCTGCCGGGGTTGATCCGCGCTGTGCGTCATTTCGAGCGCGACGGCGATCAACTGATGTTGCTGTGGCTGATCGTGAACGTGGCCGGGCTGTATGCGCCGTTCAACCTGCAGCGCCGCCTGATGATGGGGCTGATCCTGCCGCTGGTCTACTTCGCTGTGCGCGGCCTGGAGGACACCTGGTTCTACCGCGTGTCCGCGCGCTGGCGGACTCCGGCCTTCATCGCGCTGCTGGTCGCCCTGATTCCTAGCAACATCCTGGTGCTGGGCATCCCGCTCTTCGGGGCGGTGTCCAATCCGGACAGTGGCCTGGAGACGGGGCTGCTGGTAGAGGCGGACTACTGGCACGCTATGGAATGGCTGCGCGACCAGGGTGAACCGGACGCCGTAGTGCTGGCCGCGCCGAACATCAGCCTGTGGATACCGGCCTATACCCGTCAGGTGGTCGTTTACGGTCACCCCTTTGAGACAGTGCCCGCGGAGGAGCGCTTGCAGCAGGTCGAGCGCTTCTACCGGGGGCAGGACTGCGACACCCTGCTGAGCGACGAGCTGCCGTTCCGCGTCCGTTACCTTTTCTGGGGGCCGCAGGAACGCACCTTCGCCGCTGAAGATGACGATGGCAACACCTATCCGGACGCCGGCAAGTGCATTGCAGAACTGGCACCGGAGCGCATCGAACAGGAAGTCAAGGAGGGTGATGTCACCGTCTACGTCCTTCGCTGAAGCAGGAAAGCGTTCCGGGCTGGTTTTCGCCGCGAGTCTGGCCGTCGTTCTGGCGGCGTTTTTGTTGGCGGTCGGCCTGGGCGGAGATCACCTGCCGACTCCGCGCGACGCGAGCTTCTCCGACGCGATGACCTCGCACTGGCCGAACGCGCTGTTCCTGCGCCGCTCTGTGCTGGAAGATGGGGTTCTGCCCCTGTGGCGGCCCTCGATCATGAGCGGGACGCCCTTCGCCGCCAATCCGCTGAGCAAGGTCTGGTATCCGTTCCAATGGCTCGTCTTGTTCCTGCCGCCCGGCTGGCATCTCAATGCCCTGATCTGGCTGCACCTGTTGTACGCGGGCCTCGGTGCGCGTGCCTGGGCACGGGCGAGCGGTCTGCCGGACGGCCCGGCCATGCTGGCAGGCGCGGGTTACGCTTTCGCCCCGCGCGTGATCGCGGCGGTGGGAGCCGGGCACGTGGACCTGGTCTATGCGGCGGCGTGGATACCGTGGTTGCTGTGGGCCGTCGAGCGGGTGCTGACCGGCCCCGCTGAGCGACGGGCGACGCTGTGGCTGGGGGGCTTCGCGGCGCTGTGCCTGCTGGCCGACGTGCGCCTGAGCGCCTATAGTCTGGCGCTGGCGGCGGTCTACGCGCTGTGGCGTTGGCGGGGGTTGTCCTTCGCCTTACCTCACCCCCACTCGGCGCTGACGCGCCTCGTTGCCCCCTCTCCATGCGTGGAGGGACGGGCTGAGCGGGGCGAGGCCGGGGGTGAGGTCAACCGGATGGGGGCAGCCATGCGCCTGCTCGCCGCCGCGCTGATTGCCGCCGGGCTGAGCGCTGTGCAATGGGTGCCGCTGTGGCTGTGGCGCGGCGACCTGTCGCGGGGCAGTCTCACTGCGCATGAGGCTGCCGCTCACAGCCTGCGTTGGGCCGACTGGATCGGTCTGCTGATCGGCGATCACGCTGGCTTCTGGGAGACAATGGTCTACGTCGGCATCAGCACGCTGGCGCTGGCCCTGGCGGCGGTGCTGCTGCGTCCGCGCGCTCTGCTTTTCTGGTTGGCAGTGGTGCTTTTCGCCGGTGCTCACGCCATGGGCGAGAACTTTGTCCTGTGGCGCGCCCTGGTGGAGATCATCCCGCCGCTACGCTGGTGGCGCGTCCCCCCGCGCACCTGGTTTCTGGCCGCGCTGATCATGCCCTATCTGGCGGCGTGGGGCGCGTACCTCCTGGCGAGCAATCCACCCGACCGTCGGACAGCGCGTTTGCTCGTCACGGCGGCGCTGGGCGCGGGGATGGCCTGCGGCGGGTTCAGCCTGGCTTCGCTCTCGGCCAGCCTGGGCTGGGGAGCGGCCAGCGGCACGCTGGCGTTGCCGCTGGTAGCGGTGCTGATGCTCCTGGCGCTCCACAGGAGTGCAACGCGGGTGTATCGCAACACACCCCTGTCAGAGCAACGGGGCCGGGCATATTCGCGCGCGCTGCTGATCGCCTTCTCGGTCGTCATGCTGGGCGACGTGCTGTGGATTGACCAGTCGCTGGTGACAGGGCGCTCACCGCGCGAGTGGCTGGAACCGCACCGTCCGCTGGCGGAATATCTGCAACAGGCCGGAGCGGTGCGCGTCTATTCGCCCACCTATAGTCTGCCGCAGCAGGCCGCCGCTTACTGGGAGATCGCGCAGTTCGACGGGGTTGATCCCTTCCAGAGCGCTGCCTACGTGGAGGCCGCGGCTCTGGCTACCGGTGTGCCTGCCGAGGACTACAGCGTGACCGTTCCGGCCTTCGTGCCCGACGACGAGGAACAAAACGAGCAGGAGACCCTCGCTACGGCCAACTGCGACGCACCTCTCCGCGCCGATCGGCTGGGTGCCTGGCTGGTGACGCACGTCGTCGCGGCGTGCCCGCTGAGCGCGGACGGTCTGACTCTGGAGACGCAGATCGGCGACGTATACGTGTACCGCAACCACTACGCGCCACAGGTTGCGCTGGCCTGGGACGGGCCGAACCGCGTCACTGTGCGGCTGGATGCACCGTACTCCGGCCCGCTTTACGCCGTCGCCAAAGGGCGCTGGCGCGACGCGCCGGATGACCTGCCGGGGTTACCCGGCCCGCTGGCCGGGGCGCAGCGCGAATGGACGTTCACCTACGATTCGTCCGAAGTGTGGCTGGGGCTGGCGGCGGGGGCGATCCTGCTGGCGCTGGGCGCGTTGACCCTGTGGGGAGGGACGCACCATGCCTGAGCAGACGAGCGTCTCAGCGGCGGAGTGGCGGCGAGTGATCGGCTTCGCCGTGGCCCTGATGTTGTTGACGACCGTCCCTTACCTTGCGGGGGCGCTGGCAGCGGGCGACGGCTGGACGTTCGGCGGGTTTGTCTTCGGCGTGGAAGACGGCTACAGCTACCTGGCCAAGATGCGCCTGGGCGCGCGCGGCGACTGGCTGTTCACCCTGCGCTACACGCACGAGCCGCACGACGGCGCGCCGCTGTTCCTGCCCTATCTGTTGCTGGGCAAACTGACCGCCCTGTTCGTGGACTCGCACAGCGCGCATCTGCCGTCGGCGCTGACGCTCTCTTTCCACGCCGCGCGGATCGTCTGTGGGGTCGGCCTGATTCTGCTCACCTATCGCTTTATCGCGGTTTTCCTGCACCGACCGGCGACGCGCTTCACAGCGCTGCTGGCCATTGCGCTCGGCGGCGGGGTGGGGTGGCTGGTGGCGCTGAGCGGGATCAGCGAGGCGCTGCCCGTTGACTACTACGTGCCGGAGGGCTTCAGTTTCCTGATCCTGCTGGGGCTGCCGCACCTGGCCCTGGCGCGCATGGCGCTGCTGGGCGGGATGCTGGCGCTCTTCCGGGGATTGGAGAAGAATCACTCGCCGTCCTCACTCAACGGCTCAGAGGTAGCGCGTGACCAGAGAGGTGCAAAGCCCGGCCTGCGCTTCTTACCTCACCCCCCTCCTCGCTCCGCTCGGAGCGCCCCCTCTCCATACATGGAGAGGGGACAGCAAGGCGCATCAGCGCCGAGTGGGGATGAGGTGAAGTCAGAAGCTGCTTCCAACGCCAAATCCTCTCACCACTCGCCTGTTTTCAGGCTTGCAGCGAAAAAAGGGTCGAATGGGGAGATAATTTGGGGCTTACGCTACGGCCTGGCCGCCGGGCTGTGCTGGATCGTCGTGGGACTGTGCGTGCCCTTCTATCTGGCGGTGATCTATGCCGTGCTGGGCGCGTGGGGCCTCGCCGCCTGGCTACGGACGCGGCGTTTTCCCTGGGCGCTGGCCTGGCAAGGGGGGACGGCGGCGCTGATCACGTTGCCATTGCTGTTGCTAACTGCCGTGGCCTTCCTGACCAACGACGTGCTGGGCACCTGGTCGGCGCAGAATCAGTTGCCCTCGCCCGCCCCCGGACATTACGCCCTCGCTTATGCCTTGCTGGCCGTCCCTGCCGCAATCGGCGCGCGCCGGGCCTGGCGGCGGGGGAGTCTCCCGCACCTGTTGCTGGTGGCCTGGGTGATCGCCGCGCCCATCCTGGTATACCTGCCGGTGAACGTGCAGCGCCGCCTGCTGGAAGGGGTCATCGTCCCGCTGGGTGTGCTGGCCGTCACCGGAATGCGCCTGAGCTTTCCGCACGGGCGACAGTGGCGGCGGGCGCGGGCCTTCTGGTTGACGGCGTTGCTCAGCGGCACAGCTCTGCTCTGGCTGGGCGCGCTGTTCGCAGCGCTGAAGCCGAATCGCCCGATCTTTCAGCCGAGCGCCGAGTTACGGGCGATGACTGCGCTCAACCGGATCGCCCCGCGCGATGCCGTGGTGCTGGCGCTGAAGGAGACGGGCAACGTGCTGCCCGCCTGGACGGATCTCAAAGCGTATGTGGGGCATGGGCCGGAGACGGTAGACGCGGAGCGCAAAGAGGAAATCGCGCGGCAGTTCTTCGCCGGGACGCTCGATCCCCCGGCGCAGCAGGAATTGCTGGCGGTGGTGGACTACGTCTTCTTCGGCCCGCAGGAGCAGACCCTCGCCGGAGCCGGGAAGACGCTCGATCTGCCGCTCGCCCTGCCGTCCGCAGAGACCGCGCCCGTGCTGATCTACGAGGTGCCGCATGAGTGAGCGATCGGCGCGCGATGTCCCGCGCTGGCTGCCGCTGGCGTTGCTGGCAGGCACCGTGTTGACGCTCTACCGGGCCATCTTCGCTGGAGAGACCTTCTTCTGGGGCCTGCCGACGCTGCAGTTCTACCCCTGGCGCGAGTTCGCCTTCGCCGAGCTACGCGCCGGTCGCCTGCCCGCCTGGAATCCCTACCTGGGTGCGGGCGCGCCATTGCTCGCCAACTATCAGACGGCCATCTTCTACCCGCCCAACTGGTTGATGCTGCTCCTGCCCGGCCCGCTGGCCATGTCGCTGGTGGCATTGCTACACATCCTTTGGGCTGGCCTGGGCATGTGGCTGCTGAGTGGCGCGCTGGGGTACAGCGCCTTTGGGCGTGGGATCGGCGCGCTGAGCTACGCGCTGGGCGGCTACCTGATCGCGCGGCTCGGCTCGTTCCCCACGCACGACGCCGCAGCCTGGCTACCCTGGGTACTGTGGCTGGTATACCGCCTGCTCGCACAGCAGCGCGGGCGCGACCTCGGCGGGCTGGGATTGGCCGTGGGATTGTTGTTGCTGGCCGGGCACGCGCAGACGGCCTGGTATGGACTGCTCGGCGCGGGGGCGTTTGCCCTGTGGCTGACGGTCTGGGGCAGGTGCACGGCGTCGTGGCGCAGGCGGGCGCGCGGCCTGATCCTGGTCGCGGCGGGCGTCGCACTGGGCACGGGGATCGCTGCCGTGCAGTTGCTACCCACCGCCGAGTACCTGCGTCACTCCGACCGCGCCTCCGGCGTAGACTACGAACGCCTGACCAACCTGTCGTATCATCCGGCGCGGCTGATCGCCCTGTTCGCACCCAACTTCTTCGGCTCGCCCGCCGATGGCAGTTATTACACCGAGGGCGCTTATTTCGAGGATGCCGCCTACGTGGGCGTCATCCCGCTGATCGCTGCGGGGGCGGCGGTGCTGGCCTGGGCGCGCGCCCGTTTCTTTGCCCGCAGGAGGGGGGTAGGGACAGGTTTGGATACCCGCCCCCACAACGGCGTACCCGCTGCCCTTCCCGCTGCAACGCTGCAAACCGTCCCCTTCTGGGCAGGGCTGGCGCTGATCGGCCTGTTCTTCGCTCTGGGCAAATACAACCCGACCTTTCGCTTCTTCTACGATCATGTGCCCACCTTCGACGCCTTCCGCGAGCCGGTGCGCTGGCTGATCCTCACTGAGTTATCGCTGGCAGCGCTGGCGGGCATAGGTGTGGAGCAGTGGAGACGCGGGCCGCGCACCGTCTTCTGGTCGCGGCTGGCGGCGGCGGGCGGGGGTGGCATGGCGGCCATGGCCCTGGGCGCGCGCATCTGGGGGAATCTGCCGCTGCCGGAACTGGAGACAATGGCGCTGGCCGTGGCCGCGACTGGAGCCTGGATCGCCGTCGCCGCACTGCTGACGCTGGTACAGCCGCTCGCTCCGGCCACCACGACGCCGCACCCGTTGTGGCGGGCAACGGTGCTGCTGGCGGTGACGCTCGACCTGGCCTGGTTCGCCGACGGGCTGAACCCGACCGTTTCCGCCTCTTTCTTCGAGCGGCGCGCAGAAGCGATTCCGGCGGGGCGCGTGTACTGGTTCGACGAGTATCAGCACGATCTCACCTTCGGCACCGACGAAGACGAAGAGGAGAAGCCGCCGGTCGAGGGCTTCTTTGACCTGGGCGACTACCGGATCGCCGTCCGGCGGCGCGACGAGCTACGGGCGTCGCTGTTGCCCAATATCACCATGCTCGATCGCGTCTACACGCTGGACAACAACGACCCGCTGCTGCCGGAGCTGCACAGTCGCTACGTGTCGCTGATCGAGGAACTGGGGACGGGGGCCAGCGCGCTATTGCAGGCGGCGGGGGTGACGCGCGCCTTTGGTATCACGCCGGACGGCTGGCAGGGGGTCAATCCAGCGATCGCGCCCGATGCTGATGGCGCGACCGCCTGGCTGGTGCTGGAGGCCGTGTGGGCCGCGTCCGACGAAGCGGTGGTCGCTGCGCTGCGCGACCCCGCCTGGAATCCGGCGGAGACGGTCGTCCTGGCGGGCGGCTCTCTGCTTTCTGATCTGGCTGTAGAGGAGGGGCAGAGAGAGGAGGCATCTTCGTCTGGCTCCCTCGAGTTGCTCAAGGAATATCCCGCCGAGCGCCGCTTCCGTGTCTCGACCGACACGCCCGCCTATCTGGTCCTGGCCGAGACATGGTATCCGGGCTGGTCGGCGACGGTGAACGGTACGCCCGCGCCCATCCTGCGGGCGAACCTGGCTTTTCAGGCGGTCGCTGTGCCCGCCGGGGAGTCCGAGGTCGTCTTCCGTTACCGCATCAACCATTTTACGATGGGTGCGGGCGTCTCCGCGCTGGCGCTGCTGATCGCGTTGACGTTGCTGGGGCTGCGCCGTTCCCGCTCCGCCGCGCCTCCAGACTCCTGACTCGTGACTCCAGACTCCCAACTCATCCAGCGATCACGAAGGCGATCAGGGCAATCCACAGCGTGCTATAGAGCAGGGCGCGCCGCTGACGGTGCACCGCCGCGTACCATACGATCGCCAGCACCAGGCCGGGCATGAAGCGCAGCAGTCCCAGGAATTCGCGGTAGGTGGAGAAGGGCACGAAGGGCATGATGGCCGCATTCGCCAGCAGCAGGCACGCGGACAGATCGCAGCGCCCGCCCCGCCAGTCGTGGAGCGTTCGCCAGAGTCCCCACAGGCTGGGCAGCACTGCCGCCGGAAGCGCCAGCAGCACGCCCAGCACCAGGAAAACCAGCAGTCCTCCCTCGGTGGCGATGCGCCAGACGCCCGCGTAGGGGATGATCTCGAAGGGAGTCGCCAGCGCGCCGCCCGATCCGATCCCCGGTGTGCCCAGCCAGGCGATCAGCACGATCTGCCAGGCCAGGAACGGCGCGGCGGCAATGACTGTCACCAGGGCGGCGCGCCGCCAGCGCTTCTGCCCCAGCAGGAAGAGCGCGATACCGGCGGCAGAGAGCAGCGTCGTCTCTTTGGCCAGGGCGGCCAGCGCCAGCAGGATCGCCGCCGCTGCCCAGCGTTCGCGAGTCGCCAGCCAGAGCGCCCCGACGACCAGCCCATAGGCCAGCGCCTCGGTCGTGCTCAGGCGCACGGCCATGAACACGCCGGCGAACAGCCCGTAGGTCAGCGCGTACCAGCGGCTGACGCGCGCGGCGGTCAGCAGGTCTTCGAACAAGGCGGTGCCGACGACCAGAGCCAGCAGGTTCACGGCGACGAACGCCCAGGGAATCAGGGGCGTTTGCCCCAGGCTCAACGCGCGGCCCAGGGCGGGGAGCAGGATTCGTTGCAGGCGATAGGCGGGGGCATCCAGGCAGTCCGGCGAGTTGACGGGATCGCGGGCAATGTAGTAGGCGAATTGCCCGTCGTACCCCTCGGTGCCCTCGGCGCAGTCCGTCCCGTCGGCGCCGGTACAGGCGCTGAAGCATTCGCCGGGCGTGACGAACGTCAGCGGGTCGCCGTCGTTGGTCACGAAGATAGCGCTCAGGTAGATCAGGCTCAGCAGCAGGACGATCGCCCAGGGCCGAACTGACATGTGGAGAAACAAGGCGCGCGGTTTGATCATGGTTGGCAGTGATCAGCGATCAGTTTTCAGTGATCAGT
>DDBP01000372.1:1117-2500 GCA_002332795.1 Anaerolineales bacterium UBA2029 | reverse complement strand
CGCTGGACGGCCACCGCCGACGACATGGTCGGCTTCAGCGCGGAGATGGCGAGCGGCGCGGTGGCCTCCGTCTTCCTCAGCGGGGCGGCCCGTCACAATATCGGCAACTCGGTACAGATTTTCGGCAGCGAGGGCACTATCCTGCTGGCCGACCGCGACGAGCGGCTGTTGCTGGCCCGCGCGGGCGAAGACTTCCAGGACGTGAGCGAGACCGACCCCAACGCGACTCTGCCGGGCATCGGCAGGGGCATCTGGAACGTGTCGTTCGTGGGGCTGATCCAGGAGGTCACCGCCGCGATCCGCGAAGGGCGCCCGGTGCGTGAGGGGGCCACTTTCGCCGATGGCTGGCGCTGTCAACTGGTCATGGATGCCATCCGGCAATCGTCGCGGGAGCGGCGCTGGATCGCGCTGGAGTGAGAGCATCGCACCGACAAGGCAAGGAGCACATGGATTTCGAGAAACATCTTTCGCAGCGCGCGCAACGTGTGCGCGGCTCGCTGGGGCGGCAGACGTCCGTCCCCATCCCCGGCCTGATCAACCTGGGCAGCGGTACGCCGGACTTCCTGCCGCCGCCCGCAGTCTTCCAGGCCATGCATCAGGCGCTCGACGCCGGGCGAGTGCAGTACACGGCCTGGACGGGCATCCCCGAACTGCGCGCGGCCATCGCCGAGAAGCTGCGCACGGAAAACGGCATCGCCGTTGATCCCGACCGCGAGGTGCTGGTGACCGCCGGCGCACAGGAAGCGCTGATGACGGTGCTGATGACGCTGCTCGATCCTGGTGACGAGGCGCTGACTCCGTCCCCGCACTACGACGAGTACACCCGCGATGCTACTATCCTGGGCGGGACGCTGGTGCCTGTTCCCACCACTCTGGAGACGAATTTCACCATCCGCGCCGCCGACCTGGAAGCGGCGCTCACCCCGCGTACCAAAGCGCTGGTGATCGTCACGCCAAACAACCCGACAGGCACGGTGTTGCCCGAAGCGACGCTGCGCGAGATCGCCGCGCTGGCACAGGAACGCGACCTGCTGGTGATCTCCGATGAGATTTACGAGTACTACGTCTACGACGGGCACCGCCATATCAGCCTGGCCTCGCTGCCGGGAATGCGCGAGCGCACCATCACCATCAACAGCTTCTCCAAGAGCTTCGGCATGACCGGCCTGCGTCTGGGCTATATCGCCGCGCCCGCCCCGCTAGTCGAGGCCATGCTGCCTTTCCACCATGCCATGATGATCTGCGCCAACGTCGTGGCGCAGATGGGCGGGCTGGCCGCGCTGCGCCATCCGCGCGACTGGTTCGCCGACGTGCTGGCGGAGTACGACCGGCGGCGGCGGCTCTGGATGAGCACGCTGGACGAGATCGGCTTGCCCTACAGCG
>DDBP01000372.1:0-993 GCA_002332795.1 Anaerolineales bacterium UBA2029 | reverse complement strand
GGGTGCGTACTACGTGTTCATAGACATTCGTCCGACGGGCCTCAGCAGCCGCGATTTCGTGGCGCGCGCCCGCGAAGAAGCGCGCCTGGTCTTTCAGCCGGGCACGATCGGCGGCGGCGCGGGCGAAGGCTTCATCCGCGGTGCGCTGACGCAGGGATCGCCGCAGTTCGAAGAGGGCCTGGAGCGGTTCGCCACTTTTGTCAGAAAGCTGCTGTGATATGGAAGACTTGCGGGGTGCTTTCGCCATTGTGACGGGTGCGGCCCAGGGTCTGGGCTACGCCATCGCCAGAGCCTATGCACAGGAAGGGATGCGCCTGGCGTTGATGGACGTTCAGGCGGAGCGGCTGGCGCAGGTGGCCGACGAACTGAACGCTCAGGGCGGCGACGCCCTGCCGCTGGTCGTTGACCTGGCGGATGCAGCGGACACGGAGCGGGCCGCGGCGCAGGCGCTGGCGCACTTCGGGACGCCGCGCGTCCTGGTGCACAACGCTGCTATCCTGATCAACCGCCCCTTCAGCGAGCTGACGCTGGCTGACTGGCAGCGCGAAGTGAACGTGATCCTTCAGGCGGCCTTCCTGCTGACCAAAGCCGTCTGGCCGCTGATGGTGACGGCGGGGCGCGGCAGCCTGGTCTATGTGTCGTCCATGTCCGGCATCAAGGGGTTCGTCAACGAGAGCGCCTATTGCACCGCCAAGCACGGCCTGGAAGGGTTCATGAAGTGCATGGCGCTGGAGGGTCGCCCGCACAACATCGCCGCCAACACCATCACGCCAGGCATGTACATGCACACGCCCATGTCGGAGCGCAACTATCCGGACGAACTCAAGCAGAAATGGGTAGACCCCATGCTGTTGACACCCGCTTTCGTCTTCCTGGCGCGGCAAGACGCGACGGGCGTGACCGGCGAGCGCCTGAATGCCTGGGAACTGAGCACGAACCCGCCCGCCTGACGCCTGTTACCAACCCTCTTCGTGGTTCAAGGGCGGACAGGGC
>DDBP01000294.1 GCA_002332795.1 Anaerolineales bacterium UBA2029 | reverse complement strand
GCGCGTCAGCGCCGAGTGGGGGTGAGGTCAAGTTGAGGACAGCCTCCCTGTTCGAGAGACGCTCAATAGCTGTCCGGCTCTGAACCCAAGCAAGGGAGAAGCACTGGTGCCAGAGCCAATAAGTCCTCTCGTACGCGCCATTTCACCGTCTCGTTTCCGGGTTTCGGCTTTAGCCTGTGATATCTATGCTCCTGACTGATAGATCGCGGGCCGATAGCGCGGCGCGGGGATAGGCTTCCCATGCTTGCGAGCAGTCTCAAGCCATAATTCCTTGGCTACCAGTACCTCCCGCAATGCTTCCTCCGGAGTCGCACCGGAAGCTGAACAATATTTGAGATCGGGAATATCGGCGATATATTCGCCGTCCTCTTCGCTGTAGAAAATATTGATGTGATAGTCCTTCATTGCTCGTCCCTAGGCCTCAGACTGTATTCCTCAACCAGCTTCAAAAACTACCGCAGTTGATACGGTTTGGCCTTGCCATCTTTGCGAGGCTGGACAGAGAGCAGCTCCCGAATATTCGGATGCACAAATACATGATGGCTGCCTTGTACACGGTCTAGCACGAATCCGAAACGCTGCAAGACTAGTACAAACTCGTCAAAGCGAATATCGAGCGAACCAGAGATCAGTTTGCGAAAGACTCTTTGCCAGCGGGCCATTCATACCCCCTGTCTAGTATATAGCGAATCACGCGAGGGGGAGCATTATCGTCGCTTATCAGGGTTTCTGTCATCATCTGTTACGAACTGCGGTATGCCTGGCGCATCGCTGAAACAGCGCTATCATCTCCAGAAAAGCTTCTCTGAGCAAAGCGCTTCTGTCAGGCTTCAGATCAGGCTGGCCATGACAATCGCCAGCAGGATCAGGCTCAGGTAGACGTTCGACACCTTGAAGACGCTCAGGGCGCGCTGCCCGGTGTAGTGCAGGCGCAGCGAGGCCGCCGCCTTCCACAACCAGGCTGTCGCCGGCGCGGCGGCCAGCAGGTAGAGCCACCCCAACGCGGGATGCGCCGTCAGCGCCAGGCCGAAAATGCCTGTCGCCGCGGCGTGCACCAGCATCCAGAAGACGGCCCGCTCGCGCGAGGCGATCACCGGCAACATGGGCACGCCCGCGCGGGCATAGTCCGGACGGTAGGCCAGCGCGAGACTCCAGAAGTGCAGCGGCGACCAGGCGAACAGCAACGCCGCCAGCCCCCACACGCCGGGATCGTTCCAGTGCCCCACTGCCGCGCCCCCGCTGATCACCGCGGCGCTGCCTGCCGCCCCGCCTATCACCACATTGAGCACGCTGCGCGGCTTGAGCCAGAGCGTATAGATGCCCACGTAGATGAACGCGCCCACGGCCAGCCAGAGCGCCAGCCAGGGGTTTCCTGCGGCCCAGGCCAGAGCGCTGGCCCCCACCACCATGCCACTGGCGACGAGCAACAGCGCCCGCGCGTTCACCTGGCCGGTGACCAGCGGGCGGCGGCGCGTGCGCTTCATCAACCCGTCTTTGTGCCGCTCCAGGTATTGATTGAGCGCCGACGCGCCCCCTGCGGAGAGCGTTCCTGTCAGGACGAGCAGGGCCAGGTCTCCGGCGGCGGGAGCGCCCGCGCTGCCGATCAGCGCGCCGCCCAGCGCAGCGAACAGCAGCAACATCACCACGCGCAGCTTGAACAACACCACGACCGTCTGCAGCCAGCCGCCCGATGTTTCGGCAGGCATCGCTTCCAGGCCGGTTTCTACTGTGGGGCGCGCCGTCGTCGTCATGATCCCTCCGTCTTCCCGTGCATTTTGTCACAGAGATTATAGCGGCGGCGGGACTGGACACGCACCTTTTTGTAGAATTCTATCTATTTTTTAACGATTACTCCGGAACTGGAAGACCATCCCAGCTCGAATAACGCGCATCCCGTCTGCGTGTTATAGCATAATGGAATGGACACTACAGGAAAGGAGCCTGTGAGATGGACAGTCTGTTCAGCTTTCTGGCCAGCCAGACTGGGCGCTATGCGCGCATCATCGTTGGCATCGTGTTGATCGTGATCGGCCTGTTGCTGGTCAATGGCGATGCCTCGTGGGGCTGGATTGTGGTGATCGTGGGGCTGGTGCCGCTGGCAGCGGGCGTGTTCGATTTCTGCCTGTTCGCCCCGCTCTTCGGCAAGCCCTTCAAGGGAGCCGACCTGCGCGCCGCGCTCAGTCGCGAGAAGAAATGAGGCGCACACGCTCGCTGTGGCAAGAGGAACCGGGCGGCCTGGGGGTCGCCCGGTTGCTTGAGCCAGTGCGAGAGGTGGGAGGGGGGCACGCACCGGCTGTCCAAAGGGTTTGATCTGGCTTCAGTATAGCGAACATTTGTTCTGATTGTCAAGCACCTCAAACTTAAAACCGCCAGCTCTTGGTTTTCCCCTGCGTTACGCCTCTTCCGCGTCCCACGACGCCACCCCGAAGGGCAAGAAACCTCGCAGGTGATCGAGCAGCTCCGCCAGCCCTGCTTCCAGGCTCACCTGCGGATACCAGCCCAGCCCGTTGAGCCGGCTGCCGTCCACCGCAAACGACAGATGCGTGAGCACGTCCTGCTCGGTGAAGCGCACCTGCGCGGCGGGCTGCAACGACTGCAACGCCGCCACCACATCCAGCACGCGCGCGTTCTCGCTCACCACGTTATACACACCGCCCGCCATCTGATCGGAGTGCGTCAGCGCAAAGCGGATGGCCTGGCTGGCATCAGCGACGTGCAACAAGGGACGGCGCTGCTCGCCCGATCCGTACACCGTCAGCGGACGGCGCACCCCGGTCAGAAAAGCCAGCCGGTTGGCGACGGCGTCGAAGCGCACCGCGGGCGCCCAGCCAAAGACCGATCCCAGCCGCAGGATGGTCACCTTCAGGCTGCCCGCCTGCTGCAGCGCCCCCAATTCGCGTTCGCCGCGCAGCTTGCTTTCGGCGTACGGTCCCAGCGGGCGGCAGAGCGCCTCTTCGGTCAGGGGGCGTGTCGCAGCGACGGGCGATCCGCCCACCGCCTCCACCGGCCCGTAGACCGCCGCGCTGCTGGTGTAGATCAGGTGCGCGACGCCCGCCTCTGCCGCGGTCCGTCCGACCGCTGCCGTCCCCCAGTGATTGACCTGCTCGACCCAGCCGGGCGGCCCAAAGGCCAGCGGCGTGCGCACGATGGCCGCCAGATGCACCACCGCCCACACGTCGCGCATGGCCAGACTCAGGCCCGCGCCGTCCAGGATGTCGCCTTCCACGAACTGATAGCGCCCTTGCGCGGGGAGATCGAGCAGCGAGCGATAGGTCTCGCGCTGCAGGTTGTCGTAGATGCGGATCAGGCAATCGTCGAAGAGGGGATCGAGCGCCAGGTCCTGGATCAGGCGCGAGCCAATATAGCCCGCGCCACCGGTGATCAACAGGACGCGCGTCATGGGGTGCGCTCCCCCTCGCCCGGCGGGCGCTGCAGGGCGTCGGTGTGCAGACCGCATTCGGTCTTGCCCGTCCCCGCCCAGCGACCGGCGCGCTCGTCTCCGCCGAAGACCGGCACCGTGCACGGCGCGCAGCCAATGCTCAGGTAGCCCTGTTCCAGCAAGGGGTGCACTGGCAGATCGTGCTGATGGATGATGCGCCAGATGTCCTCGCGCGTCCACGTCAACAAGGGGTTGATCTTCACCTGTCCCCCCGGCAGCAGCTCGATCACCTGGGCGGCGGCTCGTTCGGGCGTCTGATCACGGCGAATGCCGCTGATCCAGGCGTCCAGGTCGCGCAGGGCCTGTTGCATCGGCAAGACCTTGTGCACGTAGCAGCACAGATCGGGGTCGCGCCGGTACAGCGCTTCCTGTCGCGCCGCGGCGGCCCGCTCGGCGTCGGGCCGGATCACGCGCACCGTCAGGCCGAAACGCGCGGCCAACTCGTCGCGGAAGGCCAGCGTCTCCGGAAAATGATAGCCTGTATCCAGGAACAACACCGGCACCTGCGGACACACCTGCCCGATCAGATAGAGCAGCGGCACGCTCTGCGTCTGGAAAGAAGACGTAGCCGCCAGGCGCGGCATGAAGCGCTCCGCTGCCCAGGCCAGGATGGTAGCGGGATCGGCTCCTTCCAGGTGAGCGTTGAGGGCGCTGATTTCGTCTGGCGACAGGCTGACAGGCATGATGGCTCTCCGCGGGGGTGAATGCAGACGGCGACGATTATACTGCGCCCGCGCATCTTGCCAACGGACTTCGTGGTACAATACAGGCCGTTGTCCGTCCGCCTGACCGGGAGCGCGCACCATGTTCGAGGGTTGCGGCGGCTGCTGCCTGTCGCTCATCCTGATCCCCCTGCTGTGCCTGGGGTTAGCTGCCTGCGCGCTGATCTATCTGGTCACGCTGGACGTAGATACCCCGCTGCCCGCCAGCTTCAAGCCCAGTCAGGCCGAAGCGCAGGCATTCGACGCAGCCATTGATAACGCCGTGGCACAGGCGCGGGCGGGCGGAGGCTGGGTGCTGACTTTCACTGAACAACAGGCGTCGTCGTGGATGGCCTTGCGAGGCGCAGACTTCGCCGACCAACATGGCCACACTTTCCCCTTCACCAACGTGCAGGTAGGGCTGGACGACGGCGCAATCACCTTCTACGCCGAACTGGAGACGCGCTTTGTCGCGGTGCCGCTGCAGGTCGTCATCACCCCCAAAGTGACGCCGGATGGCCGGATCGAGCTGCCGGTCACCGAAGTCAAAGTGGCCGATGTGAACGCGCCCGATTTCGTCGTGCAGACGGTCAAGGCGCAGTTCGAAGACGTGTTGCTCCGGCCCCTGGAAGACCTGCCGGGCAACTATTTCGTCTACTCCCAGACTCTGGTGGTGGATAACGGGGTCTTTCAGGTGCAGGGCGCTACCGTTCGGTAAGCGGTCTCTGCTGGAAAGGACATGCTGTGAGCATTCTGGTCACCGGCGGAGCCGGTTTCATCGGCAGTCATCTGGCGCGGGCCTTGCTGGCGCGTGGCGAGCGCGTCGTCGCCATAGACAACTTCAACGACTACTACGATCCGGCCATCAAGCGGGCCAACGCCGCCCAACTTTCTACCTATCCCGCCTTCACCCTGGTCGAAGGCGATATCCGCGACGCGGCGACCGTAGACGCGCTCTTCGCCGCGCACGACATCCGGCGCGTGGCGCATCTGGCGGCCATGGCCGGGGTGCGCGAGAGCATGCGGCAGCCGCGTCTGTACTTCGCCGTCAACGTGGATGGCACGCTCAACCTGCTCGACGCGGCGCAGCGACACGGTTGCGAGAACTTCGTGCTGGCCTCGACCTCCTCGGTCTACGGCGAGACGAAACGGCTGCCTTTCAACGAGGAGGACGCCGCCGACCGTCCCCTGGCCGCCTACCCCGCCAGCAAACGCGCCGCGGAACTGCTGGCGCACACCTTCCATCACCTGTACGGCATGAATATCACCGCGCTGCGCTTCTTCAACGTCTACGGGCCGGCGGGTCGCCCGGACATGATGCCCATGCGTGTCATGGAAGCCATTCTGGATGGCACCGAAGTGCCCGTCTTCAACGGCGGGGATATCTACCGCGACTGGACGTACATTGACGACACGGTCGCCGGGGTGATCGCCGCGCTCGACCGCCCGCTGGGCTATGAGATCATCAACCTGGGCGTGGGCGCGCCGATCTCCCTGCGGGAGTTCATCGAGACCATCGAGGCCCTGGCCGGACGCCAACTGCACACGCGCAGCGTCCCCACCCCGCCCACCGACCCGCCCATCACCTTCTGCGACAACAGTAAGGCCCGGCGGCTGCTGGGGTTCGCGCCGTCTATCCCCGTGCGCGAGGGGCTGGCGCGCACGTGGGAATGGTTCCGCGCCTGGAAGATCAGTATCGGCCAGTGGCCGGAGTGATCGCTTGCGCCAGAAGGTGGTTCCGCCATGAACATCCCGATTGCCCTGCTCACCGTGCTGACGGCGTTGTGCGCCGCGTTGACCATCGTCGCGCAGTACCGGCGCAACAAGCGCCTGGAATACGTCTGCAAGCCGCTGGCGACGGCCAGCATCGTGCTCATCGCCCTGCTCGCCCCCGATCCGCTGACGCCGCGCTATCAGTTGCTGATCGCGCTCGGCCTGATCGCTTCGCTGCTCGGCGATATCTTCCTGATGTTGCCAGAGCATTTCCTGCCTGGCCTGGTCAGCTTCCTGGTGGCGCACCTGGCCTATATCGCCGCCTTCACCCTGGCTGGCGATGGCACGGCTCCGCTGTGGTATCTGATCCCCTTCCTGCTCTATGGCGCGCTGATGCTGCGCTGGCTGTGGCCACACCTGGGGTCGCTGCGCGGACCGGTGATCGTCTATATGGTGGTGATCTTGCTGATGGCCTGGCAGGCGGCCAACCGCTGGCTGGAGACCGATCAGCCGGGCGCGTTGCTGGCCCTGGCGGGCGCGTACCTGTTCGTGCTGTCCGATTCGGCGCTGGCGGTGGAACGCTTCCGCGGGACGTGGCGCAGCGCGCCCTTCTGGGTGCTCAGCACCTATTTCGCCGCGCAGTGGCTGATCGCGCTGTCGGTGTGAGGCAGCGCTGCCTGAAGTTGAAACTTCCGAAGTTCCGAAGGCTTCGGATGTCTCGTCTCTGAGTGCGCCCGCGCCGCGTCAACTCCCTTCAGGGAGTTCCCAGGGGCCAAGATCGACGGCGGCACCAGCTACGCGCGGACGGCCCAGCAGGTCGAAGGCGGGCAGCAGCACAGCGTCCGTGCCCGCGTCGTGGAGCAGGCTATCCGCGCCCCAGGTGTAGTCCCCGGCGTCGGGATTGGCGAAGCGCGGATCAACGGAGTCCCAGTTGTTCGCGCCCGCTCCCATGCCTTCGAGGGCGCTGATGGGGTCCGCCTGTTCGCCGATCTGCACGTGTTCCGCCCATTCCAGCTCGAAGCCATCCGCCGAGCCGTAGAACAGCGAATGCCGTACGTCCAGGTCGAGGGCGGGCGAAATCCACACTGCGCCGGAGTTCTGATAGAACACGCTGTTGACGATCTCCATACGGCCCGGTTGGGTGGAAGTGTCATAGGCGGCGGTCATGGCGTAGGCCTGACTGCCCCAGGCATGGCGGGCGACAATCGTATTCAGGATGCGGAACGTGCCTGCCTCAAAAACCAGCGCGGCGTCGGCCCCCGTGTTGTAAACCAGGGCGTTGACGACGTCGCCACCGTACCAGATCTTGATGCCATTGCGCCCAATGTCGTGCACGATGACGTTGGCGACGACGGCGCTGCCCGATTTCAGGTCGATTCCATCGCCGCTTGCACCGCTGACCTCCGCGTTGAAGACTACGATGTTGTCACCGGACTCCAGGGCGATGGCATCGGCCCCGGAGTTCTCGGCATCGCCGGTCGGCATCTCGACGCGCAGAGCCTCCCAGCGCATGTTGTTACATGGCCCCTGACCACACTGCAGACCGATGAACGCTATCTCGCGCAGCCACGCATCGTAGAGCAGCATCCCGTCAACGATCGGTTGTCGCCCGCCGTTGTAAGCGGTTCGGATTCCTTCTTCACTTCGTTCGACCAGCAGATGCTTGAGCGCCAGGCCCCGTTGGGGAGAACCGATGCGCCCAAACTCGATTCCTGCCTCGCCGAACCCGCTGAGTACGAAGCCGTCCACGGTTACGCCATCGGCCATCACGCGCAGCCCAGTCCGGTACTCTTCTCCGGCAGGCATGAGCACTGCCCCGCCAATATGCTCCGCTGCCAGGGTGATGCCCGGCGTGGTCAGGACGAGCGCCTCGTACTCGTCGGGCAGGCCCACGCGGTATTCGCCATCGGCTACCCAGATCACGTCGCCGGGTTGAGCGATACTCACAGCGTGAGTGAGGGTAGCCAGTGGCGCGTCGGGGGTGCCCGTTGCTGCATCGCTGCCGCCAGGAGCCACATAGAGAGCGCGTCCGCCCGCCGCTGGTGCGTACTGCTCGCGCGGAATGTTGGCCGGGAAGGCGTCCCAGTGAATGGGAGCCAGGGTCGGGAAGGAGTCCGGGCTGAAGGAAAGACTGGGGCCACAGATGACCCCGTCGCAGATACCGGTCACGGGTGGCGTATCTTGGGCGGCGACTGATGGGGACAGTGCACTCGTGATCAGCGCGACCAGAACGATCACGGTGAGTGGACGCAGACTCATGATAGTCCCCCTATACTTGATTTTCCGCTTAAGAGTAGTATAACCGATTTTGCTGACAACGATACCGCGTCAGGGCCGCAGGGTAATTGCATCAAAAACGCTCGCCGGGCTTGGCCGCATCCCTCAATCGTCTCCCTCTCGTCACTTCACGGTTAGAT
>DDBP01000171.1 GCA_002332795.1 Anaerolineales bacterium UBA2029 | reverse complement strand
GAGCCTGTTGCACCGGCGGGCGGGGCGAGCGGACAGTCCGAACCCGGCGGAGGCGCGCCCACCCTGCCGCCCGCGCCGACACAGCCGCTACCGCCCACCAGTACGCCCACGGTCAGCGGCCCAACGCCCACCCTGGCCCCCGGCTAGACCGCTCTGCTGGCCTTTCACACGGCCCTGCTGCAACAGGCAGGGCCGTTGTCTTTTTTCGCCCGCACCGCGTTATAATCAAGGTGTTTGAGCGCCGAACGCAGGGAAGGAAGTAGAGCCATCTCATGAAGATCGCCATCGGAGCTGATCACGCCGGTTTTCCGCTCAAGGCCGCGCTGGTACGCTACCTGGAACAAAGCGGACACACCGTCATTGATGTCGGCACAGACAATGCCGACGAACCCAAAGACTATTCGGATTATGCCGAGGCCGTGGCCCGCCAGATATTGGCTGGCGCTGCCGAGCGCGGCATCGTGGTCTGCGGCAGCGGTGTCGGCGCAAGCATCGCCGCCAACAAGATACCCGGCATCTACGCGGCCCTGTGTCACGATACCTATTCGGCTCATCAGGGCGTGGAACACGATAATATGAATGTGCTGTGCCTGGGCAGCCGCGTCATTGGCCCGGCTCTGGCACAGGAGCTGGTCGAGGCCTTTCTTGGTGCGCAGTTTCAGGCCCAGACAGAACGTTTCGTGCGCCGCCACGAAAAAGTGCGCGCCCTGGAAAGCAACCGATCCCACCGTTAGCGTTTTCTTCCGATCAACCGGAAAGAGTACCTGGCTGTGCCTGGGGGTACACTCCGGTTTGGTCTGTTTTGAGGAGGCATGATGCATGGCTAACCCTTTGATCGAAGTACAGAAGTGCGGGCAAAGTATCTGGATGGATTACATCAAGCGCAGCCTGATCACCTCTGGCGAGCTTGAACGATTGGTCGCCGACGGCATCATGGGCATGACATCCAACCCCACCATCTTTGCCAAAGCCATCGGCGACAGCGAGGAATACGACGAAGCGATCTCAGCCCTGCTCGACCGCGACGTACTGGAAATCTACGAGGCGCTCGCCATTGCCGACATTCAGGCCGCCGCCGACGTGCTGCGCCCGGTCTATGAACGCACCCAGGGTGAAGACGGGTACGTCAGCCTGGAGGTATCGCCCTTCCTGGCCTA
The DNA here is from genome assembly GCA_002332795.1 of Anaerolineales bacterium UBA2029. Taxonomy (GTDB): domain Bacteria; phylum Chloroflexota; class Anaerolineae; order Aggregatilineales; family Aggregatilineaceae; genus UBA2029. Next base: position 2,965 of record DDBP01000171.1, on the reverse strand, counting down.
CGACACACAGCAGACGCTCAGCGAAGCCAGGCGCCTGTTCCAGGCCGTCAACCGTCCCAACGTGATGATCAAAATCCCCGGCACGCCCCAGGGTCTGCCTGCCATCGAGGAAGCCATCGCGGCAGGGGTGAACGTCAACGTGACGTTGCTGTTTTCCGTCCCCAACTACATTGAGGTAGCGCAGCGCTACATCCGCGGTCTGGAGCGTCGCCTGGAGGCCGGCGAAGACATCTCTCACGTGGCGTCGGTGGCCAGTTTCTTCATCAGCCGCATTGATACGGTGGTAGACAACATCCTGGAGAACAATATCCGCGCCGGGCGGCTGCGCGGCGGCTTCGACTACGTCCAGACCAACCGCAACCTGCTGGGCAAGGCCGCCATCGCCAGCGCCAAACTGGCCTATGCGCACTTCAAGGAAATCTTCGAAAGCGAGCGCTTCGCCCGGCTGCGCGAGCATGGCGCGCGTGTCCAGCGTCCGCTGTGGGCCAGCACCAGCACGAAGAACCCCAACTATCCTGATACCTATTACGTGGACACGCTCATCGGCCCGCACACCGTCAACACCCTGCCGCCCCAGACGATCGCCGCCTTCCGCGATCATGGCACGGTTGCGCTGACACTGGAAGAGGGATTGGACGAGGCCCGCGACGTGATGGTCAAGCTGGCCGAAGTCGGCGTGCGCATGGACAAGATCGTCCAGCAACTGCAGGGCGACGGGGTGGAAGCCTTCGCCAACGACTTCCGTCGTCTGCTGGAGGCCATCGAGGGCAAGAAACAGGTCTTGCTGACCGGCGTGATCAAACGTCAACGCCTGGATGCCGACGCTTACGAAGACGATCTGCGCGAGGTGATCGCGCATCTCGACCGACAGAAGATCGTCCGCCGCATCTGGGACAAAGACCCATCGGTCTGGAAGGAAGAAGCCAGCCATCAGGCGGTGATCAGTTCGCGTTTGGGCTGGCTCGACGTGATCGATGCGGAAGAGGAGTTCTTCGAGCCAGTGTACCGCCTGCGCGACGAAGTCCGCGCCCGCGGCTACAGTCACGCGCTGCTGTTGGGCATGGGCGGCAGCAGCCTGGCCGCCGAAGTCATGCGTCAGACGTTCGGTGTCCTGGAAGGGTACCCCGACCTGATCGTGCTGGATACCACCGACCCTCAAGCCATTGCCCTGGCCAGCCAGGCCATTGATCTGGACCACACGCTGTTCATTGTTTCCACCAAATCCGGCAGCACCACAGAAACCATCTCGCTGTACAAGTATTTCTACAGCCTGGTCGAGGCGCGGCAGGGCGAGCGCGCCGGCGAGCAGTTCTGCGCCATTACCGACGCCGGTTCGCCCCTGGAAAAGATCGCGCTCGACAGGAAGTTCAAGTACCTGTTCCTCAACCCGCCCGACATCGGCGGACGCTATAGCGTGCTGAGCTACTTCGGGTTGGTGCCCGCCGCCGTGATGGGGCTGGACCTGGATCGCCTGCTGAGCAGCGCCCGCAACATGGCTTCGGCCTGTGCGCGCAACGTACCCACGAACAGCAACCCGGCTGTCTGGCTGGGTGCGGCCATGGGTTACCTGGCCCAGCAGCGCCGTGACAAGGTGTGCCTGGTGGCCTCGCCGCAGATCAGCAGCTTCGGGCTGTGGGCGGAACAACTGATCGCTGAGAGCACCGGCAAAGAGAACAAGGGCATCGTGCCCGTGGCCGGAGTGGTGCCCGAAGACCCGCGTGACTTTGACGACGACCGCTTCTTCGTCTATCTGCGGCTGGACGGGCCGCCTGCCCCCCTGGATCAGCTCGTCGAAGACCTGAAGATCGCCGGTCACCCGGTGCTCACCCTGAATCTGCACGATGCCTACGATCTGGGGGGCGAATTCTTCCGCTGGGAACTGGCCACAGCCATCGCCGGACACTTGCTGCAGATCAATCCCTTCGACCAGCCCAACGTGCAGGAGAGCAAGGCCAACACCAAGCGCCTGCTGGACTACATCGCCGAGCACGGCACTTTGCCGGAAGAAGCGCCCCTGCTGGAGGAAAACGGCCTCAAGCTCTACGCCGACCGCAAGACCGCCGAGACTCTGCGTCGCATCGTCCGGCAGCGTCGTTACGACTACGGGGAACTGGTGAACATGCTGCTGGCGCACATGAGCCGGGCGCAGTCGGGGGACTACATCGCGCTGATGGCCTATCTGGCTCCGACCCCGCGTCACACCCAGTTGCTGGAAGCCATCCGCCAGGAGCTGCGTCACGCCACCACCCGTGCCGTCACGCTCGGCTATGGGCCGCGCTTCTTGCATTCCACGGGTCAATTGCACAAGGGCGGCCCGAACAACGGCGTGTTCATCCAGATCACGGTCGAGAACAACGAGCAGATTCCCATCCCCGGCGAACCCTACGACTTCATGTTGCTCAAACGTGCTCAGGCGCAGGGCGACCTGGAAGCCTTGCTGGCCAAGAAACGTCGTGTGGTGCGCTTCCACCTGCCCGAAGGCAGCGTCTCCGAAGGGCTGGTGCGGTTACTGGGAGCAATCAAGATGGCCGCGGCCAAGAAGCGTGGCTGGTAGACTCCGCTGAATTGCGCACGGGACGGGGTCTCATCCGGTTGGGGGTGAGGCCCCGCTTTGTTGCAGGGCATCGTCCACCTCAGGAGTCTGAAGCGGACGAGGGGTATTGGTGGGCAAAGGCGACGGGGTGATCCCGTCCGGACTATCGGTCACAGGCAGGGTCGGCTGGAGCAGCGCCTCTTTGGTCGCGGTGAGCTTGAAGATGGCCGTTGCCGCGTAATTGGGCGAGGTAGCGCCGCCCGCCGAATCGTTCATCAGGATATACAGGCCGCCCACCAACAGGGCGAGCGCGACGCCGGTGAGAAGCAAGCCAGCCGTCACCCAGGTGAACCAACCGCCGGGCCGTCCCCCACGCCGCCGACGCCGCACGCCGACGGGGACCGCGCCCAGCGACCGCGACACAGGGGCCGG
>DDBP01000114.1 GCA_002332795.1 Anaerolineales bacterium UBA2029 | reverse complement strand
TTTACCTCACCCCCGCTCGGCAGCGGAGAGGCTGGGGGCGAGGTCAACGCTCCCACGTCCCATGAGTCGCCCACAACCCTTGCCTGCCCCTGGAACCCGTTGTCGGTTCGCGCGGCTGACGGGCTACGCTATAATCCTGCGCAGGGTTGACACATCGCACATCCGGAGCGCACGCCATGAAACTTGACCGCGCCATGGTGGAGCATATCGCCGAACTGGCCAAGCTACAGCTCACCGACGAAGAGATCGAACGCTACGCTGAGCAACTCTCCGAGATTCTGGCCTACGCCGAACGGTTGCAGGCTCTCGACACCGACGACATCCCTCCCACCGCCTCGGTGCTCCCCCTGCGCAACGTGTTGCGCCCCGACGAGGTCACGCCGTCATTGCCGCGCGAGGAGGCGCTGGCCAATGCCGCCGACGTGGCCGACGGGCAGTTCCGGGTAGACGCGATCCTCGATAGTGAATGAGCGCGGGAGCACTTGAAAGGGGGAGCCAGGTGCAAAGCCAGAACCGTTTGCTGATTCTTGCCCACGATAACCGCCTGGGGGCTGCCTTAAGCCAGCATTTCACCGCGCAGGGCTACCAGGTGCTGGTTGCCTCCTCGCTGGCCGAAGGGCTGGCGTTGCCACCGGCTGCCGCCCCCCATCTGCTCTTGATGAGCGCCCAACTGTCCGACATGCCCGCCCTGGAGGCGCTCGCCACCCTGCGGGCCAGACCGCGCCTGAGCGGTTTGCCAGTGATTGCCCTGGTTGGGCCGGAGGAAGCGGCCCTGCAGCGCGATCTGCTGGCGGCGGGGGCCGATGACGTGATCGTCGCCCCCTATGACATGGACATCCTGAGCCTGCGCGTGCGCAATGCCCTGCAACGCGCCGAGCGCGAAGACGTCACCGAGCCGCGCACCGGCCTGCCCACCGGACGCCTGTTGCAGGAACGGCTCGCCGCACTGACCCAAAGCGATGACTGGTATCTGATCGAAGTCACGTTGGAGCACTTCGCCGCCTTCCGCGACGTGGTGGGTTTTGTCACGGCGCACGAAGCGTTGCGGCACGCCGGTCATCTCATCAGTCGGCTGGCGGCGGAAGTGGGAAGCGAAGATAGTTTCGTGGGCCACCTGCGCGGCACGGAGACGTTCGTCGTGCTGACCAGCACCGCCTGCGGCCCCGACCTGCGAGCAGCGCTGGCGGAACGCCTGCCACCCGCTCTACACGCTTTCTATAGTTTCACCGAGCGCGACCAGGGCTATATCGAACTGGAAGATGGAGCGGGAGGCACCACCCGTCAGCCGCTGATGGCCGTACGCCTGACCGTCGAGCAGCGATCTCCCGCATCCTGAGCGTCGCGGCCCTACTCCCCGTCAATCAGGGTGCCTACTGGCTTGCCCAGCACCGCGTCGAGCAGGCTGTGATCGTCCCAGATGTTGAGCACGATCAGCGGCAGCTTGTGATCCATGCACAGCGTGATGGCCGTCATGTCCATGACGCGCACGCGGTACTCGATGGCTTCGGAGTAGCTCAGGCGGTCGAAGCGGCGGGCCTGCGGATTCTTCTTGGGATCGTCGGTGTAGACGCCGTCCACCTGCGTGCCTTTGATCAACACGTCGGCGTTGACTTCCATGCCGCGCAGCGCTGCCGCGGTGTCGGTGGTGAAATAGGGGTTGCCGGTGCCGCCCGCGATGATCACCACGCGCCCTTTTTCCATGTGACGGATGGCGCGCAGGCGGATGTACGGCTCGGCGACCTGATTCATCATGACGGCGGTCTGCACGCGCGTGGGCACGCCGATCCGCTCCAGCGCATCCTGCAGAGCCAGCCCATTCATCACGGTGGCGATCATGCCCATGTGATCGGCGGTCGCCTGCGACATGCCGTGCTGCACGCCGATGCTCCCCCGCCACAGGTTGCCCGCGCCGATCACCAGGGCCACCTGCACCCCCAGATCGTAGACATTCTTGATCTTGCGGGCGATGATGGCGGCCTGTTCGGGGTCAATGCCGAAACCCTGTGGGCCAGCCAGGGTCTCGCCGCTGAGCTTGAGCACGATACGGCGGTAACGAGGGGCGGGTTGAGAGTCGGGAGTGGTCATGGGAACTTCCTTCTACACACGAGATGACTCACATAAGAAAGCACGGGCGCTTGATGCGACAAAAAAGGGGACTAGGTTCCCGGTAGCCCTAATCCCCTGGTCATGGTTACGCCAGTCTCCTGGGGCTTACTCTGCCCCGGCGTCTTCGCCCACCTCAAAGCGGGCGAAGCGGCGGACGGTGATATTTTCGCCCAGTTCGGCGATGGCCCGCGTGATCAGTTCGCTGATGGTGACGCTGTCGTCCTTGATGAAGGGCTGCTCCAGCAACACCAGGTCTTCGTAGAACTTGCTCATGCGCCCGTCCACGATCTTGTCCACCACGCTTTCGGGCTTGCCCTCTTCCAGGGCACGACGGCGCTGCAATTCGCGCTCCGCTGCGACGATGTCGGCGGGGATGTCTTCGCGCCGGACGTACCTGGCACCCAGGTTGGCGATCTGCAGGGCGATGTCGTTGGCCAGAGCGCGGAACTGATCGGTCTTGGCGACGAAATCCGTCTCGCAGTTCAGCTCCAGCAAAACGCCCACGCGGTTATTGTGGTGAATGTAGGCGTGCACGATGCCTTCGTTGGTGGCGCGCCCGGCTTTCTTGGCCGCTTTGGCCAGGCCCTTCTCGCGCAGGAATTCTGCCGCTTTTTCCATGTTGCCGTCGAACTGCTCCAGCGCCTTCTTGCAGTCCAGCGGACCAGCGCCGGTCAGCTCGCGCAGGTCTTTGACCATCTGTGCCGTGATTGTCATTCTTCCTCGCTCTCTTCGTCCTCGTCCAGGTCGAAGTCCTCGTCGCCGAAGTCGAGTTCGCCGCTACGCAGCTTGGCCAGCGTGGACTCGCCCAGGAAGCTCTCGTCGTCCTCATATTCCTCGGCCATTGCCGTCGCGAAGTCCACTTCTTCCTCTTCCACCAGTTCGCCTTCGTCAATGCGGGTCTTGCGCAGGGCCAGCCCTTCGAGGGCGGCGTCGGCAATGACACTGGTCAGCAGCTTGATGGCGCGGATGGCGTCGTCGTTGGCCGGGATGACGTAGTCAATCGGGTCGGGATCGCAGTTGGTGTCCACCAGGGCGATCACGGGAATTTTCAGCGAGTTGGCCTCTTTGACGGCGGTCTCTTCGCGGCGCGTGTCCACCACGTAGAGCAGGTCGGGCAGGCGGGTCATGTTGCGCATACCGCCGAAGCGCAGGCGCATCCGGGCCATTTTGCGGTCGAGCAGCAGGCGTTCTTTCTTGGTGAGCTGCTCGAAAGCGCCTTCCTCGATCTGCCGCTCCAGGCGCTTCATCGTCTCCAGGCGGGTGCGCATGGTGCGCCAGTTGGTCAGGGTACCGCCCAGCCAGCGCTGATTGACGTAGGGCATGCTGCAGCGGGTGGCTTCGGTGGCGATGGTCTCCTGGGCCTGACGCTTGGTGCCGACGAACAGGATCGTGCCGCCATCGGCCACTTTCTCGCGCACCACGTTGTAAATTTCGTCCAGGAAGACAACGGTCTGCTGCAGGTCAATGATGTGAATACCGTTGCGCTCGGTGAAGATGTAGGGCTTCATCTTCGGGTTCCACTTGCGAGCGCGGTGCCCAAAGTGAACCCCCGTCTCCAGCAGCGCTTTCATCGAAACGACGGGCATGATTCAGATCCTCCTGTGTCTGTGTTTATGCGTTCACGCCATTCATCCCCCGCCGCAATCCGGTGCCCAGCCGGACAACACAGGCGGAGTCCTGACGTGTGGAATTGAGCCGCCAGCGTACTGACAGCCCGGCGCAGCATTGTAGCATAAGCCCCTGCCCCCAACAAGGCTGGAATTGCGCGGGGGTGCAGGACTCAGCAACGCATAGCAGAGGACACGACAGAAAGGGACACAGAGGTTCCCTATCTACACGCTTATCGCAACAACCATTGTGGAGATCGGGGAAAAGATGTCCCGCGACGGGCTTTGTGCGCCTGTTTCAGGCGGGGCTGCCCTCGACGCACTGCGCGCCCGTCGGGCCGACGACTGCCCCATAGCGCATTCCGCGCGGCAGATCAATGCGGTCGCCAGGGCCGAGCACCACGCGCTGCCGGGCGTCGGGCAGGATGATCTCGATGGAACCCTGCACACAGTAGATGGTCTTGTCGTAGCCGTGACTGCGCACCGGGTGACGCGAATTGGGGGCGTTCACCCACACGTAGGGCCGCAGTTGCTCGTCGCGCATCAGGCGGGTGATGGCATCCAGAGTGGGGTGCTGTCCCCCGCGCCAGCGAACCAGACGAAACTGTGGCTGTGTGGTAGTAAGGGTCATGAACGCTCCCCCAGGAAGTTGTCATTACATGTGGACAACGGTCGAGTGGCGGGAATCATACCGCGCATTAAAGAAGCTTAACAGACCCTGTGGTGCCAGATGGGGATCTCTCAGCAACCTTTAATCTTTCTTTCTAATTTTCTCAGCTTTTGTGCGATTCTTCACCCGTGCCAGGCAGTTCGGCAACCAGTTGCAGGAGCATCGCTTTCTCCTCGTCGGGCGACGCAATCAGGCCGTTCAACCACGCTTCGCGCAGCCGACTCAGCAGTTGGCCGTACAGCGGCCCTGGTTTCATGCCTGTGAGCGTCCGCAATTCCTGCCCGCCTACCGTAGGCCGCACGTAGCGCCAGGTGCTGGCGAAACGCTCGATCTGCTCGCGGGCGACGGCGTTCGGCGCGGCAGCCCAGGCGGCCAGCCAGCCGACCTCGTCGAGCGACTCCAGCAGGCGCACCACCTCGCTGGGGGGCAACGGCTCGCTCAGTTGCGGCAGCAGGGCGATGGCGGCACGCGCGTCCTGCAGGTGATTCAGGTAGCGGCGCGAAAACTGCAATCGCCGCCCCAACTTCTCCAGTTCGTCCTGAGACAGGCGGCTGGTGAACAGCGAGAACGAGGTCAGCATCCAGTTGTCGAACGTCGCCAGCGACGGCCAGGGGTGATGCTGACGGGCATAGCGCAGCGCGTAGAAAGCCGAGCGTACCCATTCGTCCACGCGCAGTTGCGGATGGATGGCGGCCAGGATGCCCAGCCGCTCCAGCCGACTCAGGGCGCGCAAGGGGTATGGTTCGGCCAGGATCAGCGCCAGCTCGTGACGGATGCGGTCGCCACTGACGCGGTCGAGCAGACTGATGGCATTGCGGATCAGCTCCTCGGTGCGCGGCTCGATGCGAAAGCCCAGGCGCTGTTCCAGGCGCACCGCCCGCAACATGCGCGTGGGATCGTCCACGAAACTCAGGCTGTGCAGCACGCGGATGATGCCATCCTTGAGGTCCTGCTCGCCGCCGTAGAAATCCAGCAACTCCCCCATCGGCTCCGGCGAAAGGCGAATCGCCAGCGTGTTGATGGTGAAGTCGCGCCGATACAGATCGGGCTTGATCGAGCTACGCTGCACGGTAGGCAGGGCGGTAGGCTGTTCGTAGAACTCGCGCCGCGCCGAGGCGAAATCCAGGAACGCCGGCCAGCCGTTCTCCTGCCAGGAACTGCCCAGCGCCCTGGCGACCGTCTCGTCGAGGAGCCACTTGGCCGTGCCGAACTGCGCATGGCTGCGCATGTCGCCGCCATACGTCGCGCACAGGGCCTCCACCAGGGCGATGGCGTCGTCCTCCACCACCAGATCGAGGTCGTGCGTGGGCTGCTCCAGCAACAGATCGCGCACGAAGCCGCCCACCAGATACAGCCCCACGCGCTGCTTTTGCGCCTGCTGCGCGATGGCATTCACCAGCCGCCACAGACCAGGCGATAGCGCCGTCTGCATCCGCCGCAATATCTGCTCGCGGCGACCGTCGTCGGGGCGCTGCCCCCAGCGCTTGATCAGGTCGGTGCGGGTAACGATGCCCAGCAGACGGCCCCGCTCGTCCACCACAGGAATCTGCCCCCATCCGGAGCGCATCATGCGCTGTTGCAGCACTTCGATGGAGTCGGTGGGGCGCACCGTCACTTCGCCCGCGTCCATGATCTCGCGGACGCGACGTTGCCCCAGCCCATGGCTCATGGCGCGGTCTACGGCGCGACGGGTCAGCAGGCCGACCACGCGCCCGCCTTCCACTACCGGGAAGCCCTCGTGACCGGTGCGCTGCATCCGCTCCACCACGTCTTTGATGCGCTCGTCGGGGCGCACCGTCTGTGCCCCCACCGACATCAGCGATTCGACCAGCAGCGACGGGACGATGATCTCCGGCAACACCTGCAGGATTTCGGCACGCACGTCTTCGAGTTGCCGGTCGCGGATGAGCGCCGCCGCCGCGCGACTATGCCCCCCGCCGCCGAAACGCCGGGCAATGGCCGAGACATCCAGCGCATCGGTGGTGCCCCGCGCCACCAACTGAATATCGCCGTTGAGCTGCACCAGCACGAAGACCGCCGCCGGTTCATACAGTTCGCGCAGCTTGTGCGCCAGCGTGGCGATCTCGTCCACCGGGCGGCGCGTCGTGGCCATCGCCAGCAGGATGGCGTGCCCTTTCACCGTATGCGTTTCGGTGTGTTCGAGCAGGCGCTCGTAGAGTTCGCGCTGTTCGGGAGTCAGCCGATGCGCCAGGAAATGGCGGATCACGTCCAGGTCGGCCCCGCACTCCAGCAACCAGGCGGCACAGCGAGCATCGCGGGCGGTAGTCGTGCCATAGAGCAGCGAACCGGTGTCTTCGTAGATACCCAGCAGCAACAGAGTGGCTTCCAGCGGGGCCAGACTGATCCCCTGCTCGTGAATCTGCTCGACCAGCAGAGTCGTGGCCGCGCCTACCGGCTCGCCGGCGAAGGTCTGATTCGGCTCCAGATCGCGGGCCAGGGGATGATGGTCTATGAAGTGCACGGGCGTATCGGGGCGCATGCCGCGCGCCGTGGAAAAGCTCTGCGTGTCCACCACTGTCACGCGCTCCACCGGCCCGCCGCGCTTGAGTTCGCCCCGGCGGACGAAGGGCAGTTCGCTACCGTAGAGCGTCAGGAATTCCTCGACGTTGCGGTTGACGCGCTTGGGCAACACTGGCAGCGCTTCGGGATCGAGCTTATGCGCGGCCAGCAGCGAGGCGACCGCATCGAAGTCGGCGTTATCGTGCGTCAGGATCAGCTTCACGGGCATGGTCTCTGGTTGAGAGTTGCGAGTCATGAGTCAGGAGTCGTGAGGGGTGAAGAGGCAGGCGGCTGTCCTGTCGGTGACGGTCGCCCGGCTGTCTGCCCGCCGCGCTCCTAGCCCAGCGCGTCCCACACGGCCAGCTTGGCCTGCACACGCCGGATCACCTCGTCGGTGAATTCGCTCGTCGTGGCCTGACCGCCCAGGTCGGGGGTGCGCACGCCGTCGTAGACCGCTTCCAGCGTCGCCTCGCGGATGGCGCGGCAGACGCGCGCAGCGCGGTCGTCCGGAATGTAACTGAGCACCGTTGCCGCGGCCATGATCATGGCGATGGGATTGGCCAGGTTCTTGCCCTGCAACGACGGGGCGGTGCCGTGCGGCGCTTCGGCGATGATGGCGTTGGGCTGCAGGTTTTCGTCGAAGCTGATGATCACCGACTCCGAACCGGCGATGGTGCCGAACATCTTCAGCACCAGGTCGGACATGCTGTCGCCGTCGCGGTTGAGGGTGGGGATCACCAGGGGTTCGCCGGTCGTCTCCAGCAGCAGGGCATAAGTCGCGTCTATCAACTGCGGCTCGTAGCGCACGGTCGGGTAACGGGCCGCGGCGGCGTCGAGTTCCTCTTTGAACATGCCCTCGTAGACGGGGCTGACGGTGTATTTGGGGCCGCCGAACACCTTCGCGCCGGTGCGCGCCGCGTAGTGAAAGGCGTATTCGGCCACCGCGCGGCAGGTGCGGCGGGTGATGCGCTCGGTGCGGTAGGCGACCTCGTCCAGACCTTCGCCCTCGCGCCATTCTTTGGCCCCGTAGGCGTCGCCGACGGCCATGCGCACCACAGCGATCGGCGCGTGCACGCCCGCGATCGGGCGCACAGGCGGCAGTCGTCGCCCCACGCGCAGAATGACCTGTGCGTCAATAGCTTCGCGCAGGATGGCGTTGGGGCTGCCCACATCGTCGGGATCGCCAGGGGTGATGGTCGCCGCCTTCAGCCCCAGCCCATACTTCTTCACCGCTTCCGCCGCCTGGTAGACGACCTGATTTTTGGTGGCGCGGCGGTTTTCCAGCGACAGGTCGAAGGTGACGAAATGAATATTGGGCGGCAGGATGGACGGCGAGAGCACGCGCAGCGCTTCTTCCAGCAATTCCTGGCCCGTCTGATCGCCCTGCATGACGACGATGGTGTGCGTTTTTTCCACGTTCTATTCCTCGTGCGTGTCTGTGATGGCAGCAGCGACGGTTTGCGGCTGACCCACGCCTGCTCAGGGCTGACGGCGATCCAGCACCTTGTGAATGGCGCTCACCAGCGAGTCCACGCTGATCGGCTTGTGAACCACCAGATCGGCGCCCGCTTCCAGCCGTCGTTCCTCAATATCCAGCGACTGATAGGCGGTGACGAAGATGATGGGCAGGTCCTGCGTGACCGGATTCTGACGCATCATCCTGCACAGCATGAAGCCATCAATCTCCGGCATCATGATGTCCAGCAAGACGACGTCTGGTCTTTCCCGTTCGGCCAGGTCGAGTGCTTCCAGCGAATTGAGGGTGGTGATCGGCTCGAACCCGCCAATCTGCAGCACCGTGCGCAGCAGGCGCAGGGTATCCATTTCGTCATCTACGACCAGTACACGAGTGGGCATGAGACGCCGTCTTCCTCTACCGTAATGCCGGGTACGCGGGCGGCATGGCCGCTTTCACGCGCGGCAGGGTCAGCCAGATGTTACGTTCATTATATATGCTTGGCTGGCCCACAACCAATCCGCAGAAATCTTGAACCGCAGAGACGCCGGGAGCGCAGAGGAGGAGAAATCAATCATAGAGGCTGTTTGAGAAGTCCTGCTCTGCGGCTTTACCTCATCCCGCTCAGCGCTGGCGCGCCGAGCGAAGCGAGGCGGGG
>DDBP01000356.1:657-4275 GCA_002332795.1 Anaerolineales bacterium UBA2029 | reverse complement strand
TTCATAACAGCCTCTAGAGGCTGTTACGAGCTTCCGGGCAGTATTTGCCCCTCACCCCTCCATCCCCTCTCCCTCGCGACTGCGTCGCGGGGCGCGGGGGCTTGCCTGCTCTGGTGCCAGTGCTGGCTTTCCCCCTGTCCCTGCGCTCGCGCAAGGAGGGAGTTCTGGCATAAGAGAACAATGCCTGGCAGAAGCTCGTAGAAGGCTTTAAGACGCGCTCAGTTCGATGTTCTGCAACACGCTGAGCACATAGCGGAAGGTAGCGAGTTGCTCGGCGCTGAGGGACTCCGTGATAACGCGGTCCAGGTGTGCGGCGACCGCTTCGACCTGCGGGCGAAAAGCCCGTCCGCGCTCGGTGAGGAAGACATGCACCACGCGCCGGTCGGCTGCGTCTATCTGACGACGCAGCAACCCCTTTTCTTCCATGCGGTCGAGCACGGCGGTCATCGAGGATGGATGACGGCACACCAGCGCGGCCAGGTGCGAAGCGGTCAGGCCGTCCTGCTCATAGAGTGCGCGCAGCACGTACCATTCCAGGAGGGTCAGGCCGGTGGGCGCAATGAGGCGCTCGTACACCTGCTCCAGGTGACGGAATGCCTGCTCCAGGTTGGTGGCCAGGCAGCCATCGAAGCGCAGCGGCAACGGAGGTTCGCTCGTCATGAGGGAAATTGTACAGCGCCAAACCTTTTAGCGCCAAAATGTTTCGCGGGAGAGGGTAGAGAAGGGCAGAGCGCTGACCAATGCCGGATGGCGCTCTGCCCACGGATCACGATCCCTGGGCGCGGGCCGTCACGCGCGACGAGAGGGCGATCACCAGGACGGCGAACAGGATCAGGATCAGCAGCGCCCCTGCCACGTCGGACAGCCCTTCACCCTTGATCATCACATCGCGCAGGGCGCGGGTGGCGTAGGTGAGGGGCATCAGCCGCGCGAACGGCTGCAAGGCGGCGGGCATGTCTTCCACCTGCCACACGACACCGCCGAGCAACCCCTGCGAGACGACCACCAGGGGGATGAACTGCAGCACCTGGAATTCGTTCTGGGCGAAGGTGCTCAGGAAAATGCCCAGGTTTACCGAGAGCACCACCAACAGCAATTCTACGACGACAATGTTGAGCAGGTTGCCGGCGTAGTGAATGCCCAGCACATAGATGGTGAACAGCAGCGCGATCGCGCCCTGTACCACGCCGAAGACCAGAAAGCCCAGCATATAGCCGATGATGATCTCGTGGGAACGGATCGGCGTGGCCTGCAGGCGTTCCAGCGTGCCCGCCAGGCGCTCGCGCAGAAAGGCAATGCACGTCAGCAGGAAGACGAACAGGAACACGAAGAAGCCCACCAGCGCCGGAGCCATGTAGTCGAGTGTGTCGTATTCGGGGCCGCTGTGCAGATAGGTGGCGTCGAGCACCGCCTGCAATTCGCGCGTCTCGCCCTCCGTCGACGCGGCCAGCAAGGCCAGGCTAACGTTGGCAGCCTGCAGGGCCACGCGCTCCAACATCTTGCGCAGTTGCCCGGCGATCATAGGGTTCGAGCCTTCGAATTCGACAGCCAGAGTCAGCGTGCGCGTCTGCAAGACGCGCTGCGTGAAGTCCGGCCCCAGCGTGATCACCGCGTCCGCGTCACCCGCGTCGAGCTGCCGCCGGGCTTCCGCCGCGCTCATGGGACGGGTGCTGAACTCCTCGAAGCCCTGCAGCACGCCGATCAGGCGTTCGCCCAGGTTCACCGTCGTGCCGCCCAGCGCTACGCCGTTGTCCTGATTGACGACCCCAACCAGGCGCTCGGCGGGATCGGCGCGGATCAGCACGCCCAGGAAGCTGAGCAGGATCACCGGCACGATGACGATCAGCACCAGGGTGCGGCGGTCGGCGAGCATCTGCAGGACGACCCGCCGGGCCAGGATCAGGCTGCGAGCAGCGTTCATAGGGCGCGCACCTCCTCCTGGCGCTCAGCCAGACGCAGGAACGCTTCTTCCAGGTTGGTCGTGCCCGCCGCCCGCCGCAGCGACTCCGCCGTGCCTTCGGCGATGAGCTGCCCGTCGCGCAGGAAGCCCAGTCGGTCGCACCGTTCGGCCTCGTCCATCACATGGCTGGAGACGATCAGCGTCACGCCCTGCCGGGTGATGGTCCGGAAGTGTTCCCAAAACTGCACGCGCAACTGCGGGTCTACGCCGACGGTCGGCTCGTCCAGCAGGATCAGCGCCGGACGGTGTGCCAGAGCAATCGCCAGCGACACCCGTTGGCGCATGCCGCCCGAAAGCGTGCTGACCCGGCTGTGCGCCCGCTCCGTCAGGCTGACGAATTCGATGGCCGCGGCGATGGCCCGTTCGTCGCGGCAACCCATCAACCCGGCGAAGAAGGCCACGTTCTGCCACACGGTCAGTTCGCTATAGAGCGCTGTCGCCTGTGTCATATAGCCGAGCTGCGCCAGCACCTCTTTGTTGGGCATGGGGCGGCCCAGCACCGTTACGCTGCCCGCGTCGGGCCGGTACAGACCGGCCAGCAGGCGAATGAGCGTGCTCTTGCCCGCGCCGTTCGGCCCCAGCAGACCGTAGATTTCGCCGCGCCGCACGCGCAGGGTGACGCCGCGTAGCGCCTGAATGGGGCCGAAACGCTTGTGCACCTCTACCACTTCGACAGCATAAGGAGTCTCATTCATAGGGCATTCCTTGTGAACAACGAAGCGACAGGTCAGCCGCCGCGCGGGCCGCGGAGGCCGTACAACACGATATCGGCCAGCCGTGCGGCCCACTCGTCGGTGCTCAGGTCGCCGAACAGACCCGCCGGGGCCATTTGCTCGGTGACCAGAAAGCCGATCACCAGGCTGGCCAGCGTGCGTATCCACACCAGGTCGTCGAGCTGTGCCGCGTCGGGCAGGGTCTGCACGCGGCGCAGCAGGTCGAGCAGGCGGGGGAACGTTGCATGCTGCAGGAGGTGGGCAATATTCTTGCCGCCGAACTCGCGCAGATCGATCTGCGCCAGTTGCAGGAAGTCGTAGTGCTGCGGCAAGACGCGCAAGACCTGGCGCAGGGCAGCATGGACGAAGTCCGCCAGGGTATGCGCGTTGGCGAGGGCCTCTTCGAGCATGCCGAAGAGAACGTCGTAGGGGTTGCGCTCGGCGATCAGCGCCACGAAGATGGCTTCCTTGGTCGCGAAGTGATTGTACAGCCCGGCAACCGAGCGCCTGCCTGCGGCCTGCGCGATGGCGCGCATACTGGTGCCGTGATACCCGCGCGTCACGAAGAGATGTCGCGCGGCGTCCAGGATGGCCGCGCGCGCCTGATCACCTCTGGAAAGCGTTGGATCCATGAGCAACCTTATCCTCAGATATATGAACGAACGATCGTTCATATTTTCCGCACGTCATTATGCGTCGGTTCGGGCGCTCTGTCAAGCTGTGATCGGCTGGGCCGTAGACAGGGGCGTGCACGATGCGTCAGGCGGTTGGCCGCGCTCTGCTGCCCCTCACCC
This sequence comes from Anaerolineales bacterium UBA2029, assembly GCA_002332795.1. GTDB lineage: Bacteria > Chloroflexota > Anaerolineae > Aggregatilineales > Aggregatilineaceae > UBA2029. Next base: position 808 of record DDBP01000356.1, on the reverse strand, counting down.
CTCAATCCCCTCGCCCCGCGACGCAAGTCGCGAGGGAGAGGGGAAGCCGCCCCCTTGCCTGGACACACCTGAGGAGTCTAGAGTCTAGAGTCTGGAGTCTGGAGTCTGGAGTTGGGGGAAGCTACCTGCCTGCCTGGACACTCCCCTTCGC
>DDBP01000356.1:0-538 GCA_002332795.1 Anaerolineales bacterium UBA2029 | reverse complement strand
CCCCTTCGCCCGCCGCGCGGGGAGGATGAGCCATCCGGCGCACCAACCTATGCACGCACCCCGTTGTCCCCCGAAATTGGGCATTTAGCGCCGCTGCAGGTACACTTTGGCGCTTAGGTGGACGGTCAGGTCCTCTCGCGTGCCGGCGAGAGGCCGCGCAACGTCCATATGTGCCAGCCTGCGCCTGCCCTCCCAGGGCGGGCCGCGAACAATCCGTTCAGGAACATAGGAGGTCTCTGTGTCCGATAAGGTTCGTGTCGCCATTATCGGCGTGGGCAACTGCGCCAACTCGCTGGTCCAGGGCGTGCACTACTACCGCGACGCCCATCCGGATCAGCACGTCCCCGGTCTGATGCACGTGGTGCTGGGCGGCTATCACGTGCGCGACATCGAGTTCAGCGCCGCCTTCGATATTGACGTGGAAAAGGTGGGCAAAGACCTCAGCGAGGCCATCTGGAGCGGGCAGAACAATACCATCAAGTTCGCCGATGTGCCCCGCCTGGGCGTCCCCGTGCACCGCGGCATGACGCACGACGGC
>DDBP01000301.1 GCA_002332795.1 Anaerolineales bacterium UBA2029 | reverse complement strand
TGGAGAGGGGGCAGGGAGGCGTGCCAGTGCCAAGCGGGGGTGAGGGCAAAAGCGCATGAGACGCTGCGGAAGGCCGCGTTACTGGCTCGCGCCGGTTTGCTTCTCTACGAAGCGCACTTCGTACATCTTGGGCCAGTGCTTGCCAGTGATCAGGAAGGTGTCGGTCTCTGGCAGGTAGGCGATGCCGTTGAGCACTTCCTGCTCGTCGAACTGCGCCTTTTCTTCCTCGGTGAGCAGATTCGAGGCGTCAATCACCGCGACGACGACGCCGTTGTACTTGTTGATCTGCACGATATAGTCAGTCTGCCAGATGTTGGCGTAGATGTAGTCGCCCACGCATTCCAATTCGTTGAGGCGCTCCACCAGCGATCCCTGCACAGTGACCAGGCCGCTGAAGATCAGCTCGAAGGTCTGCGGATCGCGGACATCCAGGAAAGGCGTGCCGTCGCTCATGTAGAGGTAGCGCCCGTCAGTGCACAGTCCCCATCCCTCGCCCTCGTAGGTGTACGTGCCGATCTGCTCGAACGTCTCGCGATCGTAGATGAAGGCCACCTGCGACTGCCAGGTGAGTTGAATCAGGCGATCATCCACCAGGGCCAGCCCTTCGGCGAAATACTCGTCCGGCACGCGGATCATCTGCAGCACTTCGCCGGTTTGCGGGTCTACCTTGCGCAGGGTAGACGCCCCATGACGGCCTGTGCTCTCGTAGAGATAGCCGTCGTAGAGCAGCAGGCCCTGCGTATAGGCCGTCGTGTCGTGCGGGCGCACAGAGAGCACTTCCGGCTCCAGCAGCTTGACCGGCGCGTACAGGGGGTTGTCGCTCTGAGCCAGGGTCGGCGCGAAGACGCTCAGAGTGACCAGCAATAAGACCAGCAGGGGGATCAGACGGGCAAAACGAACCATGGCAATTTTCCTCTTGATGACAGTCAACGGGCGAGGGTCGGGCGCGGTGCGGCATCGCCCAGTTGCAGCACGGCCAGGGCCTGTTCGTGCACCAGACCGTTGGTCGCCAAAATGCGCTGACCGGATAGCGCGGTGCGACTGAACGCGCCCTCATAGTCCGTTACTTTACCGCCAGCTTCCAGCACGAACAAAATCCCCGCCTGCACGTCCCAGGGCTTCGGCCCGTGCTCCCAGTAAACATCGCAGCGCCCCGCCGCCACCCAACATAGGTCGAGCGCTGCCGATCCCACCCGGCGCACGTCCTGAGTGCGCCGCAGGAAGTGCTCCACCTGCGCGGCGTTGTTGTCTTCCGATGTCCAGGCGTCGTAGGGGAAGCCAGTGATCACCAGCGCCTGCGCCAGGTCGGGCACCTGACTGACGCGCAACCGCCGCCCGTTGAGCGTCGCTCCCTGCCCGCGAATGCCTTTGTACAGTTCGTCGCTCATGGGGTTATAGACCACGCCCAGGATGGGCTGCAGGTCGGGGCCGGAGAGCGCCAGACTCACGGCAAAGATCGGGAAGCGATGGGCGAAGTTGGTCGTGCCGTCCAAGGGATCCACGTACCAGTGATAGGGCGTCTGATCGGGCGAGGGGCCATAGCCGCCGCCTTCTTCACCGTGAATATAGTGATCGGGGAAGGCGCTGCGCAGGGCTTCCACGATCAGCGCTTCGGAGGCGCGGTCGGCGTCCGTGACCAGATCAATCGGCGAGCTTTTGCTGTACGAACGGCGCGGGCGCTCGAAATGTTCGCGCAGCACCGCTCCCGCGTGTCGCGCGATACCTTCAGCAACATCGAGGATGGCTACGTAGTCCAGCGAGTCGGTCATGGTGCGAAGCTCTTCCTGAAAATGTGCATGGGGAGAAACGCCGCGCCCATTATACCGCAGCCTGCGGAGACGAAAGGGGGCGCAGAGATACGCCGGTGTGTGCAAGGTCGTCAACAAGGCCCCTTTCTGGCAGACGGGCGAAATTTGAGTACCGCTACCCAGCCCTGGACGCGAGTCAGGGGTATACTGGGGTGGTCGTCAGGGAATCCGGTCAAGAAAGGGTGGAAACGTGCCCAATCTGTTCGCCGCGACGCTTGGTCAACGACCTGAAGCCATCACCGTGGCGCTGGACGAGCTACACGCCCGCTATCGCTTCGCAGCGGCGGCCATCCTGCACACAGAACCGCGGCTATCCGGCATTGCCGATGCGCACGACAGCCTGAAGACTGTCCTGGCTGCGGACTACCCCGATCTGCCGGTGCGCTGGCATGAGTTGCGCCGTGTCACAGGAGCGCCGCTCATGGACATCACCGACCAGGATACGGCCAACGACTACTTCCGGGGCGTGTTGCGCGTGCTGCGCGACTACCGCGCCGATGGCTTCAGCATTCACCTGCTGGTCGCTGGCGGGCGCAAGGCCATGACCATCTACGCCACGCTCGCCGCTGCACTGATCTTCGGCCCGCGCGACCGCGTGTGGACGGTGCTGTCTCCGCCCAACCTGATCCGGGAGGGGCTGTTTCACCTGCCGCCGGGGACGCGCGATCAGGTGATCCTGGTTGATCTGCCCATCCTGTCGCCGCGCCTGTTGCCGGCAGAAAGCGCTGTCCTGGACGATCCCCTGGCCCTGATCGAGCATCGTCGCAACCCGCGGCAGGCCCTGCTGGACCGCCTGACGCCCGCCGAGCGCGCCACGGTCGTCCTGCTCGAACAGCACCCGTATGCCACCAATGAAGAGCTGGCCGGAATGCTGGGCAAATCCACGCGCACGGTGGAGAACCAGTTGCAGGGCATCTACCGCAAGATGATCGATCTGTGCGACGAAGCCGAGACGGCTACCAGCAAGCGCCAGGTCTTGCTGGATATCCTCGCCGGTCGGGTGTGACCGGGCGTCTCTGGTTGAGCATTTGGCTGAAAGGGGCGAACTATGGACAGACGCGATGTACTCATTTGCACGGTTGGTACGAGCCTGCTGACCAACATAGATAGATCCAAACCCGAAGAATCTGGCGTCAGCGCCGACCTCCATGAGAAGCTGCGCCAGGCGCGGCAAAGTGACGACACTGCGGCGTTGGCGAAACTCTTGCTCGAAATAGACCCGACCAGCCGTATCTGCGGTGCCGAAATCAACTCCATCGAAGATGCGCTCAGGAACAAATCGCTGAGCCTGCGTCACCTCTTCCTGTTCGTGTCCGATACGGCTGACGGCAGGAAGATGGGCGACGTGCTGACCAGGTATTATCGCGCGCGCAAAGACCTGGACCTGGAGACCGGCGAGTTCGTCGCCGTCGAGAAGCTGCAGGACGAGAATCCGAAGGATTTCAAGATTCACGGCCTGCGGAATCTCGTGCGCGAGATGGGCAAGGTCATTCAGCGCTACACGCCGGAACGCATCATCATCAATGCGACGGGCGGTTACAAGGCGCAGATCGCGATCGCGGTAGTCATCGGGCAGACGCTGGGGATACCGGTGCTGTATCGGCATGAGCGCTTCTCCGAGATCATTGACTTTCCGCCCATGCCAATCGCCTTCGATTACTCGCTGCTCGGTGAGAACTCGCCGCTGCTCACCGACTTTGAGCGTGACAAAGCGTTTTCGCTCACAGAGATCGGGGAGCTGGATGAACGCCTGCGGGTCCTCCTGGAAGAAATAGACGTTGACGGCGAGCCTCTCTTCGAGCTGGGGGCTATCGGGGAAATTTTCATGCTGGGCTACAGGCAGCGCCTGTCAAAACCACACGATCTGCCGCCCGCCGATGAGAAACGCTCTCCCCGCTTCTCAGACCATCACTATCCCAAGGGGTTCAAGGACTTCGTGACCAAAGTGTGGCAGGAGACACCCTGGATCATCACAGCAGAATCGCGCGATTACAGCGGGCAGAAGGGCATCAAGGGGATTGGATTCTACGTGCGACAGGGGCGCTTGTTCGGCACCTACCAGGGCAAGGACAACTTTGGCGCGCGGTTCGAGATTTTCACCACCGCCAAGACTGAAGATGGACTGATCTGGGCGGCTGACCAACTCAATCAAAAGTATCGCGAGTGGTAGCCATGAACCTTCTCAACCTGTCTCACCCGCTCACCGCGCGGCAACTTGAGCAGATTCAGGCCCTGGCTGGTCAGCCGGTCAGTGCCACCATCGAGGCGCGGGTGCAGTTCGACCTCAGCGAGCCGTTTGCTGCGCAGGCCGTCAGGCTGCTGGACGATCTCGGCATCGCCCCGCAGCGCTGGCAGGCCGAACCCTGGCTGGTGTTGCTCCCATCTCTGAACTACATCGCCGCGGTCGTGCTGGCCGAACTGCACGGGCGTATGGGGCACTTCCCGGCCATCGTCCGCCTGCGCCCGGTGCCTGACGCTGTAGTGACCGAATTCGAGGTGGCCGAGATCATCAACCTGGAACAGGTGCGGCAGGCAGCGCGTACACGGCGCTAGAGCGTGTTATGCACTTTTTGCCCTCATCCCCCTCCCGCGCGGCGGGCGAAGGAGCGGCTTCCCCTCGCCCCGCAACGCAGTCGCGAGGGTTCAGGGACGGACAGCCATTGAGTACCTCTCGAACAGAAGGCTGTCCTCAACTTTACCTCACCCCCACTCGGCGCTGACGCGCCTCGTTGCCCCTCTCCAGTCTAGGCTGGAGAGGGGTCAAGCCGAGCGCAGCGAGGCTGGGGGTGAGGTAAACCAGGCGAGCCAACCTTAACGCTTGTTCTAGCCCTGTCCGCTCCTGAACCATCGGGGGCGGAGAGCGCGTATGTTGCCCTCCGTCCCCTCTGCCGTTTGGCATCCC
>DDBP01000064.1 GCA_002332795.1 Anaerolineales bacterium UBA2029 | reverse complement strand
GAGGTAAACCAGGCGAGCCAACCTTAACGCTCGCTTTAGCCCTGTCCGCCCATGAACCACTCTCCCCATTTGTCCGGCGTCGCCCAATCAGTAGAATTGAGGGTGACCGCGTCACTGCATTGCAGGAGGCTACCGTGGAAGAGCTACGCGCCATTCTGAATTCGCTGGGGCCGTCGAACGACACGCTGGCATGGGACCTGGCGCTCTACGGCCTGTTTTTCCTCAACCTGATCACCCTGCTGATGCTGCCGGATGGCTCGACGACAGGCACCATCCTCAGCATTTTCGTCCTGATCTCCATCTTCATAGACAAGACCTTCGCCTTCGGCTATCTGATTGACAGCGGCCCCTATACGCCGGAGACGTGTCACGCCAAAATCTTCGTGGGCACCTACCTCATCCGCGCCTTAATGTTCGCCGCCCCGCTGACGGTCGCTGCGTCCACCGACAACGGCAAGGTGCGCGCAACAGGCGTCATCGCGGGGATCGGCGGAGGTATCTATATGTTCGTGCGCTGGTTCTTCGATCAGCGCAACATCGAAGCGCCGGACATCACCTGCTTCAACACGGCAGTGATGGCGCAGAACCTGGGCATGACCCTGCTGCTGGCGCGGATCGTGCTGGGGCGGCGGCTACGCCTGGGAATCGTAGACCGGCACATTCCACTCGCGGTAGCGAGGGAGCTTGCCGCGCACCAGGTCGAAGTAGAGCTGCCGTAGCTGCCGGACGACCGGCCCCATCTTGCCCGTGCCCACCGGGCGGTGATCCACCTCGGTGATGGCCACCACCTGCACGCCGGTGCCGCAGAAGAAGGCTTCGTCGGCGACGAAGACTTCGGTGCGGTCAATGTCGCGCACTTCCACCGGCAGGCCCATCTCGTCGCGCAGCAGTTGGATCACCGTGCGGCGGGTGATGCCTTCCAGGATATTGGTGGTCACGGGCGGGGTGATCACCACGCCATCGCGCACCATGAAGAAGTTCTCGGCGCTGCCTTCGGAAATGTGCCCGTTGTGATCCAGCACCAGCGCTTCGTCGAAGCCGTTGAGCGCAGCATCGGTCTTGATGAAGGCGGAGTTGGCGTAGGCTCCGGTGATCTTGCCACGGGCGGGGATCATGTTGTCGTCAATGCGCCGCCAGGCGGAGAACGTGACGCGCGAGCCTTCTTCGTTGGGGATATAACTGCCGAAGGGCTGCGCGAACATGGTGAAATCGCATTCCAGATCGTGCAGGCGCACCCCGATCACCGTCGAGGACTTGTAGATCAACGGGCGGATGTAGACATCTATCCCGCGGTAATTTTCGGTGCGCAGCAGATCAATGAGGATCGCCAGCATGGATTCGGGGGTGTGCGGCAGATCCATCATCAACAGCTTGGCCGAATTGAGCACGCGCTTGAAGTGATCGAGCGGGCGGAAGATGAACAACTGCTGTTCGTCATCGTTCCAGTAGGCCCGCACGCCGCCAAACGCGCCTGTTCCATAGTTGAGCGCATGGGTCATCACGCTCACCTTGGCCTCTTCGATGGGCACGATACGGCCCTGGAAGTAAGCATACGAAGGTCCTTGCGCCATGTATCAGTCTCCTTGTTATGCCAACTGTGCCGTTCTATAGCGGGCGAGACGCCCGTTGACCCGCTTCAGGCATCCCGCGCAGCCCGCGCTATATCTGTCCCATTATACGCGCACCTGCCACTCCACAAGGGACCAAACAGGTCCAACTGGCAGGGGCGCGCGGCTCAGTCCACGAATTCCAGGTAGTCAGTCGTCAGCGCGTCCAGGTCGCTGTAGACGCCGCGTCGGTGTTCCGGCACCAGCAAAGCGAGCTGATACATCATCTCGCGCGTCATGGCGCGCAGCTCGTCGCGGGGAATGCGCGTCCGGCCCTCGGTGCGGAAGCGAAACGGTCGCCCGAAGTTGACCTGCACCTCAGCGCGGCGCAGCCGCAGCAGGCTGGCGGGGAACTGATCGGTGCCGTCCAGCCCGACGGGCTGAATCACTGCGCCAGCGCGGGTGGCGACGTACGTCGTGCCGTCTTTGGGATCGGCCAGGCTGCGATGCCGCGTGCCTTCTGGCGCGATCAGCACAGCGTGCCCCCGTTGCAGCAGGGCGATGGTGCTGTCGAGCGCCTGCCGGTCTACTTCGCCGCGCCGCACGGGGTAGACGCCCCACGCCCTGGTCATCAGTGCCACGATGGGATTGCGATAGTTCTCGATCTTCGACATGGGGGTCAGAAAACGGTTGGTCACCGCCCCCACCACCACGAACGGATCGAGCGCGGCGATGTGATTCATGATGACGATCAGCGGGCCGCTGTCGGGCACGCGCTCGCTCCCGGTGCAATGGACGTTCACCAGCAGGCGGAAGCCGATTCCTCGTAACAACACGTCGCGCAGCCAGCGCCGCCGCCGGGCGTACCGCTCCTGTCGTTCGACGACGGGGTGAAGGCGTGCGCGGGTGGGCAGGTCTGCGGTGCTCATGTCCGGTCTCCCTGAAGGTCAACGCAGAAGCGGCGAACGGAGTCAGGACTTGCGGCCCTCTTTGAGGCGGCGCACTTCGGCGGGGGAAAGGGTGCGCCACTGTCCGGGCCGCAGATGGCCGATCTCCAGAAACTCGATTTTGACGCGGATCAGGCGTTTGACGGGGTGACCGAGCAGCGACGCCACCCGCCGAATCTGACGGTTGCGCCCTTCGCGCATGACTATCTCCAGCCAGGTTTCGCCGCTGGCCTCTTCCAGCACGCGCACTTTGGCCGGAGCGGTGCGCTCGCCATCGAGCACCACGCCATGCCGCCACGCTTCGAGCGTCTTGGGGGCGGGCCGTCCCACCACCAGCACATGATACGTCTTGGTGTGCCCGTAACGGGGATGCATCAGCCGGTCGGCCAGGTCACCATCGTTGGTGAGCAGGATCAACCCTTCACTTTCGGCGTCGAGCCGCCCCACGGTGAACAGATGCCCTTCGTGCGGGACCAGTTCGCGCACCAGGGTGCGGCGTTCCTTGCCCTGGCGACGGTTGCTGCAGAGTACGTTGCGCGGCTTGTAGAGCAGGTAGTAGACGAATTCCGGCGGCTTGAGCAACTCGCCGTCCACACGCACCTCGTCGCGCGTCAGATCGGCCTTTTCGCCAAGCTGCGCCACCCGCCCATTGACGGTCACGCGCCCTTGCTGGATGAGTTCTTCGGCGGCCCGCCGCGA
>DDBP01000299.1 GCA_002332795.1 Anaerolineales bacterium UBA2029 | reverse complement strand
GAGTGGGGGTGAGGTAAAGCGGAGCGCGGCAAAACTGCCTGACACATTTTGCACGCACCCTACGATGCACAGTCCGCGACTCCGGATATACTATGGGGCAATCAGGGCAATTCCCGTACAGGAAAAGCATCCTCAGCCGCGTGGGAGTATGTAGCCGGCCTGGTGAGCCGTGAGGGAACAAAAAGCATGAGTGAGGCCTCTACCCCGCCCGAACTCGCCGAAGCCTATCGCCTGTTGAAGGCCGGGCAGCGCCAACAGGCTGGCGCGGTGCTCAAACCCTACCTGGAACAGCACCGGGACGACGCCCGCGCCTGGTGGTTGATGGCGCACATCGTCACCAGGCCCGATGCGGTGCGTCAGTGTCTGGAACGGGTGGTGCTGCTCGATCCTACGCACGAGAAAGCGCGCGCGCGGCTGGCCGCGCTCTCCGCTCCCCCCGACGACGAACCCGACGACTCTTTCTTCCAGGTGGCGCCCTCCTCTACCGCTACCGCGCGCGTGGCTGCTACCCCCACCCGCCCGACCGCGATCCGCGCCCTGGGGCTGCCCCGCGCTCCAGAGCCTGCCGCGACGGACGAAATCCCTACTTTCGAAGAATTCGCCGCGCAGACTTCGGCGGGCATAGACCCCTTCACTGGCGAGCCAGTGGACAGCCCCTTCGCTAACCTGGACCGGATCGCGCCTGCGGCAGGCGGAGTCACAGGGGCGGCGGGGACGCCCGCAGAAGAAGCGGAAACACCGCAGGCACCGTCTTTCGACGAGCGAGGCGCGCGGCGCGTGCTGTTGCTGGCGCTGGGCGCGCTGATCTTCTTCTTGCTGGTCATGGTGGTGTTGACGGTGGCGGAAAACCAGGGCTGGCTCAAGCGCTCCAGCGGCGAGCGCGTACCGGCCATGAAGGCGCTCGACGCGGAGCTGTTCACCATAGACTATCCCAAAGGCTGGGATGCGCGCTGCCTGCGCGAGGCCTTCGGCTACCCCGTGTGCGGCATCGCCAACCATGCGCTCTACAACGAAGTGGAGTATTTCGCCGGCACACAGATCGACCTGGGAGCGATGATCAGCCAGAGTATGCAGATGGCCCTGAGCGGCGAACAACTGCCCGACGAGCGCTTCTCGATCATTGTCATGGACGTGCCGCCCGCCTCACCTGCCTATGACGATGCCAGTTGGGCCAAGACCAAGTATGAGTGGTATCAAAGAGGGTTTGCTACAGACCCCGACGCGCAGGTGAGCTACGAACGACAGCAAATCACCGTAGACGGCCTTCCGGCTTTCTACTACGTGTTCAGCAGCAAGGGCAGGCTCACCGAGGCGGCCTGGGACGTTTACGTCCCACACAGCGGAATCATGTTGTGGTTGCGCATAGACTACCTGGGGCCGGGCAAGGCGCGCATCCCCCAGGCGACAGTAGACGCCATGATCGAATCCATTCAGTTTTCGGCAGGGCGCTGAAGGAGCGATCTACCGATTCCGCCCGTTGAGACGCTGACTGTGGCAGATAGGGCAGCGTGCCTCATCGGCAACCACGATCCCCGTCAACAGCTCACGCACCCCCGCAACGGCTCCCAGGGCCTGAGTGCATTGCTCGCGCTCGGCAATGTTGTGAGCGTATCCCGTCGCCAGCACGAAGCCGTCTGGCTCGGCAATCACCGTCAGATGATCCGCACGACAACCAGCCTGTTCCAGCGCCTCAACCAGCATCTCCGCTGTGGGAGGGGGAACGACGGGAGAGGAAGGCAACGATTGCTCCCCTGGCTGGCCGATAGACGGATACCACGGCAGGGCATAGTCCGGTTCTGGAAAGGCAGAGGTCTGCTTGCCATCGGCGGGGGCGTAGTAAGGACGTCCATCCTTCCAGGCCCGGTAACGCCCCAGTAACTCGCTCAGGAATGCCTGCCGGACCTGCTGTTCCCAATAGTCCGAAGGGGTCGGGCGACCGTGTTGCCAGCGCTGGGAATGTGCCCTGGCAGCGCGATGAGCCTGTTGTTGGAGTTCCAGGATCGCCGCCTCCAGAGACACAGCATCGGCCTTGACCTGTCCCATCACCAGTTCGTTCAATATTTCGCGTTCCAGGTGCGCCGAGTCCAGCAGCGCCCGCACGCCTCTGGCTTCCAGTTCGTCTTCACACGCATCCAGCGCGCTTTCCAGGCGGGCGATCTTGAGATCGGCAGCGTTCACCTGTTCGCGCAGGAATGCCAGTTCCTGTTTGAGCATCAGTTCGTGAGTCATGGAATAGCCTCTGAGGACAGGGGCCGAAGAGCCAGCCTGATCTCCCTGGCTGATTGTACCGCAGATCACGAAGGGTCAGTGTAGGATGCGTGTAAGAAACAGACGCTGGCCCGCCAGGACTCTTCAAAACAGCGGCAACTGCCCAGGAGCAACCGAAGGTGGTTCTTCGGGCAGGTCTTCGGCGACGGCCTCGGTTTCCTCAAAGGAGTCCGGCGCTGGCGGAGCCGGAGGCGCAGGGTCTGGAGCAGGGGGGAGGTCCGGAGGCGGCAGCGGCGCGCCCAGAGCTTCTGCCTGCAGGGCAGCCAGTTCTTCCTCCGAAATGCCCGTCTGACGCAACACGTGACGCAAGGTCGGCTCGGTGACCGTGTCGTTGGTGCGCAGCACGTATACATAGTGCGCGCGCAGGCAGGCCCGCCACTCGTCAAAGAAAATACTGCGTCTGTCGCTCATACCTGTCATCAGCCAGACGTTCGCCAGGGCTTCGGCATTCAGTTTACCCAAAACCTGGACAGGGCGGGTAGCTACCCCACCTCTACTGCTCGTCGTGATGATACAACGTCTTGAGCACCACCCCCTGAATGGTGCGCAGGCGTTGACTGATCACCTCGGCAATGCGGCGCATGATCACCAGCCCCAGGGCCGGATTTTGCTCCAGCAGGCGGTTGAAAGCCGCCCCGTCGAACGACAGCAGGCGACTGTCTTCCTGGCAGATGGCCGAAGCCGTGTAGTAGTTCGGGGGCATGAAGCCCGACCAGCCTACCAGTTGCCCATAGGTACTCAGCGAGACGATGGTCAGCGGTTGCGTCATGGCCGTCGGCTGAATTTGCACATTGATCTTGCCGCTGAGCAGCAGGTACAGGCAGCAGGCCTCTTCCCCTTCGCGGAAGAGCGCCTCTCCGGCGGCGCAGGTTACCTCCTGCGCCAGGGCGGCAAACGGGACAAGCTGCTCTTCCGGCAAGCCGGCGAAAAATGGGCTTTGCGCGAGTTGTTGGGGCGTGACCATGGGAGTTTCCTCCTGCTCATGCCGGGCACGGACGGGCAACGAACGAAGATACAACGTGCTCTTAGTGCGCAGAATAGCACAAGCGTTGCCTGGCGTAAAGTATAGGCGAGACGAAACGCACCGCGAAGCTGCCGACATCGCACACGAGAACACAGTGGTATAATACACCCCGCACAGGCGCACCAGGAGGAAAGACCGATGAAACGATGGATGGCGATTCTGGCCCTGCTGACTGGCGCAGCGCTCTTGCTTGGGGTGGGAGCGCCTGTCCTGGCCCAGGGAGGGCATGGTGAGGAAACCGGCCAGGGAGAGGAAGGCGCAGGCGACGACGCCGGAATCGCGGCGTTGCGCGGTGCGGCGCTTTATGCCGAGTTCTGTCAGGCGTGTCACGGGGTGCGCGGCGAAGCGCAGGGCGCGCTCGTCCCCCTTGCCTTTGAACCAGAGTCGGCCCGCCAGGCCATCGAAGACGGTGTCGCACCGGCGGAGGGCCTGGCCATGCCCGCCTACGGCGCTCTGCTGGACGAAGCGCAGCTCGGCGACCTGCTGGCCTACCTGGGCACCTGGGATAGCCAGAACGTCCCCCCGCTGCCAGAGCCGAACATCGGCGACCTGCCAGAACAGCTTGAGGGCCTCTCCGGCAATCCCAGGGCGGGCGCGGTGATCTATGCCACCTACTGTGGTGGCTGTCACGGCGTCAATGGGGCCGGGCGTGGCAGGGCGGCTTTCCCGCCTCTCAAGGGAACGCCAGCGGACATCGTGCGCGTGGCCCGCGAGGGTCACGGCGATCCCTCCTTGCCCGCCTTCGGGCAGGCGCAGGGCGGCCCGCTGGACGAGGCCCAACTGATCGATCTGCAGGCTTACCTGAGCACCTGGCCGCAGCAGCATCAGCAGGAAACGGAGAGTCAACGGGGCTATGGCCTGCTGATCGTGATCGTTGGCGCGATCGCCATTCTGCTGGTGGGCGCGATCTACATGGTGCGGGCGCAGTATCGCGCCTAGGGCGTGGTATGCACTTTTCCCCTCATCCCCCAACCCCTCTTCCCACGCAAGGCGGGGAACACCTGTGCCAGGTCTGGGAAGTCCCCTCGCCCCGCAACGCAGTCGCGAGGGAGGGGGGATTGAGGGGTAAGGGGAAGATACGGCGCGAAAGTTCAT
>DDBP01000298.1 GCA_002332795.1 Anaerolineales bacterium UBA2029 | reverse complement strand
GGCAGTATTCGCACTCGCCGCAGGCGCTGTGCAGCCACGGCACACCGACGCGGTCGCCCTCTTTCAGCGAGGTCACGCCAGGCCCCAGAGCCGCCACGTAGCCGACACCTTCGTGACCGGGGATGAACGGCAGTTTGGGCTTGACCGGCCAGTCGCCCTTGGCGGCGTGCAGGTCCGTATGGCACACGCCCGACGCCATCACGCGGATCAACACCTGACCCGGACCTGGCGTGGGAACCGGGACTTCTTCCAGAGCCAGCGGTTTGGTGAAGTCGTGGACGACAGCCGCTTTCATCTTGGTGGGCATGGGAATATCTCCTCTCGCCTGCTAGTGCTACGATGAGCGCTGAGCGCTCCGGGCGGAGCTGTCAGCGCGTGCCGTCAACATCCAGAAGGGTAGCACAGGCGAGGGCAGGCTGGCAGGTGATCAAGATCATCAGGTATTGTGAAATCTGTCACTAATTGGTGAAATTTTTCACAATAGAGCGATCGCAACAGACCCGGCCTTTCTTCCCCTGGCCGGGCCTCAGACCTTCGGCAGCACGATGGACTGCTGACCCTGGTATTTGCCCTTCTTGTCAGCGTAGGAGACTTCGCACTCTTCGTCCGCCTCGAAGAAGAGCACCTGCGCGATGCCCTCGTTGGCGTAGATTTTGGCAGGCAGGGGGGTGGTGTTGCTGATCTCCAGCGTGACGTAGCCCTCCCAACCCGGTTCGAAGGGGGTCACGTTGACGATCAGACCGCAGCGGGCATAGGAGCTTTTGCCCACGCAGATGGTCAGTACCTTGCGCGGGATGCGAAAGTACTCGACGGTGCGCGCCAGCACGAACGAATTGGGCGGGATGATGCACACCTCGCCCTTGAAGTCCACCATCGAGCGGGGATCGAAGTTCTTGGGGTCAACGACCGTGTTGTAGACGTTGGTGAAGATCTTGAACTCGTCGGCGACGCGGATGTCGTAGCCGTAGGACGACACGCCGTAGCTGATCACTCCGTCGCGCACCTGATGATCCACGAATGGCTCGATCATGCCATGTTCCAGCGCCATCTTGCGTATCCAGTGATCCGGTTTCAGGCCCATTGGTGTTGCCTCTCCCCTTAACGGTGATAGAGCAGCTATCAGCCTTCAGCTATCAGCTTTCAGCAATCACGAAAAACAACGCGGCTGGACACACTTCTTCGCTGACGGCTGAACGCTGACGGCTGACCACTCTACATCACTTCCGGCGCGGACATGCCCATCAGTGTCAGCAGCCGCCGGAAGACCACGCGCGCCGCGCCATACAGCCGCAGACGGGCCTTGGCCAGTTCGGGCGACACTTCGCTGTGCAGCACGCGCACTTCGTCGTACATGGGGTGGAACAGGCGCGCCAGGTCATGCGCATAGAACGCCAGCTTGTGCGGCGCGAGTTCTTCATAGCATTGCAGCAGCACTTCGGGCATTTCGAGCATCTTGCGCACGAAGTCGCGCTCGCGCGCGCCCAGCAACGACAGATCAGCGCCGTCGTCGGTCAGGCCGCGCTCTGCCGCCTGCCGGAAGATGCCCGCGCAGCGCACGTGCGCGTTCTGAATGTAGTAGACCGGATTCTCGTTGGCCTGTTTGCGGGCCAGGTCGAGGTCGAATTCCAGGTGACTGTTGGGGCTGCGGGCCAGGATGAAGTAGCGCACTACGTCCGCGCCCACGTCGTCCACCAGCTCGTCCTGCGTGACGAACTCACCTCGGCGCGTGCTCATCTTGCGGGCTTCGCCGCCTTCGAACAGCGTGACGAACTGATAGAGAATCACGTGCACGCGCGAGGCGTCGTAGCCCAGGGCGGTCAGGCCGCGGGCGACCGTCTGCGCTTCGACGATGTGATCCGCGCCCAGCACGTTGATCAGGTAGTCGAAGCCGCGCTCCAGCTTGTTGACGTGATAGGCGATGTCTGGCAGCACGTAGGTCGGCTCGCCAGAGGACTTGACCAGCACACGGTCTTCTTCGTCGCCCAGGGCGGTCGAGCGGAACCAAACGGCCTCTTTGGCGTTCGGGGGCAGTTTGGCGCGTTCTTCTTCGCTCGCTCCCTCGCGCAGCACGGAGCGGTAGACGTAGCCGCGCTGTTCGAGCGCTTCCAGCGTCTTCCACACGCTACCGTCTTCGTAGAGGCTGTTTTCGTTGAAGTAGGCGTCGAAATGAATGTTGATGCGAGCCAGGCTGCGGTCAATCCAGGCGAACATGGCCGCTTCGGCCTCGGCCTTGAAGCGCTCCCAACCCTCGTCTTTCAGGGAGTCACCGTACTGTTCTACCAGCCGACGCGCCACCTCAATCAGGTATTCGCCCTGGTACCCTTCTTCGGGCAGAGGGACAGGCTGACCAAGCGCCTGCAAATAGCGGGCCTGCAGGCTTTGCCCCAGGATGCGCATCTGCCGCCCGGCGTTGTTGAAGTAGTACTCCATCTGCACGTCGTAGCCCAGGGCGCGCAACAGGTTGGCCATGGTGCTGCCGATGACGCCGTTGCGCGTGTGCCCGACGGTCAGGGGGCCGGTGGGGTTGGCGCTGACGCATTCGACCTGCGCGCGCTTGCCACGCCCAATGTCCAACGCGAAAACGTCATCGCCCGCCGCAATGATGGTGTTGATCTGCTCCAGCAACCAGTTCTCGTCCAGCCGAATATTGAGGAAGCCCGGCGGTGCCACTTCCCAGGCGGCCACGAAGGGGCTGCGCGGCGCGTGCCGCGCGATGATCTCCGCTACTTCCAGCGGTTTGCGGCGGGCCAGACGGGCCAGTTGCAGCGGGGCCGGGCTGGCATAGTCGCCGAGTTCTGGTCTGGCGCTGCGCTGGACGGGCAGGGTGGGGGGTAACTCGAACGGCGGCAGGTCACCCGCAGCCTGGGCAGCGAGCAGCGCCTGACGCATGAGCGCTTCGAGTTGGGGCGGCAACAGGGTCACGGTCAACACTCCTCGACCGAACACGACGCGGATGATGCAAAATTCCGCGCCATTCTAGCACAAAATGGTGTATGCGGGCGGGGGAAGCAGGATTCACCGCAGAAGGCGCAGAGAAGGCACAGCGCTTTCTTGTCTCCGTTCCCTTTCCTGGAGCATTCCGCAATTCGCAATCCGCCATCCGCATTAACGCAACGGGGTCGCGCGCGGCAACCCCGTTGCATCTCTCCGCCCGACCAGAGCGGACGATCAGGCTTCTTCCTGCTTTTCCTTCTGCGCCTGGGCGACGATCTCCGCTTGCAGGTGCGCAGGCACGCGCTCGTAGCGCAGGAACTGCATGGTGAACACCCCGCGCCCGCCCGTCATGGAGCGCAGGTCGTTACTGTAGCGCTGAATTTCGGCCAGCGGCACTTCGGCGGTGACCACACTACGCCCGGCCTCGGTCTCCATGCCCAGCACGCGCCCGCGACGGGTGTTCATGTCGCCCATGATGTCGCCCATGTTTTCTTCCGGCACGGTGACCTTGACCAGCATGATCGGCTCCAGCAAGACCGGCCCGGCCTGCATGAACGCTTCGCGGAACGCGCCGCGCCCGGCGATCTGAAAGGCGATGTCCTTGGAGTCCACCGGGTGCATCTTGCCATCGTAGACGACCGCCTTGACGTACTTGACCGGATAGCCGGCCAGGATGCCTTCGTCGAGCACCTGGCGCACGCCCTTTTCCGTCGAGCCGATGAAGGGCGCGCTGATAGCCCCGCCAAAGACCTCGTTGCCGAACTCGAATTCGGGCACGTCCTCGTCGCCACTGGTGGGCGTCGGCAGGGGTTCGACGCGCAGATGGACTTCGGCGAACTGACCCGCGCCGCCGGTCTGCTTCTTGTGGCGGTAGATGGCGGTTGCCGTCTTGGTCACCGTCTCCTGGTAGGGCACCTTGGGCACGCTGGTATCCAGGCCAACGCCCATGCGCTCGGCGCGCTTGATGGCCATGTCAATGTGCGTGCCGCCCATGCCTTCCAGCACCGTCTGCTTGATGGCGGGGTCGAAGCGCCAGCGCAGGGTGGGATCGGCGTTGGTGAGGGTGGTGAGCACCTCGTTCATCTTGGCGCTGTCGCTCTGGGTACGCGGGTGCAGGGCGACAGCATAGACCGGCATCGAGAACGTAGGCGGGACGACCTGCTTGCCGAAGCCCTTGCTGGCCAGCGTATGGCCGGTGTAGGTTTCGCGCAGTTTGGCCACCACGCCGATATCGCCCGTGTGCAGCATGTCCAGGGGGATCTGATTGGAGCCGCGCATGGTCATCAGGCTGCCGATGCGCTCTTCGTGTCCCCTGGTCACGTTCTGCACGGCATCGTTGCCCTTCACCGAGCCGCTGAAGACGCGGAAATACGACAGCGTGCCGTACTTGTCGGTGTGACTGTGGAAAACATAGGCCAGGAAGGGATCGCTGTCGCTGTGCGGCCCGGCCAGGACTTCGACCTGCCCGTCGGCCTGCACCTCGACCGGACGACCGCTGGGTTCGGGCACGTGCGCGATCAGCGCGTCCAGCAGGGGGAGCACGCCGATGTTGTGCGTGGCGCTGGTGACAAAGACGGGCACCAGCCGATGTTCGTCGCTGCTCAGGGCGGCGCGCAGTCCCTGGGCGATCTCCTCATCGGAGAGCGTCTCGGCCTCGAAGTACTTTTCCATCAGCGCGTCGTCGGCTTCGGCGGCGGCCTCGATCAGGGCCAGGCGCGCTTCTTCGACCGCGTCGGCCATGTCGGCGGGCACGTCGGTCACGTCTTTGCCAACGCCCTTGTACGCCTTCTGCGTGAGCAGATTGACCACGCCGGAGAAGCTGGCCTGCGCGCCGATGGGCAACATCACCGGCACGAAGCGGTAGTCGGGAAAACGCTCGCCCATCTGGCTCAGCGCACGGGTGAAGCTGGCGTTGTCGCGATCCATTTTGTTGATCACCAGCAGGATGGGCAGCTTGAACTCCTCGGCGTAGGTGAACGCCAGTTCGGTGCCCACTTCCGGACCGGACACGGCATCTACCACCACGACGGCGGCGTCGGCCACGCGCACGGCGTTCTTGGCTTCGCCCTGGAAGTCCACGAAACCCGGCGCATCCAGCACGTTGATCTTGTGCCCGGCATGTTCGACAGCCAGCAGCGAGGTATAGATCGAAAGGCCACGTTCGCGCTCGTCTTCGTCGAAGTCGGAGACGGTGTTGCCTTCTTCCACTTTCCCCATGCGTGTGATAGCGCCGGTGACGAACAGCATACACTCAGCCAGGCTGGTCTTTCCGGCGCTCTGGTGGCCAATCAGGGCAACGTTGCGCAACAAATCGGTGGTATAGTCCTTCATGCAGATCAAGCCTCCCCAAATGAGCTTGTGATGGTTCAGACAAACGAGAAACCGGCAGGGACGCCCTGCGCCACCATGCGATCCCCTCGTTCGGTACGCTCTTGCGTTAAGCCTCATGATTGTACGAAACGCCCAGGCAAAAGTCAAAGGTCTTTCGTGAAGGGGGAGCACCTTCGCGCTGTAGAACAATGCTGTTGGACTGCGCAGGCCAGGGGGCGCAGAGAGCGGGTTCAACGACAGGCTGTGTTGTCGTCTATCTCCCCCGTGATTCAGAGGCCGTTTGAGAAGTCACTCTCCATCTCTCCGTACATGGTTCAAGGGCGGACAGGGCTAGAG
>DDBP01000172.1 GCA_002332795.1 Anaerolineales bacterium UBA2029 | reverse complement strand
GCCCTAGCCCTGTCCGCCCATGAACGTGATGGCGGGGGCGTTCGCCGTGCACCAGGGCAGGACTACGCCTCGGTGATCTCCACTGTGTAGAGCATGTCGCCCGGCTGCGGGTCGCGCATGGGGTCGCGCTCGCGGATTTGCAGCAGCACTTCCAGGCTGGCCTGGTCTTTTACCCGTCCGAAGACGGCGTGCTTGCCGTCCAGGTGAGGCGTGGCCACGTGCGTGATGAAGAACTGACTGCCGTTGGTGTTCGGGCCAGCGTTGGCCATGCTCAGGATGCCGGGGCCATCGTGCTTGAGCGCCAGCGCGCCCGGTTCGTCGTTGAAGCGATAGCCGGGGCCGCCCCGACCGGTGCCGGTGGGATCGCCGCCCTGGGCCATGAAGCCGCGGATGACGCGGTGAAAGGTCGTGTTGTCGTAGTAGCCTTCGCGGGCCAGGAAGACGAAGTTGTTGACTGTCAGCGGGGCCTGCTGAGCGAATAGCTCGACGACGATGTCGCCGCGTTCCGTCTTGAACGTAGCCGTGTATTGCCTGTCCGGATTGATGATCATCTGTGGCGGCGAACCATATTGCTTGGCCATGCGCTTACCTCACTTGGTTACGTGAACAATGGGCAGAGTGTACCCGATCCTGGCTCAGCTTTCCAGCGCCGCGAACTGCGCGATGAAGGCCGCCGTGAAGCGCATCGAGTCGAAGTAGTCGCGCACCAGGATGTTCTCGTTGGGCGAGTGAGCGCGGGCGTTGGGGTGCCACGTCGCCCCGGCGAAGATCACCGGAATGCCCAGCCGGGCGCTCAGCGGATACAGCGGCCCGCTACCCGCATACCAGGGGAAGATCACCGGCGTCTTGCCCCATGTTTCCTGGCTGGCGGCAATGGCGGCGCGCTCCACCAGGCTACCCGGCGGCGACGCGGCGAACTCCTCGCCACCCAGATCAATGATCTCGATATCGGTGAAGCCGCGCCGGTCGAGATGCTCGCGCAGCAGACGACGGGCCAGCTCGACCGTCAGACCGTCCACCAGCCGGAAGTCCAGCTTGGCGACCGCTTCGGCAGGCAGCACTGTCTTCGACCCCGCGCCGCCGTAGCCGGAGTGAAAGCCGCAGATGGTGATGGTCGGCGCGGAGAGGTAACGCCGCCGCGCCTCGTGATCGCTCATACCGTTCAACCACTGCGCCAGTCCCCAGCGTTGGCGCATGGCCTCGAATTCCAGCGGCACGGCGTCAATGCGCGCCCACTCCTCGTCGGTCAGCGGGCGGACGTGCTCCAGATAGCCGTCCAGGGTGATGGTGTCGTCGGGCGCTTTGAGGGTGCTCAGCGCCCACACCAGCCGCCACGCCGGGTTGACGACCATCGGCGCAAAGGCGGAGTGCAGGTCATGGCTCGGCCCTTTGCAGCGTAGCTCGAAATAGGCCAGGCCCTTGCCGCCCAGCCCGAAGGTGGGACGGCCCGCCTCGTCGTAGCCGCCGCCTTCCCACAACAGACCATCGGCAGCCAGCAGATCGCGATGCGCCTCGGCCCACTCGCCCAGGTGACCGGAGCCAGTCTCTTCTTCGCCCTCGACGACCCACTTGATGCGCACGGGCAGTTCGCCCTGCGTTGCCAGCCAGGCTTCGACAGCCTGAATGCGCGAGAGCAGTTCGCCTTTGTCGTCGGAGGTGCCCCGCCCGTAGATGATCCCGTCGCGGATGACCATCTCGAAGGGCGGCGTTTCCCACAGGTCGAGCGGGTCTTCCGGTTGCACGTCGTAGTGGTTGTAGATCAGCAGCGTGCGCGCGGCGTCGCGTGGGCCAAGCTCGGCGTAGACGATCGGCGAGCCGGGCGTGGAGAAGACGGTGACTTCCGCGCCGAGCGCCCGCAGACGCTCGACGACCAGAGCGGCCATTTCGCTGATGCCGCGCCCGTCGGCGGCGACGCTCGGCTGTGCGATGAACTGCCCGAATTCCGTCAGGAAGCGTTCGCGGTGCGTTTCAAGATAGTGATTGAAAGCTTCGGTATGGTAGGGCATGGCGATTGACACGACTCCTCAGTGGAAAGAACAGGAACCATCTACCCCAGCTTATACCCGATCATGCGCAGGAAGTTCTTGCGCCAGGCGATGCCTTCCTCGTCCTCGACGCCCTTGCTGGCGAAGCCATCAATCACACCCAGGATGCCGCGCCCCTGCTCCGTCTCGGCGACGATCACCTGCGTGGGGTTGGCCGTCGCGCAGAAGATACGCACGACCTCCGGCACGGCCTGCACCGTCTTGAGCACGTTGACCGGGTAGAAGCCCTCGCCCAGGAACAGGATGAAGCTATGCCCGGCGGCGAGCTTCTGCGCGTTCTGGATGGCGAGCGCCTTCATGGCCTCGTCGGTGCCGGTGTGACGAATCAGGCACGCACCCGATGCCTCGCAAAAGGCCAGGCCGAACTTGATGCCGGGCACGGCGGTCACCAGCGCCTCGTGCATGTCTTCGACTGTCTTGATGAAGTGGCTCTGGCCCAGGATGAAGTTGATCGCTTCCGGCTTCTCGATGGTCACCAGGCTCAGTTTGATGTCCATGGCTGACACTCCTTTTGCTGGATCACAGCGCACCTGTGCACCCAAACTCTGCGGGAACACCCTTAGGATAGCCCAATCTGCGAGTGGCACAAAACGGCAAGGCGAACGGGTGCGTGCAAAATG
>DDBP01000066.1 GCA_002332795.1 Anaerolineales bacterium UBA2029 | reverse complement strand
GCGCGCGGACTGGCTCGCCCGCGACAGTGGCCAGCACCTGACCCTCTTGCACCGCATCGCCGATCTGTGCCAGCGCGATCAGTTGCCCGTCGCAGGGAGCGCGCAGCACACGATCGGCCTCGTGCCCCTGTACGCTGCCAGGCCGTCCCGTATCCGGTTCTGCCGCGCCCTGCCAGATCACGCGCCCCAGGAAGTGACCACGTTTGGTTTCGATCACGGCGTGACAGTCAACGCCCGCCACAAACCCCGGCCCAAGGGCGATCACCAGCGGGGCATCGAAGAGAGTCGTCCCCAGGTTGCGCTTGGCCAGACGGGCATCTACCACCACCTGCGGGCGCAAGGCTCTTATGCTTTCACCCGCCGGATCAATCAGTACCGGCACCTCGCCCGCCGCCCATAGAGCACTGGCCTGTTCCGGCCCGCTGACGAGACGCGCTGTAATCCCTTCTACCGTCACCTGCCCGTCATAGACCGCAGAAGCAAACACGACGGTCCGGCGGATGGCAAGCGGGCGCTCCAGTTCCGTCACCAGAACCGGAAAGCCCGCCTTCACCAATCGGTACACGACACCGGAGGCCAGGTCTCCCCCGCCCCGGACGATGACAGAAATGTCCCTAAATAACACCCAGCCCCTTCTCGCGCAGTTTGAAGACGACCCGTTCGGGTATCAGCGGGATACGTTCGAACCAGATGCCCGTTGCCTGGTGTACCGCCGCCGTGATCGCCGGAGCAAGCGGGATGAACGGCATTTCGGCCATGCCGCGCGCACCCCAGGGGCCACGCGGATCGGCGTACTCCAGAATGACCGGCTTTATTTCCTTCGGGATATCCCAGACGGTGGGAATCAGATAAGTGGACAGATAGGGATTCAGAATACGCCCCTGATCCGTGACCAGATTTTCCATGATGGCATAGCCCAGCGCCTGCACGACCGCGCCCTCGATCTGCCCCTCGACCAACTGTGGGTTGATCGCCTTGCCCACGTCGTGCGCCGAGACGACGCGCACCACCTCGATCTGTCCAGTTTCTACATCCACCTCGACCTCGACGAACTGAGCCACATAACCGTAGGCGAAATTCGGCTCGGCCCGTCCGGTTTCGGGATCATAAGGCGTGGTGCGCGGCGCACGGTACTGATAGGTGGCGATCGCCGGGCGTTCTTCGTTGCGCCATTTCTCCAACGCCAGTTGGGCTGCGCCCTTGATGGCATTGCCCGCCATGAAGGTCATGCGCGACGCCGACGAACTGCCGGAATTGCCGGTATGCGCTGTGTCGTGCCCGATCAATTCCACCTTCTCGACCGGCACACCGACCGCTTCCGCGGCCATCTGCACAAAGACCGTGTGCGCGCCCTGACCTACGTCCGCGCCCGCCTCGCGTACCACTACCCGCTCGATCTCGGTCTCGCCGTACAACTCGACCGTGGCCCAGTTCTCCTCCGGCGCGCCAAAGCTGAAGCCGACGTTCTTGAACCCCATCGCCACACCTACCCCGCGTCGCCTGGTCGGGTCGGCGGGCTGCTGCAAAGGCCGTTGTCGCCAGCCGTCTTCCGTGCGCTCCCAATACCCGCTCTGGATCGCCCCTTCCGCCAGCACGCGATCCAGCGTCACGCCAGGTGGCAACGGCGTCCCCACCACCGTGATGCTGCCGTCGCGCAGGACGTTTTTCAGGCGCAACTCCACCGGGTCCATACCCAGCGCCTCGGCCAGCCTGTTCATCTGATTTTCGGCAGCGAAACACGCCTGCGGCCCGCCAAAGCCACGAAACGCCCCGCTGGGGACATTGTTGGTGTAGACAGCGTACGAGTCCACTTTGGCGTTGGGAATCTCGTAGGGACCACAGACCATCAGATGGGCATTGCCCAATACCTTGGGCGATGTATAGGCATACGCCCCGGCATCGGCGATGATCTCCGCTTCGGCCACCACCACCTTGCCGTCTCTGGTCGCACCCCACCTGGCGCGAATGGTCATGGGGTGCCGCTTGTGATGCCCGATGATCGACTCCTCGCGGCTCCAGATGATCTTGACCGGACGGCCCACCTTCATCGCCGCCAGCGCCAGCACAATCTGCACGGACATATCCTCGCGGCCCCCGAAGGCCCCGCCGATGGCCGGGTAGATGACACGCACCTGTTCTTCGGGCAGGTTGAGCGCGTGCGCGATCTGCTGCCGGTCTTTGTGCACCCACTGCCCGGCCACGATCACCGTGACCCGCCCTTCTTCGTCAATGTACCCCAGGCCCGCTTCGGGTTGCAGGTAGGCGTGCTCCTGGAAGCCGGTGCGGTACTCTCCCTCCACAACCACGTCTGCCTGCGCCCAGCCTGCCTCCACGTCTCCGTGACGAATGCGGTAGTGCGTCAGGATGTTGTTGGGAGCATGAGGATGCAACTGCGGCGCGCCCTCTTGCATGGCCAGGTGCGGATCGTCCACGATCGGCAGGTCTTCATAGGTGATCTCGATGAGCCGCGCGGCCTCGGCGGCTGCCTCCTCCGTATCGGCGACCACCAGCGCCACCTGATCGCTGATGCAGCGCACAATGTCTGCGCCTTCCTTGGCACTCCCTGGCCCACACAGCACCGGTTGATCGGGAATGCCCAGCCCATATTCGTTGACCGGCACATCTTTGGCCGTCAGCACAGCCACCACGCCAGGATGTGCTTCGGCCTTACTGGTGTCGATCGCTGTGATACGCGCGTGCACGCGATCCGCAAAGCGGATCTTCATCCACAATTGCCCTTCCATGTTGATGTCGCCAGGGAAGGGCGTCTCACCGATGACTTTCCCCACGGCATCCAGACGTCGCACTGTCTGACCGATTACAAATGCTTGTTCGCTCACAGGTTGCTCTCGCTCCTAAATAATCTCACTCTGGGCCGGCAAATCGGCGCACGCTCACTTGCGCTGTCTTTTCAGCTCGCGCTCCTGTTCTTTCAGCTTTTTGAGGTCTTTCTTAAGCTGTTTGACGACGGCTTTCCTGTTCGCCGGAGACGGCCCCATTTGCTTGACCACCTTGCGTTCCGGGTCGGTTCCGTAGGCGGCCATACCGACCACGAGCATGCCCAGGCCCATGATGATGAGCCACAGCACCGCCGCTACGAGTATCTCCACCACATTGTTGCCGTGATAGCGGGCATTTTTGGCATACCACTGGTAACGCTCGAAATAGTCGCGCAAGTCATGATAGGCCCGATCGATGGTCTCGCTGCGCTGACGCCCGAACTCGACCAGAGGGAAGGAAATGAAATAGGCGAAGACTGCCACTGCCACCGCCAGAGACAGCCCCATGATGGGCCACCACCGGCGCGAACGAGGCTGCTGCCTGGCCCGTGCATATCGCGTCATGTCCGTCCCTCCCTCCCTCTTGCAACGGCAAGAGACTGCTACTGCCTGGCCGTCAACGCCTCAGCAGCCAGTTCGAACGCCCGCACGATCTTGTAGTACCCTGTACAGCGGCACAGGTTACCGGTGATGCTCTGCTCGATCTGCTGGCGCGTCGGGCGCGGATGTTCTTCCAGCAGCTTCGCCCCGGCCATCAGGAAGCCAGGCGTGCAGTAGCCGCACTGCACGGCGCCCGCATCCACAAACGCCTGCTGAATGGGATGCAGCACGCCGTCCTGCGCCAGCCCCTCGACGGTGACGATTTCCGCCCCGTGCGCGCGTGGAGCCGGCACCAGGCAGGCCATCACTGCCACACCGTCCAGAAACACGGTGCACGCGCCGCATTCACCCTCGGCGCAACCCTCCTTGGTGCCCGTCAGGCCCACATCTTCGCGCAGGAAACGCAACAGCGTCTTGTTCGATGCACCGGTGATCGAATACTGACGCCCGTTGACCGTCGTGACGATGGTATCGCTCAGATCATCTTCGTGCCGCACCATCGCCGGTAA
>DDBP01000307.1 GCA_002332795.1 Anaerolineales bacterium UBA2029 | reverse complement strand
CTGCCAGCCCGCCGATGGCCAGCCGCACCAGGGGCAGCAGGCGTTGACTGAGCGGAGGTGGCACCCGCTGAACTTTCAGCCCATCGAGCGCCACTACCCGCGCTGGCGACACAGCGAACTGAGGGAAGTACTCGGCGTTGCGCTGCTGCAGGACGCGAATGGCAGCCTGGGCGATGGGGGTAATCTGGGCGGCATCTTCCCACTGCACGTAGAGCGTGACGATGCTGCGATAGCTATCCGCCGCAAACGCACCTTGCAGGTCGGCGGCGCTGAGCGAAAGTCCTTCGCCCGCCAGTATCGCGCTGACTTCCTGGGCGAAACTGTCGCTGGTAATCCAGTGCGGCAAATTGACGGCCACGTATTCCGAGGCCAGCCACACCACGTAGGACGTATCCTGATACGGCGCATCGGCGACTGCCCCTTCTGTGCCGGGGGGAGCAGCCGCGGTCAGCCGGACGCGCACCTCGTAGCGCGGGGGCGGATTGAGCGCGGTACGCAGGGCGGGTAGCGTCAGCAGCGCCACGATCAGCAGCGGCAACGCCACCAGCCACCCGCGTCTCTTCGCGATTTGCCAGAGTGTGATCAGTTCCACAGTCACCGCCTTGGACATAGATTGGCGAAAACAGGTCAGCCGCGCGGTGATTATACCGCTTTGGCGCTGATGGGAGCGATTACAGCCTCACAACCTTTGTGCAGGGCGCTAACGCCTCTTTCTTGTTTTCCCAGGACAGTCGGCGCGTCTTCTGTTATACTTCGCCCAGAACCTCACCTATGGGAGCACAATCCAATGCCGCGGCGAGATGACTATCCCCCGGAAGACAACGCTTACGATGCCTACGACGAATACTATGAGCCGCCAGAATATGGCTACGATCCCGATGCCACTGCCTACACGACCGCGCGGCGTACCAGGACGGGCGATCCTCTGGTACGGCAGGCGCTCGACTGGGGCATCAGCGGCAGCATTCTGGCCATCCTGCTGCTGACGGCGCTCTATCTTTTCTCGCCGATCGATGCCATCCCCGATCTGATTCCCTTCGCCGGTCAGGCGGACGACATAGGCGCGGTGCTGGCTGGTGGAGGGACGGTGACCTTCCTGACCGTGCTGCGCTACGTGCTGCGCTCTCGTGTCGGGCGCTGGGGATGTCTGATCGGCATCGTGCTAACGGCTATCGGTGCATTCACCCTGTTCTGGTTGCTGCTGCAGCTATTCGACGCCGTGCTGTAGTCTCCCCGCTGTCAGGGGCTGGGTTCCAGGCACGAGGGCAGGGCGGCGATGTCGTGCGGCCAGCGTTGCCCGTAGAACGAGAGATACTCGGCTACATGCGACGTCCAGTAGGTCATGTCGTGATCGCCGACTGGATCAATGAAGTAGTCGTGCGCAATGCCGTTCTGCCGCAGCAGGTCGGACAGACGGCGTACATTGGCAGCCACGTAATCGTTCGCGCCGTGATCCAGATAGATGCGCAGCGCGGATAGGGCTGGATTGGGACGCGTCGCCAGGTCAAGTGGGTTGAAATCCGGCCCGGCGTTGTCTGGCTCGAAGTGAGGGCTATGTCCCCCGACGGCGCTGAATACATCCGGATGGCGCAGGGCAATGCTGAAGGCCCAGAAGCCGCCTCTGGAGATGCCACCGATCGCGCGTCCCTCGCGCGCCCCCCACAGACAGAAGTCGCGTTCCAGGGATGGGATGAGTTCGTTGAGGATCACGGTCTCGAACGAGGCATCGTCTGGCTGATCGTTCAGCTCCGCCAGCAGGCCACCATCGGGCATGATCAGCACCATGGGCGGCAAGGTGCCGCTGGCGATGCCTTGATCCATCACCGAAGGCGCGCCCAGGTCTACCCACATGCCGTTGTCGTAGCCGGTGCCATGCAACAGGATCACATAAGGATAACGCTGCAGGGAGTCGTAGAAGCACGGAGGCAAATAGACGTAATTGACCACTTCTGCGCCCGTGACAGCGCTGGGGACGGTGTACTGGATCACCCGCCCGCTGGCTTCGGCGCACTTGAAAGGCGTCGGCGAGGGCAGGGCGGTGGCAACCGGCGTAGGCGTTGGTGAGGGGGCCAGCGTATTCACGACGCCGGCCACGCCAGGGGCCGCAGGCTGAGGAGTACTGGCCGCTGCGACGGGCGTTTCTCCGGCCAGAGGCGGCGTCGTCGCGGGCGTCTCACCAGTGACGACAATGTAGACGGGGGTCTGAGCGGGTGCCAGTGGCTCGCAGGCGACCAGCAGGGCTAACGTCAGCACAACGGTGGTGAGTAGCAGATGTCTTTTGGGTGTCATGGCGGCGATTATATGCATATCGGAACGGCTGCACAACCCCGTTTGGCGGTTGCTGCAACGGGCCTTAGAATCGTCACATGCCCTGGCGAGCGCGCCTGCACGTGATCAGTATGTGCCGGACGGGCAGGTGAAGCACATGGCCCGGCCAGGGGGCAAGGGACGCTGTGGCTACTGCGCAACGCATGCGACCAGTCTCTCCCACGCGCCAGGTGGCGCGCGCGCCGCGTTCGCCTGGGCGTTGGCGACGACGGTTGCGCTATCAACTGCGGGCGATCTTCGGCCCTGGCGACGTCACCAGCCTGCTGCTGGTATGGGCGATGGTGATCGTCACGGCGCAAGCGCTGGCGGCTGCGCACTGGACGGATGGGCTGGGAGCGCTGGTGCCGATCAGCCTGCTGGCCGCTGGCCTGGGCTTTCTGCTGGCGAAGAGCCATTATTCTGAGCTGTTCGCTTTGATCCTGAGCACCATGTATAGCCTGGCCGGTATCCTGGTGATCAGCGCCTACACGCTGGTCGAAAATGGGCCTCTGTGGGTACGCACGGATATCTTGCTGGGACAGGTGAAGACCTGGCTGGACGAAGCCATTGCGGGGCAGCGCCCAGCCAACGACGGCGTGGTCTTCGTGCTGTTTCTGGCAGTGCTGTTCTGGTTCATGGGCCACAACGCGGCCTGGCACGTGTTTCGGGTGAACCGTGTCTGGCGCGTCATCCTGCCCGCGGGCCTGGTGCTGGTGACCAATCAGTTCTACTACCAGGGCGACGTCCCGCTGGATCGCTATCTGGCCGGTTTCGTTGTGCTGGCGCTGTTGCTGCTCATCCGCTCGCACTTCAAGGTGCGCGAATACGAGTGGTTCGATCATCAGGTGAGCTTTCGCCCGGTGATGTGGCGGGCGTTTTTCTGGACGGGGGCAGTGCTGGCAGTGACCCTGGTCGCGCTGGCGTGGCGCGCTCCGACCGCCAGAGACGATCGCGATCTCTCGCGGGTGCGCGAGTTGCTCTCCGGAGATACGCTGGTAAAGCTTGCCGATCTGTGGAATCGGCTGTTCTCCTCGCTGGAAGGGCAGGGCATTGCCACTGCGGACTACTACGGCGGGACCGAACTGCAACTGAGCGGCGCGATCCAGCTTGGCGACCAGCCAGTGATGCTGGTACAGGTCGAAGGGCCGCCGGGCGTGCGTTACTACTGGCGTTCGACGGTGTACGACGCTTATGATGCCGCCGCGCGACGCTGGCGACACATCCGCACGGTGCGGGCCTTCACCGACGAAGCGGGGTTGCAATTCA
The DNA here is from genome assembly GCA_002332795.1 of Anaerolineales bacterium UBA2029. Taxonomy (GTDB): domain Bacteria; phylum Chloroflexota; class Anaerolineae; order Aggregatilineales; family Aggregatilineaceae; genus UBA2029. The sequence goes on along the minus strand of DDBP01000307.1, from coordinate 10,130 downwards.
ACATCGGCCCGCTGTTGCCGGGTGCACGAGCGGCAGTTCGCCAACAGGTCACCATGCTCATCCGCTCTACCGACCTGATTCACGCCGCTCCGCAGCCCAGCGCAATGGGATTGCCGGTAGAAGCCGAGCTGGACTGCGTGGAAGACTTCGGGCGTAGCTGTGTGAACACCAACGGCCCGACCGATGTAGCGATCATCCGCGCCCGCGCACCGCTGCGCAGCGGCGATAGCTACACCGTCACTTCGCTGGTGAGTGTGGCGTCGGCCTCGGCGCTGCGCACGGCGGGCCAGGACTACCCAGACTGGGTGCTGCGACTCTATCTCCAGGGGGCGAGTGATGTGTCGCCGCGGGTGCGCGAACTGGCGGCGCAGATCATCCGGCAGGCGGGCGCAGTCACGCCTTACGATCAGGCCAGAGCCATCGAGTTCTGGCTGCGCACCAATATTCAGTACAACGAGTCCATCCCCACTCCGCCGCGTGGCCGCGACCCCATCGAATGGTTTCTGTTCGAGCAGCGGCAGGGCTATTGCAATTACTATGCCACTGCCATGGTGCTGATGTTGCGCTCGCAGGGGATTCCGGCGCGCATGGCGGCAGGCTTTGCTCAGGGCACCTGGGACCCGGAGCGCCAGATTTACCTGGTGCGCGAACGCGATGCACACACCTGGGTCGAAGTCTACTTTCCCGGCTATGGCTGGGTGGAATTCGAGCCGACCGCCGACGAAGCGCCCATCAACCGGCAGGACGATATGGCTCCGCAGGCGTTATTGCCGACGGTGACGCCGGTGCCCACGCCGACCCCCCTTGCCACGGCCACTCCCACCTTGCCGCCGCCGACGCCAGAGGGAGGGGCTGCGGCGACTCCTACCGGCGTGAGCAGTAACCCGCTGGTGCCCGCTTCGCCGACGCCAAGCCCCACGCCCGCGCCCAGCGCGACACCGCCGCCCCCGCCCGATGTGACGCACGTCGGTGGACACGGGGGCAACGACGTGTTGCGCGTGATCTTGCTGACGTTGGGCTTGCTGGCGCTGATCATCGCAGCGCTGATCCTGCTGGGGCTGTTCCTGATCTGGTACGTGGAATACCGCGGGCTGGGGGGACTCTCTGCCGTGCAGCGGGCCTATGCTCGACTGGCCATCTACGGGCGCTGGCTGGGCCTGCATTTCGACGCTGCGGCGACCCCCGACGAGCGCCGGCGCTACCTGGTGGGGCAGTTGCCGGAGATCGAGCAGCCGGTGACGACCATCACTCACACCTATGTGGCGGAGCGCTACGCGCCGCCGTCGCAGCCAGAACAGCGGGCATTCGCCAACCGACTGGCACAACAGGCGTGGAGTGCGGCCCGCTGGGCCTTCATTCGCCGCAAACTGGCGGCATGGCTGGGGCGGGGGCGTTGACGGCGCGGCCAGATTTCAGCCTTGACGGGCCAGAAACTGGCTGCTATGATGACCCCGCAAACTCACCATCCAGTTTAGGTTGGCCTTTTGCCGCAGACAGCAGGTGCCCTGCCGGGCTTAATGGAGTATCCGCCTGCCGAGGTGAAGACTCCCAACCGGCTCTCCGGTGTGTGATCACCATGCCTGGGATACGGTCTTCGCCTGATGCGCGGAGACCGTTTTTGGTCTCCTCTGCGGAAATACCATTTCCAAAGAAAGGAGGAATGCGCGCTTGGCTATCACCAAAGAGCGTAAGCGGGAACTGCTCGCCCAGTACGTAGAGATGCTGCAGGGTGCCAAGGGCCTGATCGTCTCGGAGTATCGCGGCCTGACGATGGCGCAGCTCAACGAATTTCGCTCTCGCCTGCGCGAGAGCAATGCCCGGCTGACGGTCACCAAGAACACGCTGTTCAAGCTGGCCCTGCAGGAAGTGGGCATGGCCGTGCCTGAGACGCTGCTCAAAGGCCCGGTTGCCGTGACGATCGCCTACGATGATCTGGCTGCGGCCATCAAGACGGTGCTCGAATATGCTGGCACCAACGAAGTCCTGGTGGTCAAGGGTGGCATCATCGGCAACAGCGTTGTCGCAGCGGACCAGCTCGACGCCATTTCCAAACTGCCGCCGCTCGAAGTATTGCGTGCTCAACTGCTGGGCACCATCACCATGCCGATGTCCCAGTTCGTCGGGCTGCTTGAGGAACCTGGGCGTCAGGTGGTGGCTGTCATTCAGGCGGCCACAGGCGGCCTGATCAACGTGCTGGCTGCCTACAGCCAGAAGGAAGCGGCCTAGACTACGGTCTGGCCAGACTTTGGGTAGTGTGTCCTGTCTATCACTCGTACGCAAGTCTCGTGCGCTAACTTGAAAGGAAGCTCTGACAATGGCAGATCTGCAGAAACTGGTCGAAGAACTCAGCAGCCTGACGGTTGTTGAGGCGGCTGAACTGAAGAAGATGCTCGAAGAGGCCTGGGGTGTCCAGGCGGCGGCCCCCATGGCCATGGGCGCGATGCCCATGATGATGGCGGGCGCCGCGGCTGCCCCGGCGGCTGCTCCGGCTGAGGAAGAGGAAGAGAAGACGGAATTCACCGTCGTGCTCAAGGACGTTGGCCCGAAGAAGATCGAGGTCATCAAGGTCGTGCGCAGCCTGACCAACCTGGGTCTGAAGGAAGCCAAAGACCTGGTCGAGGGTGCACCGAACAACGTCCTGGAAGCGGTCAGCAAGGAAGCTGCCGAGGACGCCAAGGCCAAGCTCGAGGCAGCAGGCGCGGTCGTCGAGATCAAATAGCGCGCTTCCTGCCACCTAAACTGGGAGCGTCAGGCGGCATGGTCAACAGACCTGCCGCCTGTTGCTTTTTGGGGGTGTGTGCACGTTTCTCCCTTCGCTGGACTTGCCGGGCAAAACTTCATACACTAAAGGTAGCTTGATGCGGTTACCTGACAAGGTGGGGGAGGATCATGGCGGTCATCGAGGCGGACAATTTCGAGATCGAGATTCGCGACGTGACCTGGCGGCTGATCCCGGCTGGCCCGGAGGTGCTCTCGCGCATTCCGGTCTTTGAAGTGACGCGCGGCAACGGCGTACTGGAGTATACCCCTGGCTTCGCCGAGGAACACGGTCTGCCGGGCACCGTGCTCTCGGTGGAATTTGTGCAGGCGGTGGTGCTGGGATACGACGCCAAGACGCAGCGCTGGTTGCTCGGTTTTCACCTGGCACGACAACGCGACGACAAACCGCGCTGGCTGGAACTGGTGCGCTGGCCCACTGGTCCCAACACCGTTCATGCCGCGCCGGCGCAGCACGCAGCCCGTGCCCTGGCGGAATATGTGGGGTGTCCGCTCAAAATCTTCGGGGCGAAGAAGTTACCTGCCGCGACTCCTCCTGCCCCCGGTCGCAGCGGGGCGACTGGCCCCTTGGGGCCGCATCAGCGAGAGGAGATCGATCTGGAGCGGGTGCGCATCCGCGCCCAATCGCTCAAACTGCCCGTGCAGTATCCCGGTGTCTGGTTGGGGGCGGGGCGGGGGTCGGTCACCTTACGGGTGGCGCGCGATCGGGCGGCGGGGCGGCGGGGCGAAGAAGTGCCCGCTTTCGTGCAGTGCGTGGTAGATACAGAGCGCGGACTGATTCGTTTGCAGCCCCCTTCTGGCCTGCTGACCGGCTTCTTCGGGAATCGGCGCGGGCGCGAGATTCGCACTGCCGAGGTGCGCAATGTGGAGCTGCGTCACACCATCGTGCACGAACACACCGCGCAGCCTGCAGGCCGCAACCTGGCGACGGAGATCACCTATATCTACTACACCTGGGGCGTCTACCTGACCCTGGCCGACGAATCCCTGCTGCTGGTCCAGACATCTCACAGAACCAGCAGCGAGCTACAGCGGAAACGGGCGACGATTGGGGACAAGTTCGCCGTCGACTCCAAGGCAGGGCTGGAGTATCTGCGGCAGCACCAGGAAGACCAGGAAGCGTATGAGCGGGCCGAGACGTGCGCCCATACGGTCGCCATTGCCCTGGCCAACGCTCTCAACGTGCACGTGGTCAAGACGCAGATAGACGACAGTGAAACGGCCTGAGCGCCCGCTAGAGCTGCAACCAGTGATAGGCGTAAGGCGCTAGGGTGCAGCTATAGGTTGTATGGCCTACCGTGGGCCAGGCTTCTCCGTTCAAGACATCCACAGGTGTCCGCCCGGCATAATCCGTCAGATCGAATGACGCCGTCTGGGGCTGATCGGTCAGGTTGACCAACACCAGGAAACGTTCCTCTTCTGCACCCGTCTGAGGGGAAGTCCACACGCGCCAGTAGGCCAGCACCGCTTCATTCTCCGGAAGCACAAACTCAAACGGGCCACGCCCAAAGGCGCGGTAACGCTTGCGCACGCTCAGCATATGGTGCACGGCGTGCCACAGCGAATTGGGATCGGCGCGCTGCCGGGCCACGTTGACCCGCCGATAACCGTATACGTCATCGTCAATGACTGACTCATAGAGGCGATCGGCGGTCGAAAAGCCGGCATTCTTCGAGTCGTCCCACTGCATGGGCGTGCGCACGCCATTGCGATCGTGCCGCCAGATGTCGTCGCCCATGCCAATTTCATCTCCGTAGTAAAGGATAGGCGAACCGGGCAGGGTGAACAACAGCGCATTCATCAGCCGAATGCGACGCTGATCATTGTCCAGCAAGGGGGCCAGGCGACGGCGGATGCCCAGGTTCAGGCGCATGCGTGGTTCGGGGGCGTATTGCTCCCACATGTACTGGCGCTCTTCTTCGGTGACCATTTCCAGCGTCAGCTCGTCGTGATTGCGCAGGAAGATGCACCACTGGGCCAGCGGGGGAATCTCCGGCGTGCGGCGCAGGATGTCCACGATGGCGCGGCGGGAGCGCTGCTTGAGCGCCATGAACAGGCGGGGCATGATGGGAAAGTGAAAGGCCATGTGAAACTCATCGTCGTCGCCGAAGTAGGCGCGCACATCTTCTGGCCATTGATTGGCCTCGGCCAGCAGGATACGACCCGGCCATCTGGCGTCCATGTGCGCGCGCATCCGCTTGACGAACTGATGGGTTTCCGGCAGGTTTTCGCAGTTGGTGCCCTCGCGCTCGAAAAGGTAGGGCACAGCGTCCACGCGGAAACCATCTACGCCCAGTTCCAGCCAGAAGTCCAGGATATCGAGCATTTCCTGCTGCACAGCGGGGTTGTCGTAGTTCAGATCGGGCTGCTGGGAGTAGAAGCGGTGCCAGTAATACTGTCCCGCCACCGGATCGAACGTCCAGTTGGACGTTTCGGTATCTTTGAAGATGATGCGGGCCTCTTTGTACCTGTCCGGCGTGTCGCTCCACACGTACCAGTCCCGATAGGGAGAATCTTTGGAGGCGCGCGCCTGCTGGAACCATGGGTGTTGGTCGGAAGTGTGATTGACCACGACATCAATGATGACACGCATGCCGCGGGCATGAATGCCCTCCACCAGCGCCTTGAAATCATCCAGTGTGCCATAATCCGGATGTATGTTGCGGTAGTCCGAGACATCGTAGCCGTCGTCTACCAGCGGCGACGGGCAGATGGGCAACAGCCACAAGCAGTCAACGCCCAGGTCTTGCAGATAGTCGAGCTTGCTCAACAGACCGCGCAAATCGCCATGCCCATCGGCATTGGCATCTTTGAAGGCGCGCACATACAGTTCGTAGAAGACAGCATCTTTGTACCAGGTTGGGTTGAGTTCAGCAGACATGGAAGCTTCCTGAAGTGAATAGGGGGACTGCCAGCAGCATTAGATGAATTGAATGCGAATGACCATTTTGCCCAGGCGCAATTCGTCACCGTCGCGCAGGATGCGCGGCTGATGGGGGATGAGCTTCTGGCCGTTGATGAAGGTGGCGTTGACGCTGCCCAGGTCTACCACCTTCAGCGCGTCGTCTTGCAGCAACAGGGCCGCGTGCCGTCGCGAGACGCCCAGCGCTGTTGCACCATACCGGTCGAGCGCAATTTCGGGAGCCTCACCGGTCATCAGGTCGGTGCGTCCTATATGCATGCACTCACCAAGGGGGACGATGAGTGGTTGATCGTACCCGCGGATGTGCAGCGCGATCTTGCGCTGAACGCCCAGGCTGGCTGTGCCCCAGCGGGCTACCTGACCTGCCTTCGTCACGTCCACGCGGCGAGTCGTCGCTCCTTCGCCTGGCTCTGGGCCGTTTCCTGCGGTGATGAGCGTCTGACCGCAGTGCGGACATACGGTTGTCCCGACTTCACAGTCGGCACCACAGTTTGTGCATCTCATGATCGCTTGCCTTGTCCCCCTGCCCGTGCCACAAGTATAGCTGAACCCCAAAGCCTGACAACCCTGCTATCTGAGGTATACTGGCAATGCAATGATTTGGCCCGCAGACGAAGCCATATGCAATGACGCATACCAACCCTGAGCCGACTCCGAGGACTGCACCCCGCCGCCTGTCTTTGCCCGATCGCTACTACGAGCGGGCGCTGGATCATCTGGCAAAGAGCCGCCTGGAACTGGCCCTGGCCGATCTGGATGAGGCCCTCAGACTCAATCCACGCAAAGCAGAGTACTACGCCGCGCGAGGGCTGGTGTTGCTGCTGAGCGAGTGGCAGGCTGACGCCGAGTCGGACTTCGCGCAGGCTCTGCGCCTTGACCCCGCCCAATGGCTGGCCTACTATGGGCGGGGCATGCTGGCTTTTCAGGAGGGAAACTTCACGGAGGCGGTGGATCAGTTCTCGCGGGCGCAACGACTGGCTCCGCAGCGCCCGGAGGTCTATATCTACCGGGCGGTGGCATTCTATCGGGCGGGCAACGCGCCGGAGGCGCTGGCTGACCTGCAGGCGGCCCTGCCACTGTTTGTGCCGCGTGACGCTCGCCGCGAGACGGTAGAACGGTGGCTGGAAGTCGTGCGGCGGGCGCTCAGGTAACAGGCGAAACTACAGTTGCGCTGACCAGGCCGATGCGTTAGCATCCTGGCTCATTCATGTAAGATGCAAGGTGAAAAATAGATGGGTAGGGTTCGATGAAAGCGATCATTCTTGCTGCGGGCAAGGGTACGCGCCTCTTTCCAGTCACATTGACGATGCCCAAGCCATTGGTGCCGGTGGCAAACAAAGCCCTGATCCGCTATGCCATCGAGACGCTAACAGGTATGGGGGCCACGGAAATTGGCCTGGTCGTCAACAGCCTGGAGTCGCCTATTCGTCAGGCGCTCGGTGACGGTGTCAATACGGTGGGTGTGCCGCTGACCTATATTGAACAGGCCGACCCGCGCGGGTTGGCTCACGCGGTGAAGGTGGCACAGCCGTTTCTGGGCGACGAGCCGTTCATCATGTATCTGGGCGACAACATCTTCCAGGACCCCATGCGCGAGCTGTATACACGTTTCCAGCAAACAGGGGCGGGGGCGGCCATCGCCCTGACGGAAGTGCCCGATCCGACGCGCTTCGGCATCGCCGAACTCGACGGCGATCGCATCAAGCGGCTGGTGGAAAAGCCCAAAGAGCCACCTTCTAACCTGGCTATTGCAGGGGTATACGTGTTTCAGCCAGCGATCTTCGACGCCATTGACCACATCAAACCGTCCTGGCGTAATGAACTGGAGATCACCGATGCCATCCAATATATGCTCGACCAGGGGCACACGGTGATCCCTTACATTGTCAAGGGGTGGTGGATTGACGCAGGCAACGCCGATTCGATCGTACTGGCCAATCAACTGGTGCTGGAACAACTTCCCTATACCCCGACGCGCCAGGACGATCCGCGTATCGAGGGTGGCTCGGCGGTCTCGCATCGTGTCATCCTGGGGGAGAACACGCGCATTATCAACAGCGTGATTCGTGGACCGGTGATCATCGGCGATAATGTCGTCGTTCGCGATTCCTACATCGGCCCCTATACATCTATTGGCAACGACGTGATCATCGAGAGCAGCGAGATCGAGCACAGCATTGTCATGAGTTGCTGTACCATCCGCAACATTCAGGGGCGCATTGACGCCAGCCTGATCGCCGAGAACGCGCACGTATCGCGGGCACAGACCCGCCCGGCAGCCTATCGCTTTGTGCTGGCGGAGAACAGCGTCGTGCAGCTTGGCTGAGCAGCGGCGTCTGAGATGAAAACAGGCCCGCATCTCTGGCGGGCCTGTGTCTTCGAATGGCGAGACGCCATCAGATGTCGAGTGTGGCGCGTTTGGCATGCGTGGTGATGAAGCGCCGCCGAGGTGGCACGGCGCTGCCCATCAGCATGTCGAAGACACGGTCGGCCTCCGCCGCATCCTCGATGGTCACCTGGAGCAGCGTGCGGTTGGCCGGGTCCATGGTTGTTTCCCACAGTTGTTCCGGGTTCATCTCGCCCAGGCCTTTGTAGCGCTGAATGGTGGCCCGTTCGGGGTTCTTCAGCGACTTGAGAATCTCGTCGCGCTGCTCGTCGGAGTAGGCGTAATAACGGTTCTTGCCCGACGCGATCAGGTACAGCGGCGGCTGCGCGATATACAGGTGACCATTGGTGATGAGCGGCGTCATGTAGCGGAAGAAGAAAGTCAGCAGCAGTGTGCGGATGTGCGCTCCGTCCACGTCGGCGTCGGTCATGATGATGATACGACCGTAGCGCAACCCTTCCAGGTTGAAGTCGTCGCCGATGCCCACACCCAGCGCCGAGATCAGCGCCTTGACCTCGTTGTTGTCCAGGATTTTGTTCAGGCGGGCGCGCTCCGTGTTGAGGATTTTGCCTCGCAGCGGCAGAATCGCCTGGAAGTGACGGTCACGCCCTTGCTTGGCCGATCCTCCCGCGCTGTCGCCCTCTACAATGTAGAGTTCCGAACGGCTGGGGTCTTGCTCGGAACAATCGGCCAGCTTGCCCGGCAGGGTGGTGTTCTCCAGCAGGTTAGCGCCGCGTCTCACCAGGTCGCGGGCTTTCTTGGCGGCGTCGCGCGCGCGCATGGAGGTCATGCACTGCTCCACAATGCGGCGAGCGTCGCGTGGGTTGATTTCCAGGTATTCCATGAAGGCTTCCGAGGTCACCTGCGAGACGACCCCCTGCACTTCGGGGTTCATCAGCTTGACCTTGGTCTGGCTTTCGAACTGCGGGTCGGGATGCTTGACGCTGACGATGCAGGTCAACCCTTCCAGCGTATCGTTGCTGGAGAAGTTGGGATCTTTGTCCTTGAGCAGACCGGCTTTGCGGGCATAGAGATTGATGGTGCGCGTGATCGCCGCGCGCAGCCCGGCCTGATGGCTGCCCCCGTCGGGCGTCAGGATGGTGTTGGCGAAGTACAGCTCGGTCGTCGTGGAGGTGTCCGTATACTGGAAGGCGACCTCCACGCCGATGGTCAGCGAGCCGCGCCCGTTCTCGCTGAGATCAACCTCTACCTCGCGCTCTACGTAGATGGGATCGTGCAGCGCCTTGCGGTTGCGGTTCAGATAGCGCACGAAGGAGCGAATGCCGCCTTCGAAATAGAAGGTCATTTCGTGCGGCAAGGGGCGGACGCGATCATCGCGCAGCGTGATGGTGACGCCGCGCGTGACGAACGCCATTTCGCGGAAGCGCTGCGCCAGTGTGTTGAAGTTGAACTCGTTGCGCTCCATGATGGTGAAGTCGGGCATGAAGGTGTGCTTGGTGCCCGTCGGCTCGCCCGGCTCCATGTCGCGGATCACTTCGACCGGAGTCTGTGGCACGCCGCGATGGTACTCCTGACGATACACCTTGCCGTCGCGGCGCACTTCGGAGACGAGCCATTCGGAAAGGGCATTGACCGCCGACACACCAACGCCATGCAAGCCGCCCGACACCTTGTATGCCGAGGAGTCGAATTTACCACCGGCGTGCAGGGTGGTCATCACCAGTTGCAGGGTGGAAATGCCGGTCTGTTTGTGAAGGCCGACCGGAATGCCACCGCCGTTGTCGTTCACCGTCACGGAGCCGTCGGCGTTCAGCGTCACTTCGATGCGGTCACAACGGCCTGCCAACGCCTCGTCAATGGCGTTGTCAACTACTTCATAGATCATGTGATGCAGCGCCCGGATGTCGGTGCCGCCGACATACATGCCGGGGCGCATCCGCACTGCTTCGAGTCCTTCCAGTACGCGAATGTTGTCTTCGGTCTGACGAGTCGGCACGAGTTCCTCCTGCCACACATGTTGTCTCAGTGGTGCGCCGGTTTGCATTCCCCTGCAGAGCGTGTTATGCACTTTTTGCCCTCATC
>DDBP01000123.1 GCA_002332795.1 Anaerolineales bacterium UBA2029 | reverse complement strand
GGATACGGCTCAGGGTCGCCCCGGCGACGCCCTGGAGTACACAGCGGCGGCGGGCGGCGCGGCCTTTCTGATTGGCCCGGCTCAAGAGAGCGTGGCGATCTTCCAGGGCAGCTATTCTTACGTGACCGATACGCCGGATTTCTGGCGGCGCGCGCACGAGACGTATCCCAGTCATGGCGACCGCTTCACCGGTGAACCGGCTTATTTTGCGCACGTGGTCACGGCGGGGCGGCGGCTGATGGAGATGATGGGCACGACGGCGGACGATTACCGCTGGGCCATCTTCCATCAGCCCAATGTGAAGTTCCCGCAGCGCGCCGGGCAGATGCTGGGTTTCTCGCCCGACAAGCTGGAGCCGGGGCTGCTTTCCGGCGTGGTGGGCAATGTCTACGCCGGATCGTCGCTGCTGGGCCTCAGCGCGACACTGGACGTCGCCGAGCCGGGCGACCGCATCCTGATGGTCAGCTATGGCAGCGGCGCGGGGTCGGACGCCTTCGATCTGCTGGTGACTGAGCGCATCGCCGAGCGGCGCGACCGCGCTCCCAAAGTGCGCGACTACGTGGCGCGGCGCACCGAGATTGACTACGCGCTCTACGTGCGCTATCGCGGCAAGCTGGCGGAGTAGGAGGTTGAGAGTCTGGAGTTCAGAGTCTGGAGTTCAGAGTCAGGAGTCTGCAAGACGTGCACCCTGTTAGCTCCGGACTCAAGACTCCAAACTCCTGACTCCGAACCCATGAACTCCAGCCCCTAACTGATCACTGAAAACTGATCGCTGATCATGGATCACCGAGGAGAAACCATGCACGACGTAGCGATTATCGGCCTGGGGCAGGTGCCCGTGGGCGAGCACTGGGACATGGGCCTGCGGCAACTGGCGCTGGGCGCGATTCACGCCGCGCTGCAGGACGCGGGCATCGAGCGGGTGGACGCTCTCATCGTGGGCAATGCGTTGGGCGGCAACCTGAGCGCTCAGAATCACCTGGGGACGCTGATCGCCGACTTTGCCGGACTGTCGGGCGTGGAGGCGTGGCGCGTGGAAGCGGCGGATGCTTCTGGTGGGATGGCGTTGCGCCAGGGCTATCTGGCGGTGGCCAGCGGACAGGCGGAGACGGTGCTGGTGGTTGGCGTGGAAAAGGCGACCGATCGCACCGGCAGCGAGCGCGAGACCGCGCTGACCACCCTCCTGGACGCCGACTATGAGGCGACGCCGGGTGGCACTCCGGCGGCGATGGCCGCGCTGCTCATGCGCCGCTATATGCACGAGTTCGGCGTGACGCTGGAGCAGTTCGAGCCATTCAGCATCAACGCGCACGCCAACGGCGCGCTGAACGCCAACGCCATGTACCGCAACAAGCTGCGCCCTGGCGCGTTCGCCAAAGCGCCCATCGTGGCCGATCCGGTCAACCTGTTCGACAGCGCACCGGAAGGTGACGGCGCGGCGGCGGTGGTGCTGACCCGTGCGCGCGCCGCGCTGGATATGGTCCCGCAGCCGGTGTTGATCAAGGGTAGCGCGGCAGCGACCGACACGCTGGCGTTGCACAACCGCCCCGACCTGCTCTTCCTGCGCGCGGCTAACCTGGCTGCCGGGCGTGCCTATGAACAGGCGGGTATCCGCCCGGCTGATCTGCACCTGGCGGAGCTGCACGACAGCTTCACCGTGCTGACGGCGCTGCAACTGGAGGCGATCGGCTTTGCAGCGCGCGGCGCAGGGTGGAAGCTGGCGGTCGAAGGGGCGATTCAGCGCGGCGGGCGGCTGCCGATCAGCACCTTCGGCGGGCTGAAGGCGCGCGGCAACCCCCTTGGAGCGACGGGCGTCTACCAGGCGGTAGAAGTGGCGCTGCAACTGCGCGGCGCGGCGGGCGACAATCAGGTGCCGGGCGCACGGCTCGGCCTGGCGCTGAACCTGGGCGGCCTGGGCAGCACGGCTGTCGCGCACGTGCTGGAGCGTATGGAGTAGCGCTGCGCAGACCTTGCGACAGGCAAAAGCCCCGGCCAGCACGACCGGGGCTTTCGTGTGCCAGAGAGCGCGCGAGGGCTACTCGACCGGCTCAGTGGGCAGTGGTTTTCCTTGCCAGACTTCATCATAGTTGGGGCCAATGGTATTGGCGGGCACCCACAGATAGTCGCAGACCCAGATGATCTTCTCGTACTGGCCGGTGCTATCCGGGCCGAGCACCCAGGCAGTGTTGCCTGCCGGGATGGTGACCAGCGGGGACGTCAGTTCGCCGGGCTTCCAGTAGGTGGGAGCGTCGCTGACGAAGGCACCGACCACCGCCGTGCTGGGAATGTTGATCAGCACATCGCAGCCCGCGACCGAGCCGCACGTCCAGGTAAGGATGTCAGTCTCAAGGACTGTGCCAGCCGGCGGAGCGAGCTTTGGCCCGGCAGGAAGTTCCCCCACGATGGTATCTACCTGCAAGACCAGCGTATCCCCTGTCTGTACATCGTCGGGCACGGGCAGGATGGAATAGTTGTGTACTACCTCACCTCCCATGAGCGGGCCGACAGTCAGTTCGGTAAAACTGCCGGTGCGCTGGTTGGTCAGCGTCCAGTAGTGGAGATAGTACCCTTCACCCGGAATGGTATAGGTGAACGAGACGACCGCATAGTCGCCAGGGGTACAGGCGGCGTAGTCCAGGCTGTCGAAAGTGAACAAATCGCTCACTGCCTGGGCGGTCGTGGGAAGCAGCCCTATGAGCAGGGCCAGGATCAGGGTGAGCAAGAACATTTTGCGCATGAAGCCCAATCCTCCTCTGTGTATCGGTATGAACAACGAACAAGCTATCCTCACTGTACACCGTTTCACAGAGGGGAACGATTTTTTTTCACAGGCTTTTTATGAGTTCATTCGAGGACAGGGCTTCTGGCCAGATCAGGCGTGATTGCCTGTCTGAGGGGGATGTTGTGTGAGCCAGGCCCGGATGTCTGCCGTGTGACCCGCGTAGTGATCGCCGGTGACGCCCCAGGCGATCTGTGCCAGCGGTTCGTCGCCCGTCCAGGGGTAGTAACCGGGCGCGAGCAGCTCGTCCTCGCTCATGGCGACGAGCGCCTGCCAGATGGCGCGATGGGCGGCGGCGAACTCAGCGCGCACTTCGTCCAGCGAGCGGGCGCGTCCGCGTTCGACGACGCTCTGGTTGAGCCGGTCTTCCTCGGCCCAGCTTATCCCTGGTTCCGGTCGTTGTGGAATTTCGCCGCGCCGCCCGATCTCCACCCAGCGCAGGAAGCGGCGCTCCCAATCCGCTACGTGAGTCATGATGTCCTTGCCCGTCCATTCGCCGGCGATGACCGTCGCGGTCAGCGTCCGGTCGTCCAGGCGGGCCAGCGCGCTCTCAAGGGCGGCGCGAGCGCTGGCGATGGCATCCAGCAGATCGGCTTTGTCGGAGAAGGTGTTCATGGATATACCTCCAGAGGATCAGGCGCGGGCCAGCGCAGCCGGGACGATGAAATCTTCCACCAGGTTAAAGCCGCACAACATCTGATTGTTGCGGAAAGTGGGCGGCACGTCGGACAGGTCGCCGGTCATCACCACCAGCAGGTCGAGCGCGGGCACGACGATGGCGAATTGCCCGCCGTAGCCGACCGCCAGCGCGCTGTCGTAGCCCCCCTGGGGGCGCACCCACCACAGATAGCCGTAGCCCAGCCCGGCGCAACTATCGCCCGTTGACAGGGCCACATGGGATCGGTGTGACTCGGCGATCCAGTGGACGGGCACCAGGGCTTCGTCTCTCCACAACCCGCCGCGCAGGGCCAGATAGCCGATGCGGGCCAGATCGCGCGGAGTCAGCGACAGTTCCGCCCCGCCGATGGTCACGCCCTGGGGGTCGGCGGGCCAGGTGTAGCGGGTAATTCCCAGCGGGCCGAACAGGTAGAGCGCGGCGTATTCGCTCAGGCTCATGCCGGTGAGCTTCTGCAGGGCCGCCGCCAGCAGATGCGTGTCGCCAGTGCTGTAGTTGAAATGCGTTCCGGGCGCGTGCGCCAACGGACGCTCCAGCACATAACGCACCCAGTCGGGGCTGGCGGTCATGGCGATGGCGCTCGCGCCGTATTCATCCCAGGCCAGGCCGGAGCGCATGGTCAGCAGGTGCCGGATGGTGATCTCGCGCTTGGCCCGTTCGTCTACGCTGGCGAACAGCTCCGGCAGGATGTAGCCCAGCGGCTCATCCAGGCCTCCCAGGTCGCCGGTCGCCAGGGCGATGCCCACCAGCAGCGACGTGATGCTCTTGGTGGCCGACTTGAGGTTGTGGGGACGGTCGGGGGTCATGCCACGCATGTAACGCTCGAAGGCCAGTGCACCGTGCCGGATGATCAGCAGGCTGTCCATATGCGGGACGTGCTCGCGCAGGTAACGGTGTGCCGCTTCGAGCAGGTCGGCGTCCAGGTCAACGTCGTCGGGGGTGACTGCGGGCCAGGCGTCGGTGCCAGCGAGCGATGGGATGGTCATAGGCTCCTCGCGGTGCAGATGTGCGCCCTAACGATACATCAAATCGGCGGTTCTTTCTATGTGGAATGGCACTATGGTGAAATCCGCTCCCCATCGAATGTACCCTGCCGATCTTGCAGGGCGGCGGGGGCTTGGGTATGCTGGCAGCAGTCGCACAGGCAGGAGGTATTCATGCCCAGGCCGGTTCCGCAAGATTACCCTCCCGATTGGCCTGCCACGCGCGAGTCGCGCTGGGCCAAGCCCTTCACACGCTTTCTGCTGTTCCTGGTGGCACGCTACGAGATCATCGGCAGGGAAAACATCCCCGATCCGCCCTATATCATTGTCTCCAATCACATGAGCTTCTGGGACATCCCGGCGATCAACTACGCTATCCCGTTCGGCACAGTGGGCCTGGCTGCCCGCAAGTACAAAGGTACGCGCCTGGAGCCGCTCTTCCGGCTCTACCCGCTGATCTGGGTCGAGCAGTTCTCCGCCGACCGGCGCGCCCTGCGCGACGCGATCACCGTGCTGAAGGCGGGCGTGCCGCTGGGTATCGCGCCGGAGGGCACGCGCAGCCGGGTAGGGGCGCTCATCCAGGGACGCCCTGGCGTGGCGTTCATCGCCACACGGACCAACGTGCCGATCCTGCCCGCCTGCGTGTGGGGCACGGAGAAGATTCTCAAAGTCCCTCGGCCCAAAGTAGTGGCGCGCTTTGGCAAACCGTTCCGCCTGCCGGAGGGGAAGGCCAGCGGCGACCAACTGGAAGCGTACACCGAACAGATCATGTGTGCCATCGCCGCGTTGCTGCCGGAAAAGTATCACGGCTACTACGCGGGCAACCCCTTGATCGAGGAAATGCGGCGGATCGTCACCTGAACAGCGCGTCTTTGAGGAGAGAGCGATCATGTCTGTAGACCAGATTCAACACATCGGCGTGGTGGGAGCCGGGACGATGGGGCACGGCATTGCCCAGGTATGCGCCGTGCAGGGCTACCGGGTGACGCTGGTGGACGTGGTGCCGGGGGTGCTGGAACGCGCCCTGCGCGACATCACCGCCAGCGTCGAGAAGCTGCACAGCAAGGGCAGGCTGACCGACGCGCAGCGTCAGGCGGCCCAGGACAACATCAGCACGGCCACCGATATCGCCGCGCTGCGCACCGCCGACCTGGTCGTCGAGGCGGTCAGCGAGGACGTGGCGCTCAAACGCGACATCTTCGCTCGGCTGGATGAACTGACGCCGCTGCACGCCATCCTGGCGACCAACACGTCTTCGATCTCGATCACAGCCATCGCCGCGGCGACGCAGCGCCCCGACCGCGTGATCGGGATGCACTTCATGAACCCTGTACCGCTGATGCAACTGGTGGAGATTATCCGTGGGCTGACTACCAGCCAGGAGACGCTGGATACGGTCATGGAACTGGCGCGGCGGCTGGGCAAGACGCCCGTCGAGGCGGCAGACTATCCAGGCTTCATCGCCAACCGTATCCTGATGCCGATGATCAACGAGGCGATCTACGCGCTGATGGAAGGCGTGGGCACGGCAGAAGCGATTGACACGGTAATGAAGCTGGGCGCCAATCACCCCATGGGGCCGCTGACGCTGGCCGACTTTATCGGGCTGGACGTGGTGCTGAGTATCCTGGAAGTGCTCTACCAGGGCTTCGGCGATCCCAAGTATCGCCCGTGCCCCTTGCTACGCAAGATGGTGGCGGCGGGGCACCTGGGCCGCAAGAGCGGGCGGGGGTTCTACGAGTACGCCGTGAAATGATTCTGGGGACCTCGCACTTGGTGGAAATGATCTCGGTCAGCGTAACCAGGCAAGGTCACGTCCGATGATCATTTCTCGTTTGTGGATGTGATGCGTGTTCTTCATAACGATGATATGCCAATCGAGGTGATATCTTTCTGCCATTTCCACGATTGGCTCATCAAAGTTGTAGGTCATCAGGAACTCACCAGCGAGCTGGCCGGCCAGCTCGAAAAGCCGTTCGTGATCAATAGAGGAATGGGTATACAAGCGTTTTCCGGGGCAATTGCTGGAGGCCGTATAGGGCGGATCAATAAAGAAAACCATATCCTGGTGTAAGGTGTGCTGACGGAGAAAGTCCAGTCCATCCCCGTGAATAAAGCGCAAGCGCTCTCTGATGGCGCTGATATCGCGAATCCGTCGCGCCAGTGTCTTGGGATACCAGCGGGAGGCAATGCCACGCCCTTTTTCACCGTACTTGACTCGGCCCGCACCAGGAGCCAAGATACCCCCTCTATTGATCCGATTCTTCACGATAGTCTGTAACGCCTGCTCACCGATTGTAAGGGAGCGCTTCTGCAACAGAGTTTCTACGGTCTCCAGAGAGAAACTTAGATCAATGATCTGATCAGCGAGCCACTCACCAAGACCCTCGCTGATGATCGCTTTCCATACTGCTGCCACTTGTTCGTCAAGCTCAACCAGGGTGACGCGGCTGGCAAGTTGCTCGAATGCCACGCTTAATCCCACGATGGCTCCACCGGCAAAGGGTTCGACGAATTCTTTACGGCGTTCCGCAGGCAGACTGAGAAGCCATTGCCGGATAGTGGGCACAAGCCATGTTTTGCCGCCAGGATAACGAAAAGGACTGAGTTGTCTTACTGAGGCAACATTAACAACATGTTGTGGAGGGACAATTCCTGGTAGGTGTAATTGCTTCATGAGTATTGCCTATAGCAAATCGGCCAACGTCGGAGCATCTGGCGAATTGGTTTCATCTCCAAGCTTGCTGTCGAGTTTTTCTTGCAGGAAGCCCAGGAACTCGTGCAGTGAACCTGGTTCGGGGATCGTGATTTGTTCTATGGCCGTTTCAAAAAGAGTATACACCGTATCTTTGAGGCGAAGAACATATGATTCTTGCTCAGGTTCAAATTCCAGGTCATAGATAAGCCACGCGATATCTGCGGTCTCAGGAGCGCTCTGAGGAAGGCTGGGAAGAGTAGCGTAGAAATTTCTGTGAAGCGCTACCGCCTGCTTCTTGCCCCATGACTTCAGAATGCCCCCCTTATACATCAATTGTGGCACAAGCCGTTTGCGCGATGATGACAGATAGTCCGGTCGTGGATAGTTTGGCTCGGCGAGCCAATTCATCCCCTGATTTCGAATAGGATCACGCATGTAGGTCTCGAAAGGGCGTCGCACATTGCCGGTGATATAGACCGCCTGTACTTCCAACGCGCCGAAGTCCAGGATGTGGCCCCGCTCGTCATAAGAGACCAGCACCAGATCGATATTCCCAGCAGACTTGCCGTGCTTATCGTTAAGGCGTACTTCGGTAAGTGATGTCCAGGTTGTGCCAGGGGGAAAGAAAAATGATGCTGCATCCTCTGTGATCAGCCAGTCCTGTCGAAAACGTATAGGACATGTGATGGCAATGCTGCCGTCGGCTTCAAAGATGCTACAGACGCCCAGGGGATCATTAGCCTTATCCTTTGTGCAGTTGGCAACATTATTGTTGTAGGGACAAAGACGGTTTCGCCGATAGCGCTCTGCTCGTTCGCTATGATGGTTGAATGGGAAGCCAAAGACTTCGGCCAGAGGATGGGTGATCATTGGCATCTACCTGATTATTCATTGCGCGCCCTAATTTAACCGCTTCCACGTGCCCTCGGCAAGCCGCCAGATGACTGTGCCGCCGGGGATGGTGACGCCATCCTCGACCCGCGTGGTCTCCACGTAGGCGTAAGTCTGCGACGCTTCGTCGCGCCCGATGACGACTGTCACCACCTGCGGCACGGCCTGCGCAGCGTAGGCCGGACTCTCCAGCCGCACCGACGCTTCGCTGGACGCGGCGGTGTTCTGCAGATCGTAGAGCGCCAGGAATGCGCCGCTGCTGTTAGGCTGAACCAGCAACTGTGGTTCCAGCGCCAGCCGCCACTGGAAGAAGTCGCGCCAATCCAGCGCGTTGAGCTGCTCGATGGTGAGCAGCGGCAGCCCGACGCCGGTCAGGGGCGTTAGGGCGTGATCGAGGGTCGTCGGCACGGAGAGCGCGGCGAGCAGGGTCAGCGGAGCATCCGGCCCATACTGAGCGATGAGCGAACGCACGAAAGCGGGCGCGCCCGCCGGTCGTCCGTCCATCTGCGCGGCCAGCCAGCCGGCCAGTTGCCCCTGCAACCAGGTGGTGTCGCTGTAGAAGGGGGGCGCACTCTCCCCGGTGACGTAACGCACCAGCCGGGCGGCCAGTTGTGCGGCGATTTCCTGCGCCAGGTCGGGCGACAGGGGCGTGTCGGCGCGCGCGCGCCCCACCAGCGGCGATGAGACGCGCAGCAGCCAGGGGTCGTGCGCAGCCCAGGTCACCGTCTTGGGGCGCTCTGGCACGATCTCTACGGTAATGGGTGGGGGAAAGGTGCTGCAGACCAGAGTCGCGCAGCCCTGCACCCACCAGCTTTCCAGACGGGTCAGCAGGGCCTGAGCCAGCGCTTCGTCGAGGGCACGATAGCGAATGCGGGCGTGATCGCCTTGCAGGGTGCGCTCCTCGCCCCAAAAGGTGAGATCGTCCGGCACGTGTCGCCAGCCCCCCTGACCGCTGGCCGCGCCGTCTTCGTAGTGCCAGTAGAACCACACGACGTGATAGGGCACGCCGTCAATCACTTCTTCGAGCACGACGCGGGCGCGTTGATCGTCTATGGCGACGCTGACGACCTTCCCTTCCAGCGAGACGCGGTGCGTGGCCTTGAGCGTCTGATAGTCTTCGAAGCGCTGACTCTGTTCGAGCAAAAAGGCGTCGCTGGCGCTGCGCTGAATCGCCATGTAGTTGGCATAGTTGCCCAGGCGCAGCGCCGTGACCTCGACGGCGACGGTGTCCAGCAGGTCGCGGCGGAGTTGCTCGTCCACACGTTTCAAGCGCCAGAAGACGAGCGCCCCGGCCAGCGCGACCAGCGCCGTCAGGGTCAGCAGGAGCAGGGCGAATTGCCGCCGGGCTTGCTGCCGACGGCGCAGTGCGGCGGGGTCTTCGGTGGCGCGGATGCGCGTCTGCTCGGCTTCGACCTGCCAGTCCAGTTTGATGCCCATGCGGGATGCTTTCCCTCGCTCAACAGCGTGCCGATTCTAACGCACCAGGTGAGTGCATCCGAAAAAACAACGCCCGCCGGAAATTACAGGGCGGGCGTTCATCAGGCTGGGGGACCTGGACTTGAACCAGGACTGACGGATCCAGAGTCCGCTGTTCTGCCGATTAAACTATCCCCCAT
Organism: Anaerolineales bacterium UBA2029; assembly: GCA_002332795.1. Taxonomy (GTDB): domain Bacteria; phylum Chloroflexota; class Anaerolineae; order Aggregatilineales; family Aggregatilineaceae; genus UBA2029. The sequence continues at coordinate 4,773 of DDBP01000123.1, read as the reverse complement.
CGGCATGGCGAATTTTAGCACACGGCGTAGGGCTTGACAAGGGGAATTGTGGCCGCTCCAGGAGAAACAGGGCGCCATTGAGGAAAAGACGTTCTGTTTGGTTCGTTTTCACAATTTCTTCAGATATTGATTCCAGAAGTTCTATTATAATGGAAACAACTTCGGATCACATGATCCGGGCTTGCAGGCGATGCGGCTGTACCGCCAAGTGTGGGGGAGGCTCTAGCGGGGAGCTACGTGGGTTAGCAAGGCCGGGTGCAGCACGAATCGCGGTGCATTATCAGGGACTGCCGGGTGTCACGCCCGGCAGTTTCGTTGTGACGCGCGAGTTGCTTGACAACGTGAGCGAAGAAGCGCATAATCAAATATATATAGAGAACTAGAGATTTGCGAGACCTGCCATGAGCGACCGAATCCTTGCCCAACTCCGCATTGCCAAGGACTCCTCTGTCCCCATCTACCAGCAGTTGCAGCGACAGCTCGAAAACCTGATCGTCAACGGCACCTGGCGGCCCAGCGAACCGCTCCCCTCCGAAACCATGCTGGCGGCCCGGCTGGATATCAGTGTGATGACGGTGCGCCAGGCCATGACGCAGTTGGTCAACAAGGGGTTGATCTACCGCGAAAAAGGACGTGGCACGTTCGTCATCCCCCGCCCGCTGGAACACACGCTGCATCGGCTGGAAAGCTTCTCCGAAGATATGCGCGCCCGCGGTCTCAATCCCTCTTCGCATACGCTGGTCTTCGAGGTAGAAGCCGCGCCCGATCAGGTCGCCGCGAATCTGCGCCTGGAGCCGGGAGCGGCGGTGCTGCACGTGCGCCGTCTGCGCCTGGTGGAAGGGCGACCGGTGGCCCTGCACGATGCCTATGTGAACTGCCTGGACCTCACCCGTGCGGAACTGGACGCCGGCGGATCGCTCTACGCCTTGCTGGAGCAGCGCGGTTTCGAACTGTCCGAGGCCGACGAGACGCTGGAGGCGGTGATCGCCGATGCCACCACCGGCGAACTGCTGCAGGTGCCACGCGGCGCTCCTCTGCTCAAGGTGACGCGCATCACGCGGGATCGGCATCATGTGCCGGTGGAAACCGTGACGGCTTTGTACCGCGCCGATTTCTACCGCTATACTATTCATCTGCGCCGTTGAGCGGCCAGCATATCTTCGTAGTACCACGATCCCCCAATCTGGCAGAAAGGAGGTCCAAACGAAGTTTGCCTCTGACCGATAAACCGGTGTCTGCTCTCTACGTCTTCTGTTGACCATTCGTTCTCATGGGGCCTCTTAGCAAGGAGAAGAGATGATGCGCAAACTGGTGGTGTTCGGCCTGGTAATAGTCTTGGCGTTGTCGGCAGGCTTCGCAGCCCCTGGCGTCAAAGCTCAGGATAAGTATCGCGTGGCGTTGATCATCGCTCAGGGTGGCCTGGGCGACCGCTCCTACAACGACTCCGCCTTCGCCGGCCTGACGCTGGCCGCTTCTGAACTGGGCGTCGAGGTGCTCGACATCGAATCGCCCGACCCGGTGGGCGAGGGCGAGCAATTGCTGCGCACGGCGGCGGAAGCGGGCTTCGACCTGGTGATTACCCTGGAGTTCAGTCACTTCGAGCCGCTCGCCCGCATCGCGCCGGACTATCCGGATACGACCTTCGCCATCGTCAATACGGTGGTGGATCAGCCCAACGTGGTCTCGATCCTGTTCGACGAACACACCGGCTCGTACCTGGCGGGGTTGCTGGCGGGCCTGGTGACGACCGATCCGACCATCGAGCAGACCAACCCCGAAGCGGTGATCGGTGTCATCGGCGGTGTCAAGTCCAGCGGCATTGACGTCTTCCTCTACGGCTATCTGCAGGGCGCGTGCGCGGCCAACCCCGACGTGAAAGTGCTGATGGCCTACTCCAATGACTTCGGCGATCCGGCCAAGGGTCGCGAGATGGCGCTGGCCATGTACGAGCAGGGCGCGGACGTGGTCTTCCAGGTGGCGGGTGGCACCGGCGCGGGTGTCATCGAGGCCGCCAAGGACAAGAACTTCTTCGCCATCGGCGTGGACAGCGACCAGGACTACCTGGCCCCCGGCAACGTGCTGACCAGCATGCTCAAGCGCGTGGACGTCGCCGTCTACGAGACGATCAAGATGGGCGTCGAGGGCAAGCTGCAGGGCGGCACGACGCTGCAGTTTGGCCTGGACGTGGATGGCGTAGGGCTGTCGGAGATGAAGTACACCCGTCACCTGATCCCGCGTGAGTATCTCGACCGCGTGGAGGAAGCCCGTCAGGCCATCCTGGATGGGACGCTGCAGGTGGTGGACATCCGCAAGCTGGATGCTGACACCTTCGCCCTGGTGGATCAGAACCCGACCTGCGAGGGTGTGGCGGCATTGCAGAAAGCGGTCTTTGGCGAGTAACGCCCGTCGTGGCGGCGCGGTAGGGGAGTCTCTCCCCTACCGCTTCTTTTCGGATGCATGGCTATGACCTACCTGCGCATGACCGGCATCACCAAATATTACCCCGGCGTGGTGGCCAACGACGGCATTGATTTCGAGGTCGAGGAAGGCGAAATACACGCCCTGGTGGGGGAAAACGGTGCCGGGAAATCCACTCTGATGAAAATCCTCTACGGCATGGAGAAGGCCGACGCCGGGCAGATTTACCTGCGCGGGGAGCCGGTGCACATCCCCAATCCGCAGGCCGCGATTCGCCTGGGCATAGATATGGTGCATCAACACTTCGAGCTGGTGCCTTCCATGACCGTAGCCGAAAACGTGGCGCTGGGCCACGAACCGCGTCGCGGACCATTCGTAGACCGCGCGGCCATGATCGAACGGGTGCGCGCGCTTTCGGAGCAATTCGGGCTGCGCGTTGATCCGACGGCGGTGGTGGCCGATCTTTCAGTGGGCGAGCAGCAGCGCGTGGAGATTCTCAAGCTGCTCTATCGCGACGCTCGCCTGCTCATCCTCGACGAACCGTCCGCCGTGCTGACTCCCCAGGAAGTGGACGACCTGTTCGCCGTGTTGCGGCGTCTGGTCGCCGAAGGGCGCACGGCCATCCTCATCACGCACAAGCTGCGCGAAGTGATGGCCATCTGCGACCGGGCGACGGTATTGCGGCGCGGGCGCGTGGTGGGGACGGTGCGCGTATCCGAGACGCAGCCAGAGGCCATCGCCCGCATGATGGTGGGGCGCGAACTGGAAGTGGTGCGCCGCACAACGGCGCAACCGCCGGGCGAGCCGGTGTTGCTGGTACACGATCTGCACGTGCGCGACGACCGCGACCTGCCCGCCGTGCGCGGCGTCAGCTTCACCGTGCACGCCGGTGAGATCGTCGGGCTGGCCGGGGTGGAAGGCAACGGGCAGCGCGAACTGGTCGAGGCGCTGGTGGGCCTGCGCGCGCCGCAGTCTGGCGAGATCGTGCTGGCGCATCAGCCGGTGACCGAGGCGGGCAACCGACAGCGGCGGTCGCTGGGCATGGCCATCATCCCCGAAGACCGCACGCGCCAGGGCCTGAGCGCTCCCTCGACGCTGACGGAAAACCTGGTCGCCACGCGCTATCACCGCCCGCCCTATTCGCGGCGCGGCATCCTGGCGCTGCGCCCGATGCATGCTTTTGCACAGCAGGCCATCCGGCAGTTCGATATTCGTGTGCGTGGGCCGAACGTGCGCGTCCGCACGCTTTCGGGCGGCAACGCGCAGAAGGTGGTCGTCGCCCGCGAACTGGCCGAAGTGCCGCGCGTGCTCATTGCAGCACAGCCTACGCGCGGGCTGGATGTGGGCGCGACGCAGTTCGTGCACGAGGAATTGTTGCGGTTGCGTCAGGCCGGGACGGGCATCCTGCTCATTTCGGCAGACCTGGACGAGTTGCTGGCGCTGGCCGACCGTCTGCTGGTCATTTTCGAAGGTCAACTGGTGGGCGAACTGACGCCCGAAACCGCCACGCGGGAGCGCCTGGGCCTGTTGATGGCCGGGCGGAGCGCCGCCGCCGAAGCGGAGAGCGTGGCGCACGGATGACGAGGATGAGACTATGAGAGGACAGAGCACGCCGCTCCCCTATTGGGTGATTGCCCCGTTCCTGGGCGGATCGGGGACGTTGTGGTGGGGCGTGCTGGCCTGGGGAGTGATTGGGGCGGCGCTGACGGCGGCGCTGGTGAGCAGCCGCAACCGCCGCTGGTGGACGGGTGCGCTGGCCGGTCTGCTGACGGGCGGCGCTGGCGGGCTATTGCTGCTGGCCCTGCTGTGGTTCGCCCTGGTGCCGCTCCTCGACCGGCGCTGTGGGCGCTGCGGAGCACTTTCGACGGCGACCGCCGCTGCCTGTGGCCATTGCGGGGCGGAGTTCACCGAGCGCGGCTGGATCGAGACGCTGACGGCGCTGATCAACAACGTGGCGCGGGTGGTGATCACCCTCGAACTGGCGCTGATCGCTGGCGGCATCGTCCTGGAACTCTCCGGCAAGGACGCGCTGAATACGTACCGCGTGCTGTTCGAATGGGGTCTGGGCACGCCGCGCGCCCGCGCCAATTCGCTGCTGGCAGCAACCCCGTTGATCTTCACCGGCCTGGGCACGGCGATCGCCTTCCGGGCGGGCATCTTCAACGTCGGTGTGGAGGGGTCGCTCTATATGGGCGCGCTGGCCGCGGCCTGGGTTGGCTTCACCTTCACCGACCTGCCCGGCCTGCTGCATCTGGTCTGGGCGGCGACCCGTCCCGATGGCCATTACTTCGAGAACCAATGCCGCGCCTGGGCCGAAGCGCTGGAAACCTTCAGCTACGCGACCCTGGTCGCGCC